>NZ_AP024861.1:3632017-3934686 GCF_024346755.1 Vibrio aerogenes | reverse complement strand
ATGCTTTATCACGAAAATTTTGACGTCATAGTTGTTGGTGGCGGTCACGCAGGAACGGAAGCCGCTTTAGCCTCTGCCAGAACAGGACAAAAAACATTATTACTGACACATAATATTGATACCCTGGGCCAGATGTCCTGTAATCCGGCAATTGGTGGTATTGGTAAAGGCCATCTGGTGAAAGAGGTTGATGCATTGGGCGGATTAATGGCTCAGGCTATTGATCATGCGGGTATTCAGTTCAGAACATTAAATGCTTCAAAAGGTCCTGCTGTTCGGGCAACAAGAGCTCAGGCAGATCGCGCGTTATATAAGTCTTACGTCCGGAGTTATCTGGAAAATACACCGAATCTGACTCTATTTCAGCAGTCTGTTGATGATTTGCTTGTTGAGCAGGATAAAGTAACGGGTGTGATCACTCAGATGGGACTAAAGTTTCAGGCTAAATCGGTGGTATTAACCGTCGGAACTTTTCTGGGGGGAAAGATCCATATAGGCATGGAAAATTATGCCGGGGGGCGAGCCGGAGATCCTTCTTCAATTGCTTTGGCAAAACGTCTTCGGGAGCTTCCGCTCAGAGTTGATCGGTTAAAAACGGGAACTCCTCCCCGAATTGATGCGACGACGGTGAATTTCTCTGAACTTGCTATTCAGCATGGTGATGATCCAACACCTGTGTTCTCCTTTTTAGGTCACAGAGAGCAGCATCCTCGTCAAATTCCCTGTTATATCACTTATACCAACAGTAAAACCCACGAGGTTATTCGTAATAATTTAGACCGAAGTCCTATGTATGCCGGTGTTATTGAAGGGATAGGACCGCGTTATTGCCCGTCGATTGAAGATAAGGTCATGCGTTTTGCTGATAAAGACCGCCACCAGATATTTATAGAGCCTGAAGGGCTGACGACGACAGAATTATATCCGAATGGTATTTCAACCAGTTTGCCATTTGATGTGCAGGTTGAGATTGTTCGGTCAATGGATGGATTTAAAAATGCGCACATTGTTCGCCCGGGTTACGCAATAGAATATGATTTCTTTGATCCAAGAGATCTGAAACAAACTTATGAAAATAAATGTATTCAGGGATTGTTTTTTGCCGGACAAATCAACGGCACTACGGGATATGAAGAGGCTGCGGCCCAAGGATTGATTGCCGGTTTGAATGCCAGCCTTTATGCTCAGGACAAAGAAGGCTGGAGCCCGAGACGTGATCAGGCCTATATGGGGGTATTGATTGATGATCTCTCTACCTTGGGAACAAAAGAGCCCTACCGGATGTTTACTTCACGGGCTGAATACCGGTTATTGCTTCGTGAAGATAATGCTGACTTACGTTTGACCGAAAAAGGTTACCAGTTAGGGCTTGTGGATGAAGTTCGCTGGAAGCGGTTCAATCAAAAGATCGAAAATATGGAAACAGAACGTCAGCGCCTGAAAGATATATGGGTCAACCCACAGTCTGAAGGCATTGAAAAATTGAATGATGTGCTGAAAACGCCGGTTTCCCGTGAAGCGAGCGGAGAAGATCTTTTGAGACGGCCTGAAATGACTTATCACAAACTCACATCTTTGTCCTGGTATGCTCCGGCATCAGAAGATCAACAGGCATCAGAGCAGGTTGAAATCCAAGTCAAATATGAGGGGTACATCCAAAGACAGCAAGATGAAATTCAAAAATCATTGCGTCATGAACATACAAAACTACCATTGGACCTGGATTATAAAAATATTAAAGGTTTGTCGAATGAAGTGATTCTTAAGCTGAACACGGCTAAACCGGAAACGATTGGTATTGCTTCCAGGATCTCAGGGATAACTCCTGCGGCTATTTCTATTTTATTGGTTTATCTCAAGAAAAATGGTCTGCTGAAAAAGGGAGAAGCCGCATAAATGACGACTTTGAGAGCTCGTTTAGATCAACTTATTGCACAAACTGATTTAGAAGTCACTGAACATCAGAGAGAACAATTAACTGGTTATGTTGCTTTATTAAACAAATGGAACAAAGCTTATAATCTGACTTCTGTGCGCCAACCAGAAGAAATGCTGGTTAAACATATTTTAGATAGCATTGTTGTAAGTCCCCATTTAAATGGGGAAAGATTTATTGATGTAGGCACCGGTCCGGGGTTACCAGGAATTCCCCTGGCGATTATGAATCCGGAGAAAAGCTTTACCCTGCTTGATAGTCTTGGAAAACGTATTCGATTCATTAAGCAGGTTATTTATGAACTGAAAATCAGCAATGTAGAGCCTGTACAAAGCAGAGTTGAATTGTTTCATCCACAAAACAAGTTTGATGGTGTTCTTAGCCGTGCATTTGCTTCTGTTTTAGATATGATAGATTGGTGTCAGCATCTTCCAAAGCAGCAGAGTGGTGTTTTTCTGGCTTTAAAAGGACAAGTACCGCACGATGAGATAAATCAGCTTCCTGAAGAATATTCTGTGATGGATGTCAAATCTTTAGTTGTTCCTGAGTTAGAAGGTGAGCGTCATCTTGTAATCTTATCGCGCAAGAAATAAACAGCGAGGCAGATCGTGAGTAAAATTGTAGCAATTGCCAATCAGAAAGGCGGGGTTGGGAAAACAACGACTTGTGTTAATTTGGCTGCATCAATGGCCGCAACAAAGCGCAAGGTTTTAGTCATTGATCTGGATCCACAGGGAAATGCCACAATGGCGAGCGGTGTTGATAAATATCAGGTTGATTACACGGCTTATGATCTCTTAGTTGAAGAAGTGCCTTTTGAAGATGTTGTTTGTCAAAAAACGACCGGTCATTATGATTTGATTGCAGCGAATGCGGACGTTACTGCTGCTGAAATCAAACTCATGGAAGTTTTTGCCCGGGAAGTTCGTTTAAAAAATGTGTTATCTTCGGTTCGTGATAACTATGATTTCATCTTTATCGATTGTCCTCCCTCTTTAAACCTTCTTACAATCAACGCGATGGCTGCAGCGGATTCTGTACTGGTCCCGATGCAATGTGAATATTTTGCCCTTGAAGGATTAACTGCATTAATGGATACCATTAGTAAGTTAGCTGCTGTCGTTAATAACAATCTGAAGATAGAAGGTTTGCTAAGAACGATGTTTGATCCTCGTAATCGTTTATCCAATGAGGTTTCTGATCAGCTGAAGAAACATTTCGGTGACAAAGTGTACCGGACCGTTATCCCCCGAAATGTTCGTCTTGCTGAAGCGCCAAGTCATGGTAAACCCGCTATGTATTATGATAAGTATTCTGTGGGCGCGAAAGCATATCTGGCCCTCGCTGGTGAGATGTTACGTCGTGATGAAGTTTTTGCTTAAGTATTAATACACAGGATTTGTTTTTATGTCTAAACGTGGTTTAGGAAAAGGGCTGGATGCACTATTGTCAACCAGTTCTCTGGCCAGAGAGAAGCAGCAGGTTGCAACTCATAGTCAGTCTCTTTCTTCAGATGGAGAGCTGACCGATATATCGATAACTCATTTAAAGCCCGGAACCTATCAACCTCGTAAAGATGTTTCTCCTGAGGCTTTAGAAGAGCTTTCAGCATCGATTCAGTCTCAGGGAATCATACAACCCATTATTGTTCGTCCTGTCGGACAAGGAATGTATGAAATTATTGCAGGTGAAAGACGTTGGAGAGCAGCAAGGCTTGCCGGGCTAAAGCTTGTACCATGTCTGGTCAAGAAAGTAGAAGATCGCGCTGCTATTGCTATGGCTCTGATTGAGAATATTCAGCGTGAAGACCTGAATGCTATTGAAGAAGCTCAGGCTCTTGAGCGATTACAGGACGAGTTTGAATTAACTCATCAGCAGGTCGCGGATGTTATCGGTAAATCCCGGGCGACGGTTAGTAATTTATTGCGTTTAAATCAACTTGATGATGCGGTGAAGTTACTTGTTGAAGAGCGTAAACTAGATATGGGACATGCCAGAGCATTGCTTGTTTTGGATGGTGAAAAACAAGCTTTAGTTGCTCATGAAGTTGCGAAAAAACATTTAACTGTTCGTCAAACTGAACAGTTGGTGAAAAAAGCTCTGGAACCAGAAACAGATAAAATTCAGAAACCTGTTGTAACGAATCATGCATTGAATTTGTCTGAAAGATTGGGTGAAATGTTACAAGCAAAAGTTTCTGTTGCTCTTTCTGATAAAGGGAAAGGAACGATTACGATTCGTGTTGATGAAAATCAGAAATTAGAAGAGATTTTGCAGTCGTTAACACATCAGGTAGATTCACAGGAAGCCATCAAATAAGAGCTGTGGCAAATTTTTGCTCTATCATATTGCTTTTTGTGACATATTTTAAGGAATTGTAGGTTCGGCTTTATTGTAAAAGATAAGGTCGAATGTATAATCGGCCTATAGTTAACGGGTGGTAAATTATGTTAAACAAATGGTATATGTTGTCATTTTTTTGGCAGATAACCTTTTTTAGCATATCTGCCGCTATCGTAAACTATGCGCTGGGTGAGAAAAGTGGTATGTCTACTTTTCTCGGGGGACTCGCGTACTGTGTACCTACATTATTAGCCAATATATATATGCATTCAGGTCGTGATACTGGGAATGAATTTTCAGTCGTTGGCCGTGCCTTTATCAGCAATGTTTATAAGTTAATGATGACCGCTGGCGTACTATTGTTTATTTTTAAGAAAGTTGACATTAGTGCTGGTGTATTCGTTGCGTTTTATTGTCTTGGTAGTGTTGTTCAGTTCGTGACGTCGTTTTTTTCAATCAACCGTGAATAGATAGGATATTCAATGTCTGGTTCAGGTGAAGCCACTCAAACCACTCAAGAATATATCGCTCACCACCTGACTTTTTTGAGTTCAGGGGACGGCTTTTGGAGTATCAATATTGACTCCATGGTGATATCAGTGCTTTTAGGTGCTGGTATGCTTTGGCTGTTTTCCCGTGTAGCCAAAAATGCTTCAAGTGATGTTCCCGGAAAATTGCAATGTTTCGTCGAAATGATCGTCGAATTTGTTGATGGTACGGTGAAAGATGTATTCAGCGGAAAAAGTGCGTTAATTGCTCCATTGGCGATAACCATTTTCGGATGGGTGTTCCTGATGAACTTAATGGACTTGATCCCGGTAGACTTCCTTCCTCATGCAGCTGGCTTGATAGGAATTCATTATCTTCGTGTTGTTCCTTCCGCGGATGTGAATATAACGCTTTCGATGGCGTTAGGTGTCTTTGTATTAATTCTGTATTACAGCTTTAAAATTAAGGGACCAATAGGATTTGCGAAAGAGCTAACACTACAACCATTTAACCATTGGGCATTTATTCCGATAAATTTAATTCTGGAAGGTGTGACATTGGTTTCGAAGCCGGTATCACTGGGTCTTCGTTTGTTCGGAAATATGTATGCTGGTGAGTTGATCTTTATTTTGATTGCCGGGTTATTACCTTGGTGGTCTCAATGGATGTTGTCCGTTCCATGGGCGATCTTCCATATACTGATCATTACGTTACAAGCATTTATCTTCATGGTATTGACGATAGTTTATTTATCTCAAGCATCAGAAGAACACTAATTCAAACTTATTTATCATAAAACTCAATAGTATAACTTGGAGTCAATAATGGAAAACTTGAACATGGATCTGCTGTATCTTGCAGCGGCGATCATGATGGGCCTAGCAGCAATTGGTGCGGCAATCGGTATCGGTATGCTTGGTGGTAAGTACCTTGAAGGTGCTGCTCGTCAGCCTGATCTTATCCCACTTATCCGTACTCAGTTCTTTATCGTAATGGGTCTTGTCGACGCAATTCCTATGATCTCTGTTGGTCTTGGTTTGTACGTCATGTTTGCGGTTGCTGGTTAATATAATTGCACTTTAATTATTTAGTGTTTTTCCTATTTGCAAACATATGAGGAGTCTGCGGTGAATATAAACGCAACTCTGTTCGGTCAAGCGATAGCTTTTGCTATTTTTGTATTGTTCTGCATGAAATATGTATGGACACCATTGATAGCAGCTATAGAAGAGCGTCAGAAAAAAATTGCTGACGGTTTGTCTGCAGCCGAACGTGCTGAAAAAGATCTTGATCTAGCGAAAGCGAATGCTTCTGAACGTATGAAAGAAGCGAAACGTACAGCTGCTGAAGTTATTGAGCAAGCGAACAAGCGTAAATTACAAATTATTGATGAAGCTCGTGTTGAAGCTGAAGGTGAGCGTGAAAAGATTATCGCTCAGGCCGCAGCCGAGATTGAGTCATTACGTAACCGGGCTCGCGATGACTTACGTAAACAGGTAGCTGCATTGGCTGTAGCTGGTGCAGAGAAAATTCTTGAGCGTTCAATTGATAAAGAAGCGCATAAAGATATTCTCGATAATATTACTGCAAAATTATAGCTGGGGGGGCGCATATGTCTGATTTGGCAACAATCGCACGCCCCTATGCTAAAGCAGCTTTTGACTTTGCGGTGGAAAAAGGGCAACTCGACCAATGGGGTGAGATGCTTATTTTCGCTGCTGAAGTAACCAGAAATGAGCATATGAAAGAGTTATTGAATAGCTCTATGGCTGCCGAAAAAATGGCAGAATTATTTATTGCCGTTTGTGGTGATCAGTTTGATGAATTTGGCCAGAACCTGATTAAAGTGATGGCTGAAAATGGGCGATTAAAAGCTCTTTCTGATGTCTGTGATTTGTTTTTTGAGCTTAAAGTTGAGCATGAAAAGCAAGTGGAAGTAGAAGTTGTATCTGCAACTGAGCTTTCCGAACAACAAAAAACAGAAATCAGCAACAAACTTGAGCAGCGACTCGAGCGCAAAGTTCAGCTGAATTGCAGTATAGATGAGGCCCTACTCGGTGGGGTTATAATTCGAGCCGGAGACTTAGTCATCGATAGTTCAGTGTCTGGACGATTGTCCCGACTGAGCGATGTCTTACAGTCTTAATGGGGATTGGAGCATGCAACTTAATTCCACGGAAATTAGCGATCTAATTAAACAGCGTATAGAAACTTTTAACGTTGTTAGTGAAGCTCGCAATGAAGGTACTATCGTATCGGTAAGCGATGGTATTATCCGCATTCACGGCCTGACGGACGTGATGCAAGGTGAAATGATTGAATTACCGGGTGGCCGTTATGCATTAGCACTTAACCTTGAGAGAGACTCTGTAGGTGCTGTTGTTATGGGGCCATATGCCGACCTGAAGGAAGGCACTAAAGTTACAGGTACCGGGCGTATTCTTGAAGTACCTGTAGGACCTGAGCTTCTGGGGCGCGTAGTGAATACACTGGGTGAGCCTATCGATGGTAAAGGTCCTATTGAGGCAAAATTGTCTTCTCCTGTAGAAGTGATAGCGCCTGGTGTCATTGATCGTAAATCTGTAGATCAACCAGTTCAGACTGGTTATAAGTCTGTCGACTCAATGATTCCTATTGGTCGTGGTCAGCGTGAATTGATTATCGGTGACCGTCAGACTGGTAAAACAGCGATGGCTATTGATGCCATTATTAACCAGAAAGATTCAGGTATTTTTTCTATTTACGTTGCTATTGGCCAAAAGGCATCAACAATTGCAAACGTTGTGCGTAAACTTGAAGAGCATGGTGCTTTAGCAAACACTATTGTTGTTGTTGCGTCTGCATCTGAATCCGCTGCCCTGCAATATCTGGCACCTTATGCCGGATGTACAATGGGTGAATATTTCAGAGATCGTGGCGAAGATGCGTTGATTGTTTATGATGATTTATCTAAACAAGCGGTTGCTTATCGTCAAATTTCTTTGTTGCTGAAACGCCCACCTGGCCGTGAAGCTTTCCCGGGTGATGTATTCTACTTACATTCACGTTTGCTTGAGCGTGCTGCTCGGGTAAGTGAAGAGTATGTTGAACATTTTACTGATGGTAAAGTGAAAGGGAAAACCGGTTCTCTGACTGCTCTTCCTATTATCGAAACTCAGGCTGGTGATGTTTCTGCTTTTGTACCAACAAACGTAATCTCTATTACGGATGGTCAAATCTTCCTACAAACTGAACTATTTAATGCAGGTGTACGTCCTGCTGTTGACCCGGGTATTTCTGTATCCCGTGTTGGTGGTTCAGCTCAAACGAAGATTATGAAGAAATTATCTGGTGGTATTCGTACTGCACTGGCACAGTATCGTGAATTGGCTGCGTTCGCTCAGTTCTCTTCTGATCTGGATGAAGCAACTAAGAAACAGCTTGATCATGGACAGAAAGTCACTGAATTGATGAAACAGAAGCAATATGCACCTATGTCTGTTTTCGATCAGTCATTAGTTATATTTGCTGCTGAACGTGGTTATCTTGAAGATATTGAGTTAAGCAAATTGCTTGATTTCGAAGCTGCCTTACTATCGTTTGCTCACAATCAATATGCTGATTTTGTAGCTGAGATTAACAAGACTGGTGCTTATAACGATGATATCGAAGCGAAGCTGAAAAAGCTGGTCGATGAGTTTAAAGCAAACCAAACTTGGTAAACAGGTCGGTGGTGATGTGAATACCACCAACTAATGGAGAGTAACGATGGCCGGCGCGAAAGAAATACGTAATAAAATCGGAAGTGTAAAGAGCACTCAGAAGATTACGAAAGCAATGGAGATGGTAGCTGCTTCTAAAATGCGTCGCAGTCAGGATGCAATGGAAGCCTCCCGTCCCTATGCAGAAACGATACGTAAAGTGATCGGTCATGTCGCAAACGCGAATCTGGAGTATCGTCATCCCTATCTGGATGAGCGTGATGCGAAACGTATTGGTTATATCATTATTTCTACTGATCGGGGTCTTTGTGGTGGCTTGAACATTAATTTGTTCAAGAGAGCAATGCAGGACATGAAAAACTGGTCAGAAAAAGGTGTTGAAGTTGATGTCGCCGTGATTGGCTCAAAAGCAACAGCATTCTTTAATGGTAGTGGCGCTAAAGTATCCGCTCAGGTTTCTGGTTTAGGGGATACCCCTTCTCTGGAAGATCTGATTGGTTCTGTCAGTGTCATGCTGAAGAAATATGATGAAGGTGAGTTGGATCGCCTCTATGTCGTGTTTAACCGTTTTGTGAACACCATGGTGCAGGAACCAACGATCGATCAATTGTTACCTTTGCCGAAGCTGGAAAGTGAAGAAATGTCTAAGCGTCAGCACTCATGGGACTATCTCTATGAACCAGAACCCAAACCTTTACTTGATACGTTGCTAAAACGTTATGTTGAGTCTCAGGTTTATCAGGGAGTTGTAGAGAATCTTGCTTGTGAGCAGGCTGCGCGGATGGTCGCTATGAAAGCAGCAACAGACAATGCCGGGAATCTGATTGATGATCTTGAGCTTGTGTATAACAAAGCCCGTCAGGCTGCAATTACACAAGAGCTGTCAGAAATTGTTTCAGGTGCAGCAGCTGTTTAAGCATTGGTAAAACGAAATAGTTTAGAGGATTAACGATGACTACAGGTAAGATCGTACAGATCATTGGTGCAGTAGTCGACGTGGAGTTCCCACAGAGTGAAGTACCAAGTGTATATGATGCTCTGAATGTTGTTGATGCAAAAGAGCGTCTTGTACTTGAAGTACAACAACAGTTAGGCGGTGGCGTTGTTCGCTGTATCGTCATGGGTAGCTCGGATGGTTTACGTCGTGGAATGGTAGTTGATAATACTGGCGCTCCAATCTCGGTACCAGTTGGTACAAAAACGCTTGGTCGTATCATGAACGTTCTTGGTGACGCGATTGATGAACGTGGTGAAGTTGGTGCAGAAGAACTGTATGCCATTCACCGTGAAGCGCCAAGCTATGAAGAGCAGTCTAATGCGACTGAACTTTTAGAAACGGGTGTGAAGGTTATTGACCTGATTTGTCCGTTTGCTAAAGGTGGTAAAATTGGTTTGTTTGGTGGTGCAGGTGTTGGTAAGACCGTAAATATGATGGAGCTTATCAATAATATTGCGATTAAACATTCAGGTCTGTCTGTATTTGCTGGTGTTGGTGAACGTACCCGTGAAGGGAACGATTTTTACTACGAGATGCAGGAAGCTGGTGTTGTAAATATTGAAAAGCCTGAAGAATCCAAAGTAGCCATGGTTTATGGCCAGATGAATGAGCCACCGGGTAACCGTCTGCGTGTTGCTTTGACTGGTCTGACTATGGCCGAAAAATTCCGTGATGAAGGTCGTGATGTTCTGTTATTTATCGATAATATCTATCGGTATACCCTTGCAGGGACTGAAGTTTCTGCTTTGTTAGGACGGATGCCTTCTGCAGTAGGCTATCAGCCAACACTTGCTGAAGAAATGGGTGTTCTGCAAGAACGTATTACTTCAACTAAGCATGGTTCGATTACTTCTGTTCAGGCGGTATATGTACCTGCGGATGACTTGACGGATCCATCTCCGGCGACAACATTTGCTCACTTGGATGCAACGGTTGTACTAAGTCGTAATATCGCTGCTATGGGTCTTTATCCTGCGATTGATCCGCTGGATTCAACATCTCGTCAGCTTGATCCACTTGTCGTTGGCCAGGATCACTATGATGTTGCACGTGGTGTTCAGTCGACACTTCAACGCTATAAAGAATTGAAAGATATCATCGCCATTCTTGGTATGGATGAATTATCTGAAGATGATAAGTTGGTTGTAGCACGTGCCCGTAAGATCGAACGTTTTCTGACTCAGCCTTACCACGTAGCTGAAGTATTTACAGGTCAGCCTGGTTGTTATGTTACTCTTAAAGAGACTTTAAGAGGATTTAAAGGCCTGCTGTCGGGTGAATATGACGACATTCCTGAGCAAGCGTTTATGTACTGCGGTACGATTGACGAAGCGATTGAGAATGCGAAAAAGCTTTAGGGCTGACTAGGAGGCTATATGGCGTCAATTCCCTTTCATCTGGATGTTGTCAGTGCTGAGAATAAAATTTTTTCTGGTATGGTAGAAACATTTCAGGTGACAGGTAGTGAAGGTGAACTTGGTATTTACCATGGTCATGCTCCGCTACTGACCGCGATTAAGCCCGGTATGGTGCGTATTGTGAAGCAACACGGCCACGAAGAAATTATTTATGTTTCTGGTGGTATGGTGGAAGTTCAGCCGAGTACATCGACTGTGCTTGCTGATACTGCCATACGTGGTGAAGATCTGGACGCAGCAAAGGCAGAAGAAGCCAAGCGCAGAGCTGAGGAAAAAATCAAGAATCAGCACGGCGATATGGATTTTGCTCAAGCGGAAAGTGAGCTTGCGAAAGCGATTGCTCAGCTCCGGGTTATCGAGCTGGTAAAACAGCGTCGCTAAAATTGGCGATGTTAAGATTTGGAAGCGGCCTCTACAGGCCGCTTTTTTTTCAAATTTATATGCTTATTCATTATCAGGATTTCTTTAACACCTCTGCCATTACTGTATAGAATAAGTTTTATGGTGTTTTTAGATCATCTTATCTACAGGTAACTAGAATGAAATTTAGTGCAGTCATATTAGCAGCCGGGAAAGGCTCTCGCATGTACTCTCAAAAGCCGAAGGTTCTCCACACGATTGCTGGTAAACCAATGGTAAAGCATGTGATTGATACATGTCAGGGGCTTGGGGTAAATCAGGTTCATTTGGTTTATGGTCATGGTGGGGATTTAATGAAGCAGACTTTATCTGAAGAGTCTGTGAACTGGGTTTTGCAAGCGGAGCAGTTAGGTACCGGACATGCTGTTAAACAGGCTGCGGATTTTTTTGAAAATAATGAAAAAATTGTTGTTCTGTATGGTGATGTACCACTGATTTCTGAAGAGACTATCGAACGTTTATTAGATGCATATCCTGAATCTGGCGTTGCACTCTTGACGGTTGTTTTAGACAACCCTGCCGGATACGGGCGTATTGTTCGTGATAATGGTGTTGTGACTGCTATTGTAGAGCAAAAGGATGCTTCGGAGTTACAAAAAGAAATCCGGGAAATTAATACAGGGGTTTTAGCTGCATCCGGGAAAGATCTGAAACGTTGGCTATCTCTTTTAAATAATGATAATGCACAGGGCGAGTTTTATCTGACAGATATTATCGCAATGGCGCATCATGAGGGGAAAGAAATCGTTGCAGTTCATCCTCTGAATAGTATTGAAGTTGAAGGTGTGAATAACAGAGTTCAACTTGCAAAACTTGAAAGAATGTATCAAAAACATCAGGCTGATATCCTGCTTGAACAAGGTGTGATGCTACGTGACCCCAGTCGATTTGATCTCAGAGGTGAGCTACAGTGTGGAACCGATGTTGAGATAGATGTGAATGTCATTATCGAAGGAAGTGTTTCGGTTGGGAATCATGTCGTTATTGGCGCTGGCTGTATTCTGAAAGACTGTGAAATAGACGATAATTCTCTCATTCGCCCCTATAGTGTCATAGAGGGAGCGACTGTTGGTGAGTCATGTACTGTTGGGCCTTTTACGCGTTTAAGACCTGGCGCTGAAATGTTAGACGATGCTCATGTAGGAAATTTTGTTGAAATGAAAAAATCCCGTTTGGGGAATGGTTCCAAAGCCAATCATTTAACTTATCTGGGAGATTCTGTCATTGGGGATCGGGTAAATATTGGTGCTGGAACGATTACCTGTAATTATGACGGTGCAAATAAATTTCAGACAACAATCGGAAATGATGTATTTATCGGCTCAGATAGTCAGCTCATTGCACCAGTAGTGATTGCTGATGGTGCAACTATAGGTGCGGGTACAACTTTGACAAGGAATGTATCTGAAGGAGAGTTGGTCATCACCCGTGCGAAAGAGCGCAGAGTTAGCCATTGGGAAAGACCGGAAAAAAAATAATCTATATTTTGTGTCAGTGTTTTTATATGCTGGCACAACAACCTGGACTTTCTGTTATTTGAGTTGAATTGGTCAGAATGCTCATATCAGACTGCCTGCTATAAGCTCTTTCTACACATTAGATTATTTTTTGTTATGATGCATATTCAACCTTACTTAATTCCTTTGGATTCTGTTCTGTATGAAGAAGAAATCAAGAAAAGCAGATTTTTGACCTATCTTCATCATACACCAGGCATAGATTTGGCCAAACAGTTCATTGGTCAGATTAGAGAGTTACACCCAGGAGCAAGGCATTATTGCTGGGCGTTTATTGCCGGGATACCTGACAACTCAATGTTATGGGGGTTTAGTGATGATGGTGAACCATCCGGTACTGCCGGAAAGCCAATATTATCTCAACTTTCGGGTTCAGGTATTGGAGAGATTACAGCCGTAGTTGTCCGCTATTCCGGAGGGATTAAGCTAGGAACAGGTGGCTTGGTCAAAGCATATGGCGGTGGGGTTCAGCAGGCACTGAAAAAAATTCAGGTTATTGAAAAAAAAGTGACTACAGAAGTGAAGGTCACTTTGGATTATGAATTACTTTCTGTTATCAGATCAGTCATTGAAGGATTTCAGGCGAAGGAGCTGGATGCTCAGTATTTACATCGTATTATTTTACTTATTGAAATTGAAGTTCTCCATTTAGAAGATTTCAAACAAGCTATTACCAACAGATCGAGAGCCAGAGCAGTTATTGAGCAATTGAATCATCTACAGGAAATTTGAGGTTTACCTTAAATTATATAAGTATGCAATTTCGTTCAATTACCCGTATTGTCGGGATATTGTTAGCTTTTTTTAGTGTGTCTATGTTGGCTCCCGCTCTGGTCGCTCTCATATATCGTGATGGTGCTGGTGTGGCGTTTTTGACCACATTTTTCATTTTACTTATATGCGGCGTTGTCGTTTGGTTTCCTAACCGCCACTCTAAGCATGAATTAAAATCCCGTGATGGCTTTTTGATCGTTGTTCTTTTTTGGATTGTTATCGGCAGTGCTGGTGCTATTCCATTTTTCATTTCTGATGCCCCATCAATATCCCTGACAGACTCTTTTTTTGAATCGTTTTCCGCATTAACGACCACTGGAGCAACCGTTATAGTTGGATTGGATCATTTGCCCAAAGCTATTTTATTCTATCGCCAGTTCCTTCAATGGTTTGGTGGTATGGGAATTATTGTTCTTGCCGTCGCTATACTGCCAGTTTTAGGTATCGGAGGTATGCAGTTATACAGAGCTGAGATTCCCGGTCCTGTAAAAGATACAAAAGTTACTCCCAGGATTGCTGAAACAGCAAAGGCGTTATGGTACATATACCTGAGTATCACTATCTTATGTGCATTGTCATTTTGGCTGGCCGGGATGTCATTATTTGATGCGATATGCCACAGCTTTTCAACGATAGCTATAGGTGGATTTTCTACTCATGATGAAAGTATGGGCTACTTTAACAGTTATCTTATCGACATGATTACAGTGATATTTTTATTAATATCTTCGTGTAATTTTACACTACATTATGCTGCATTCTCCTATGAAGGTATTCACCCTAAGTATTATTGGAAAGACCGTGAATTCAGAGCATTTATTTTTATTCAGAGCCTTCTTTTTTCAGTTTGTTTTCTTATTTTGTATATACATCAATCTGATAAATCATCATTTGACACTTTTTTTCAGGCGTTGTTTCAGACAGTCTCTATCTCTACAACTGCAGGTTTTACTACAACAGGATTTTCAGACTGGCCACTATTCTTACCTGTTTTACTGCTATTTTCTTCCTTTATTGGTGGATGTGCGGGTTCCACAGGTGGTGGACTTAAAGTGATTCGGGTTTTGTTATTGACTTTGCAGGGAATTAGGGAAATGAAGCGTTTGGTTCATCCCCGGGCACTTTATCCTATAAAACTGGGAGGTACGCCATTATCTTCCCGTGTGATTGATGCCGTATGGGGTTTTTTTTCGACATATACGCTGGTTTTTGTTGTCTGCATGCTGGCTTTGATTGCAACCGGAATGGATGAACTTAGTGCCTTTTCTGCTGTTGTCGCAACGTTGAATAATTTAGGACCTGGATTGGGAGAGGTCGCTGTTCATTTTGCTGATATTAATGATGGTGCAAAATGGATTTTAATTGTCTCTATGCTTTTTGGGCGATTAGAGATTTTTACCCTGCTAATTTTATTTACACCAACATTCTGGAAAAACTGAGGTCATGATGAAAAGAGCTATATTTTTGTACTCGAGCCGGGAAGGCCAAACAAAGAAAATCCTTAGTTTTATTATGCAAAGATTTACTGGATATCAATGTGATTTGGTTGATTTACATGATCATCCACGGCCAGATTTGTCGCAGTACGATAAAATACTGATCGGTGCTTCGATTCGATATGGACATTTTCATTCCTCGCTGTATAGATTCATAGATGTTCACCAGAAAGCGCTTGTTCATTCAAAAGCTGCATTTCTATGTGTTAATTTAACGGCCCGCAAAGAAGAACTGTTAAAAGATACACCCGAGGGTAGTGTGTATGTTCAAAAATTTCTGAAGAAGTCCAAATGGTCACCTGAGATGATCGGTGTTTTTGCTGGGGCATTACGTTATCCACGCTATCGATTTATCGATAAAATGATGATTAAGTTGATCATGTCAATGACTGGTGGTGAGACAGATACTTCAAAAGAAGTTGAGTATACCAACTGGCAAAAGGTGTCTGATTTTGCAAACTCGTTTCTTGTTTGTAAATAAAATGTTTGTATTGGGTGTAAAATGACCTTTTGAATGTGTTTATTTAAGTATTTAAAAAAAAGTAGAAAAAAGTACTTGCCAGATATAATTACTCCCCTATAATGCGCCCCACTGACACGGGATGGCGGCAACAACAGCCTGAACGATGTGAGTCCGGTCAGGGCTTAAAAGGAAAATTTGAAAAAGTGTTTGACACTGAAAATTATCCCGCTAGAATGACCGCCTCTTCGAAGCAATACTGAGAAGAACAGCTCTTTAACAATATAAACCAATCAATCTGTGTGGGTACTCGTTAACAGATATCTTATAAAAAGATTTATCAGTGAATGAGTGACCAAATCGATATCTCTGATGAGGTATTGGCACAGTCAATTCGATATTACGATGTAATATCACAGTATTCATTGAGCAGAAGCTTTGGCTTCAGAAAAAACTTTAATTGAAGAGTTTGATCATGGCTCAGATTGAACGCTGGCGGCAGGCTTAACACATGCAAGTCGGGCGGAAACGAAAGAAAGCTTGCTTTCTTGGCGTCGAGCGGCGGACGGGTGAGTAATGCCTGGGAAATTGCCCTGATGTGGGGGATAACCATTGGAAACGATGGCTAATACCGCATAACGTCTACGGACCAAAGAGGGGGACCTTCGGGCCTCTCGCGTCGGGATATGCCCAGGTGGGATTAGCTTGTTGGTGAGGTAAGGGCTCACCAAGGCGACGATCCCTAGCTGGTCTGAGAGGATGATCAGCCACACTGGAACTGAGACACGGTCCAGACTCCTACGGGAGGCAGCAGTGGGGAATATTGCACAATGGGCGCAAGCCTGATGCAGCCATGCCGCGTGTATGAAGAAGGCCTTCGGGTTGTAAAGTACTTTCAGCAGTGAGGAAGGTGGTGTATTTAATACGTGCATCATTTGACGTTAGCTGCAGAAGAAGCACCGGCTAACTCCGTGCCAGCAGCCGCGGTAATACGGAGGGTGCGAGCGTTAATCGGAATTACTGGGCGTAAAGCGCATGCAGGTGGATGATTAAGTCAGATGTGAAAGCCCGGGGCTTAACCCCGGAACAGCATTTGAAACTGGTCATCTAGAGTACTGTAGAGGGGGGTAGAATTTCAGGTGTAGCGGTGAAATGCGTAGAGATCTGAAGGAATACCGGTGGCGAAGGCGGCCCCCTGGACAGATACTGACACTCAGATGCGAAAGCGTGGGGAGCAAACAGGATTAGATACCCTGGTAGTCCACGCCGTAAACGATGTCTACTTGGAGGTTGTGGCCTTGAGCCGTGGCTTTCGGAGCTAACGCGTTAAGTAGACCGCCTGGGGAGTACGGTCGCAAGATTAAAACTCAAATGAATTGACGGGGGCCCGCACAAGCGGTGGAGCATGTGGTTTAATTCGATGCAACGCGAAGAACCTTACCTACTCTTGACATCCAGAGAATTTTCCAGAGATGGATTAGTGCCTTCGGGAGCTCTGAGACAGGTGCTGCATGGCTGTCGTCAGCTCGTGTTGTGAAATGTTGGGTTAAGTCCCGCAACGAGCGCAACCCTTATCCTTGATTGCCAGCACTTCGGGTGGGAACTTCAGGGAGACTGCCGGTGATAAACCGGAGGAAGGTGGGGACGACGTCAAGTCATCATGGCCCTTACGAGTAGGGCTACACACGTGCTACAATGGCGGATACAGAGGGCAGCTAACTTGCGAAAGTGTGCGAATCCCAAAAAGTCCGTCGTAGTCCGGATTGGAGTCTGCAACTCGACTCCATGAAGTCGGAATCGCTAGTAATCGTAGATCAGAATGCTACGGTGAATACGTTCCCGGGCCTTGTACACACCGCCCGTCACACCATGGGAGTGGGCTGCAAAAGAAGCAGGTAGTTTAACCTTCGGGAGGACGCTTGCCACTTTGTGGTTCATGACTGGGGTGAAGTCGTAACAAGGTAGCGCTAGGGGAACCTGGCGCTGGATCACCTCCTTAACGATAAAGATACGTTGATGAGTGCTCACACAGATTGATTTGGTTTAAGTTTGTTAAAACACAGAGGGGCTATAGCTCAGCTGGGAGAGCGCTTGCATGGCATGCAAGAGGTCTGCGGTTCGATCCCGCATAGCTCCACCATTTTAAAGCATATTTGGTGAAGTGTGTTTTAAAATGGTTTGTATTAACAAATCAAGCTCTTTAACAATTTGGAAAGCTGACAAAGCAGTTCTTGTTTATTTGAAATAAGAATTGTTTGTAAAAGTTCTCAAAGTATTCATATATGAATACACCAAACACATTCAAGTGTTCTTGGCTTCTGCTTTAAGCAGAAGAAAAAATTTGAGTCCGGCAAAATCAAAGTCTGCATCATGTTTAAATAATTGCAGACACCTTGGTTGTTTGACTGTAAGACCCTTTGGGGTTGTATGGTTAAGTGACTAAGCGTATACGGTGGATGCCTTGGCAGTCAGAGGCGATGAAGGACGTACTAACTTGCGATAAGCCCGGATGAGGGAGTAAGACCCACATGAGTCCGGGATTTCCGAATGGGGAAACCCACCTGCAGCAGCAGGTATCTTTACCTGAATCCATAGGGTAAAGAGGCGAACCGGGGGAACTGAAACATCTAAGTACCCCGAGGAAAAGAAATCAACAGAGATTCCGGCAGTAGCGGCGAGCGACCCCGGATTAGCCCTTAAGTTTTATATGTGTCAGGTGAAGGCTCTGGAAAGTGCCGCGATACAGGGTGACAGCCCCGTAACCGAAGATGCATATAAGGTGAAAACGAGTAGGACGGGACACGTGATATCCTGTCTGAACATGGGGGGACCATCCTCCAAGGCTAAATACTCCTGACTGACCGATAGTGAACCAGTACCGTGAGGGAAAGGCGAAAAGAACCCCTGTGAGGGGAGTGAAACAGAACCTGAAACCGTATACGTACAAGCAGTAGGAGCCTCTTTTATGGGGTGACTGCGTACCTTTTGTATAATGGGTCAGCGACTTATATTCAGTGGCAAGGTTAACCGGATAGGGAAGCCGTAGCGAAAGCGAGTCTTAACTGGGCGTTCAGTCTCTGGATATAGACCCGAAACCGGGTGATCTAGCCATGGGCAGGTTGAAGGTTGAGTAACATCAACTGGAGGACCGAACCGACTAATGTTGAAAAATTAGCGGATGACTTGTGGCTAGGGGTGAAAGGCCAATCAAACCCGGAGATAGCTGGTTCTCCCCGAAAGCTATTTAGGTAGCGCCTCGGACGAATACTACTGGGGGTAGAGCACTGTTAAGGCTAGGGGGTCATCCCGACTTACCAACCCTTTGCAAACTCCGAATACCAGTAAGTACTATCCGGGAGACACACGGCGGGTGCTAACGTCCGTCGTGGAGAGGGAAACAACCCAGACCGCCAGCTAAGGTCCCAAATTATTGCTAAGTGGGAAACGATGTGGGAAGGCTCAGACAGCTAGGATGTTGGCTTAGAAGCAGCCATCATTTAAAGAAAGCGTAATAGCTCACTAGTCGAGTCGGCCTGCGCGGAAGATGTAACGGGGCTAAGCAATAAACCGAAGCTGCGGCAATACGATTTATCGTATTGGGTAGGGGAGCGTTCTGTAAGCGGCTGAAGGTGTGCTGTAAGGCATGCTGGACGTATCAGAAGTGCGAATGCTGACATGAGTAACGATAATGGGGGTGAAAAACCCCCACGCCGGAAGACCAAGGGTTCCTGTCCAACGTTAATCGGGGCAGGGTAAGTCGACCCCTAAGGCGAGGCTGAAAAGCGTAGTCGATGGGAAACGGGTTAATATTCCCGTACTTCTTACAATTGCGATGGGGGGACGGAGAAGGCTAGGTGGGCCAGGCGACGGTTGTCCTGGTTCAAGTGCGTAGGCTGTGGGATTAGGCAAATCCGGTTCCACGATAAGGCTGAGACACGATGTCGGGCTACTAAGGTAGTGAAGTCATTGATGCCATGCTTCCGGGAAAAGCCTCTAAGCTTCAGATTGTAAGGAATCGTACCCCAAACCGACACAGGTGGTCGGGTAGAGAATACCAAGGCGCTTGAGAGAACTCGGGTGAAGGAACTAGGCAAAATGGTACCGTAACTTCGGGAGAAGGTACGCTCTTGACGGTGAAGAGACTTGCTCTTGGAGCTGATGAGAGTCGCAGATACCAGGTGGCTGCAACTGTTTATTAAAAACACAGCACTGTGCAAAATCGTAAGATGACGTATACGGTGTGACGCCTGCCCGGTGCCGGAAGGTTAATTGATGGGGTTAGCTTAGGCGAAGCTCTTGATCGAAGCCCCGGTAAACGGCGGCCGTAACTATAACGGTCCTAAGGTAGCGAAATTCCTTGTCGGGTAAGTTCCGACCTGCACGAATGGCGTAATGATGGCCACGCTGTCTCCACCCGAGACTCAGTGAAATTGAAATCGCTGTGAAGATGCAGTGTACCCGCGGCTAGACGGAAAGACCCCGTGAACCTTTACTACAGCTTGGCACTGAACATTGAGCCTACATGTGTAGGATAGGTGGGAGGCTTTGAAGTGTGTACGCCAGTATGCATGGAGCCATCCTTGAAATACCACCCTTGTATGTTTGATGTTCTAACTTAGTCCCGTTATCCGGGACAAGGACAGTGTCTGGTGGGTAGTTTGACTGGGGCGGTCTCCTCCCAAAGAGTAACGGAGGAGCACGAAGGTGGGCTAATCACGGTTGGACATCGTGAGGTTAGTGCAATGGCATAAGCCCGCTTAACTGCGAGAGTGACGGCTCGAGCAGGTGCGAAAGCAGGTCATAGTGATCCGGTGGTTCTGAATGGAAGGGCCATCGCTCAACGGATAAAAGGTACTCCGGGGATAACAGGCTGATACCGCCCAAGAGTTCATATCGACGGCGGTGTTTGGCACCTCGATGTCGGCTCATCACATCCTGGGGCTGAAGTCGGTCCCAAGGGTATGGCTGTTCGCCATTTAAAGTGGTACGCGAGCTGGGTTTAGAACGTCGTGAGACAGTTCGGTCCCTATCTGCCGTGGGCGTTGGAGAATTGAAGGGGGCTGCTCCTAGTACGAGAGGACCGGAGTGGACGAACCTCTGGTGTTCGGGTTGTGTCGCCAGACGCATTGCCCGGTAGCTAAGTTCGGAATCGATAACCGCTGAAAGCATCTAAGCGGGAAGCGAGCCCTGAGATGAGTTCTCCCTGGCACTTTAAGTGCTCTGAAGGGTTGTCCGAGACCAGGACGTTGATAGGCAGGGTGTGTAAGCGTTGTGAGGCGTTGAGCTAACCTGTACTAATTGCCCGTGAGGCTTAACCATACAACACCCAAGGGGTTTTGTGGACTCAAGATTAAAGACAATTGGATGTGTAGAGAGTCAGTCAGTTTTCCAGAATTTTTGTTTTCACTTTTTTAAAAAGTGGAGATAAGAAACAGAATTTGCCTGGCGGCCATAGCGTTGTGGACCCACCTGAATCCATGCCGAACTCAGAAGTGAAACGCAATTGCGCCGATGGTAGTGTGGGGTTTCCCCATGTGAGAGTAGGTCACTGCCAGGCTTTATATTTTATCAATAGTAGATTTACTGTTGATCTACAATTTGTGGAGAGATGGCTGAGTGGTTGAAAGCACCGGTCTTGAAAACCGGCATACGTTAATAGCGTATCTAGGGTTCAAATCCCTATCTCTCCGCCACATAAGATAAAGCCGTTGTGTTCAACGGCTTTTTTCATTTCTGATGTATAATACCATTCTAGCTATTTAACTGGTCAGCTCGATCCACTCTCTCATACAGGTTCTGGCCACTCGTTTGGAGCAGGAAAGGAAGCTATTCCACGCATGACAAACTTTATCGACGATGTCGTCGTAATTCTCGAAAGTCATGTTGGCTAAATGATGGTTCACTGATCAAAGAGAATTGCTGGAGATGTTGTCGCACGACATCTTTGCCAATGTATGGAACAACTATCGCTTCTCCAATTCCTCTGCCTGGGCACACGGCTCTGAAGATATGAGTGTATTCAAATTGTTGTTGCCTGATTGCTCTGGGTCGAGAGCCTTTTTGTGCCCATAACCTCGTTGTTGTGTTTTGTTGACCAAACCTGGCTTCGTCCTGAAACCAGATGTCGACCTGCTTCAGGCTGATATGTCCGCGGATCTTAAGGATCGTTTCTATTTTGATTTTTTTAAAATCTTTCTGAGCGGAGCCTGACTGTTTAGGGTGTCTGGAGCGGGAAGTGATCCACGAAAATCCCATTTTTTTTTCAATAAAGTGTAGATGTGATCAGAGTGATAATCCTTGCCGAACTCTTCCTTAATATAGTGATGTATCTCTGCAGCCGTCAATCGCCCGCCTGTAGGTTTCGCTGCGTTTTCCTCAATGTATGAGCCAGTTGCCTTTGTTGGTCCGGGGTTAGCCATGCAGGACGGCTACTGTGAGACTTTTCTTGTAAGCCTTCCAGAGCCCTTCGCTGAGATAGACCTTTACCTATTTATTAACACTAGAGCGTGTTTATCTTTCACAGCCTAACCTGTAGTCGCCTGAAAATGGCTCACTCTGTGTTGCTCAAAGCTCATTTAGAATCACTAAACTACACTTTTCGCGCCTTGAGTGAGCCATTTTCAGGCACTACCCGAAGGGCTGGGGCCATTTTTTACTCTGACCGCGTTGGCAAATGTTAAATATAGATTGCTATTATCTAAATTTGCCGCCTTGCCAGAGTAAAAAATAGCCTCCAGCAGGAACGGCGATGAAAGATAAACACGCTCTAGTGCGGCTGACTTTAAGGAACTGAGCGATTTGAGTTCTGGAGTGTGACCTTCCTGAAAGTGAGCCAAAGCAAGTAATCTCATCTTTATCTGAACAGATTTTTGTTTGCGGGCAAGTACTTTGAAGTCTGTATCTTTAAGGCTATTCATCTGTCGTAGGGGGAGTGATTAAATAGCCTTAATTAGATCATATTATTAGCTAGAATTATATAAACGGGAAAACTCTAAGTACCAGCGAACAGTTTTTCGGTGAGGGTTAAAATATTTTGTTCAAAAAAATCCCTCACGTTACATGAGGGGTTTCTGCATAAAATGTAGTCTTGCTATATCAGATGATATTTTTTAAGACAGAAAAAAACTATAAGCCGGATTATCTGTTTCATCTTTATATTGGTACCCCAGTTCTACTAAATGTGCTGAGAACCTGTTTAAATCCGACTCACTCAGTTCAAATCCACATAATACCCGTCCATAATCTGCTCCATGGTTTCTATAATTAAACAGACTGATATTCCAATGAGTTCCCAGAGTGCTGAGAAAGTTTAAAAGAGCGCCTGGATATTCCGGAAATTCAAAAGAGTATAACCGCTCCTGAAGTGCTTTAGAGGGTTTCCCTCCAATCATATAGCGTATGTGTAGCTTTGCCATTTCGTCATCAGATAGATCAATGACAGGGTATCCTCCTTGTCGAAGATCATGAACAATTTGATTTAGTTCTTCTTGCCCACTGACAAGCCGGATACCTACAAATATATTTGCTAACTGATCTGAGCTATACCGATAGTTAAACTCTGTCACCGCCCGGCCACCGATAATCTGACAGAATTCGAAAAATGCTCCTTTTTGTTCAGGAATCGTGACAGCAAGTAAACCTTCTCTTTTTTCCCCAAGCTCGCACCTTTCAGATACATAACGTAATCCGTGGAAATTGGTATTTGCTCCGGATAATACGGCACCAAGCTGTTTATCTTTTAACTCCATTTGTTCAGCATATTTTTTTAGTCCGGCTAAGGAAAGTGCTCCTGCTGGTTCTGCTATAGCCCGGGTATCTTCAAAAATATCTTTTACCGCTGCACAAATTTCATCACTCGATACGGAGATATGTCCATCAATATATTCCTGACATAGCCTGAAAGTTTCATCACCTATACGTTTTACAGCAACACCATCAGCAAATAAGCTGACTTGTTCCAGTACAACTGGTTCTCCTGCATCTAATGCTGCTTTCAGGCAGGATGAATCTTCAGGTTCTACAGCAATTACTTTTATTTCAGGAAGAAGTTGTTTGACAAGAACCGCTATTCCTGCGGCAAGTCCCCCCCCTCCTACGGGTACGAATATGTAGTCAAGGTGTCCATTTTGCTGAAGCATCTCGATACCGATGGTTCCCTGACCTGCAATAACAAGGGGATGATCAAAAGGAGGAACAAAAGTGTATCCGTATTCTTCAGCCAGGCGCTCGGCTTCAGCCTTTGCTTCATCAAAATTATTACCGTGAAGCACAACTTCTCCGCCAAACCCTTTAACTGCATCAACTTTTATATCCGGAGTTGTTTGCGGCATCACAATAATCGTTTTAATTCCCAGTTTTGTTCCAGACAGAGCCATACCTTGAGCATGGTTTCCTGCTGAGGCTGCAATAACACCTGCCTGCTTTTGTTTCTCAGTCAGTTTGGACACCATGTTATATGCGCCACGCAGTTTGAATGAGTGTACCGGCTGTCGATCTTCTCTTTTTATCTGAACACTATTATTCAGGCGGGCTGAAAGCCTTTCCATTTCCTGAAGTGGTGTAACAACCGCTACATCGTAAACAGGAGCCCGTAATATTTGACGCAGATAATCTGCGCCAGTTTTTAATTCGGTCATCTTAATCATCCAGTTTAGATCTATCTCTAACTGCTCCTTTATCTGCACTGGTCGCCATACTTGCATAAGCTTTCAAAGCAAAAGATACATTACGATCACGGCTAACAGGTTTCCATCCAGCTTGGTTTTGGTGAGTTCGACGGTTTGTTAACTCTTCTTCAGAAACTTCCAGATCGATCGTTCTTTCCGGAATATTAATCGTAATGATATCTCCGTTTTTAACTAATCCAATTGCTCCGCCATTAGCCGCTTCAGGAGATGCGTGTCCAATTGACAAACCAGAAGTACCTCCGGAGAAGCGTCCGTCAGTGAGAAGTGCACACTCTTTTCCTAATCCCATGGATTTCAAATACGAAGTCGGGTAAAGCATTTCCTGCATACCCGGGCCACCTTTGGGTCCTTCATACCGGATCACAACGACATGTCCGGATTTAACCTGGCCATCCAGAATTCCCGCAACAGCATCTTCCTGACTCTCGAAAACAATGGCTGGTCCTTTGAATTTTAAATTACCCTCATCAACCCCTGCTGTTTTAACGATACATCCATCTAATGCAATATTTCCTTTCAGAACAGCGAGTCCTCCATCCTGACTGTACGCATGTTCTTTCGTTCTGATACACCCAGACTCTCTGTCATCGTCGAGAGTGTCCCAACGACACTCCTGTGAAAATGCTTCTGTTGTCCGTATTCCCGCAGGACCTGCTTTGTAGAAGCTTTTTACATCATCAGATGCAGTATCTACAATGTCGTAATTGGTTAACTGTTCAGCCATCGTCAGACCCAAAACAGTTTTTGTATCACTGTGAAGTAAGCCAGCACGATTTAATTCGCCTAAAATACCCATTACGCCACCGGCCCGGTGGACATCTTCCATATGATATTTTTGCGTTGATGGTGCGACTTTGCATAGGTGAGGCACTTTACGGGACATGCGGTCGATATCTTCCATTTTGAAATCGACATCACCTTCCTGGGCTGCAGCCAGCAGGTGAAGCACCGTGTTGGTTGAGCCTCCCATCGCAATATCTAAAGCCATGGCATTTTCAAATGCTGACTTTGTTGCGATATTTCTTGGAAGTGCTGTCTCATCATCTTGTTCATAATAACGTTTTGTCAGTTCGACGATTCTTTTTCCGGCATTGACGAAAAGTGATTTCCTGTCTGCGTGAGTGGCCAGCAATGAACCATTTCCTGGTTGTGATAAACCTAAAGCCTCTGTCAGACAGTTCATTGAATTGGCAGTAAACATACCGGAGCAAGAACCACATGTCGGACATGCAGAACGTTCAACTTGCTGGCTTTGTTCATCTGATATTTTGGGGTCGGCACCTTGGATCATGGCATCAACCAGATCTAGCTTTATGAGTTGATCTGAAAGCTTGGTTTTACCTGCTTCCATAGGACCGCCAGAGACAAAAATAACAGGAATATTAAGTCTCATTGATGCCATCAGCATTCCTGGTGTGATTTTATCACAATTTGAGATACAAACCATAGCATCGGCGCAATGTGCATTGACCATGTATTCAACAGAATCTGCGATTAATTCTCTGGAAGGCAGTGAATAAAGCATGCCTCCATGTCCCATAGCAATGCCGTCATCAACCGCTATCGTGTTAAATTCTTTAGCAATGCCGCCAGCTTGTTCAATCTCTTTTGCAACTAATTGTCCCAGATCTTTCAAATGCACATGGCCGGGAACGAATTGAGTAAATGAGTTTACCACGGCAATAATTGGTTTACCGAAGTCTTCTTCTTTCACTCCGGTTGCCCGCCACAGAGCTCTGGCTCCAGCCATGTTTCGGCCATGAGTTGTTGTTGCTGAACGATATTTTGGCATTTTTTCCCTCATATACTTTTTTCCCGGATAAATGGTATTGACCTGTCTTTTTTATCCCTGGTATTGCCATTTAAATTAAATATTCTGAACCATTTTATTCAAACTTAGAATGAATCACTATTTTTAAGCACAAACCATTTGCTGTAAATTATTGTTTGGTAAGGTATTAATGCTTATTTTTGTTACTTCGACGGTACGAATATCCCATAATTTTTCAATTTGGTTGATAAGAGTCGAAATAGGACGCTCACTATCAACTATGATCTCTACACTTGCGATATGACTTTCATGGTTTTGTGTTGCAGCAACTTGCTTAATAATGAAGCCCCGGTGGCGGACAACCCTCAACACACGTTCGAGAAGAACAGGTTTATCATCCGCTTTAATATCGATTAAATATCTTTCCATTTTCAGTGCTCCTTTATGTGTTTTCTAACATGTCGCTATTAGAGGCACCTGGTGGCACCAGTGGCCAAACATTTTCTTCTTCATCAATAATGACATGAAGTAAATAAGCGGTTTGACTTTCAAGCATTTCTTTTAATGCGGGTTCAACTTCTTCTTTTGTGGTGATTGTTTTACCCGGAATACCAAATGCCTGTGCCAGCATCACAAAGTCAGGGTTATCATCAAGAATGGTTTCACTGTGGCGACCGTCAAAGAATAAAGATTGCCATTGGCGAACCATTCCCAGGCGTTGGTTATTCAATAAAACTATTTTGACCGGAATTTGGCGTCGCTTTAGTGTTCCCAGCTCCTGTACATTCATCATAAACGATCCATCACCAGAAATGAGAATCGATTGATCATCAGGTCTTGAAACGGCTGCTCCCATTGCGGCCGGGAGACCAAATCCCATTGTGCCCAATCCTGCTGATGAAATGAAATTTTGCGGTTCCCGGGGCTGGATATGTTGAGCTGCCCACATTTGATGTTGTCCAACGTCTGTTGAAACCATTGCAGTATCAGGCATCATATCTGAAAGTTGTTTGAGTAAAAGTGGTGCGTAAATCAGTTCACCGGGATGATCGTAACGCCACTTGAATTCACTTCGGAGTGTCTCGCTATATTCGAGCCATGTTGTGATATCGTGACTTATTTCAAACTGCGGCAAGATTGTGTTGATATCACCTTTGAGTGCAGCATTCGTCTGGCGCAGCTTGTTAAACTCTGCTGCATCGATATCTATATGAATAACTTTTGCGTGAGGCGCAAAAGTTTCCAGCTTGCCTGTTACTCTGTCGTCAAACCGGGCTCCGACTGCAATGAGTAAGTCACATTCCTGTACGATCAAATTGGCAGCTTTGGTTCCGTGCATGCCCAGCATCCCCAGATAATGAGGATCATGTCTCTCTATTGACCCTAGTCCTTTCAGGGTACTCACTGAAGGCATTGGGTTTTGAGATAAAAAGTCGCGAACGGTTTGGGTTGCATGAGCCAGCTGAACACCACCACCAACATAAAGTACAGGACGCCGACATTCACAGAGTAGTGAGTGGGCGAGAGACATCTGTTCCTGACTGACAGATTGAACAGCTTTCGGAGCTTTCATTTCCTGAGTAATGTCTGGAACCTGGGCTAATTGTACGTCTTTAGCAATATCGACTAACACAGGCCCCGGACGTCCTGATTGCGCAACTTCAAATGCTTCTTCTAATGTCGAAGCCAACTCATTGATATCTGTGACCAGATAGCTGTGTTTTGTACAAGCCAGCGACATCCCAATGACATCCATTTCCTGAAATGCATCGGTACCGATTAATGAACTTGCAACTTGTCCGGTAATTGCGACAAGGGGGATTGAATCAAGAAAAGCGTCAGCAAGTCCGGTGACAAGGTTCGTTGCGCCGGGACCTGATGTTGCCATACACACGGCAACCTCCTGAGTTGCTCTTGCCATACCAATAGCCGCCATTGCTGCGCCTTGTTCATGCCGGCATAGTATATGTTCTATTCCACCATCGTATAAAGCATCATAAATAGGCATTATTGCGCCACCAGGGTATCCAAAAATAGTTTTGATACCTTGCTGCTGTATGGCTGCAACAACGAGTTGTGCACCGGTCATTCTTGACCTCCTGATTTATTCTCATTCTTGTCGATATATGTTGTGTTTATGGGGCACTTCATGTGTGACTCCATCCTTCCCGTATTATTCGTTTTTATTTTCTTAAGTTGAAAAAAAACCCCCGGACTTTTCAGTGCGGGGGTGTTGTGATTCTTTTGCTTATCTAACGTCCACCAGCCCCCGCGCGGTCCCAATAATGACCACGACTAGAATCAGGCTAATAAGTGAAGCAATGTGAACGTTTAACAGTTTCATACTAAGTTTAATATCTGACGAAAATCTCTACATCCATAGTGTTAACATACAATTCCGTTACATGACAAGTAAAAAATCATTCTTTTTTCATCTTTCTACATGATCGAGATCCGTTATATATATTATCAATTGAGAGAAATGGTCTTAATTTCATATCAATATGTAGTGATTCTGCCTCTATTTTATGGACTTGTTGTACTTGGGGGAAATCAACTTTTGGATTAATTTTTCAAAACTGAAGAAGGTTTATGTAATGGGATTAGCTGTGATTTATAGTCGTGCAAGTGTTGGTGTTGAAGCTCCTTTAGTGACTGTGGAGGTTCATATCAGTAATGGCATGCCTGGATTTACACTGGTAGGTTTACCTGAAACGACTGTCAAAGAATCCAGAGATCGTGTTCGTAGTGCCATTATTCATTCTCGTTTTGAATTTCCGCCAAAACGTATCACGGTCAACCTGGCTCCGGCAGATCTACCAAAAGAAGGCGGCAGATTTGATTTACCTATTGCTTTGGGAATTCTTGCTGCATCAGAGCAAATTATCTCTGAAGATATAGAGCACTATGAATTTCTGGGGGAGCTGGCATTATCTGGTGTACTCCGGTCCGTGAAAGGTGTATTACCCGCAGCATTAGCTGCAGGTAAAGATGAACGTTGTCTGATCATTCCTGATGAGAATGGTGATCAGGCTGCACTGGTTGGAAAACATCGTCATTTATCTGCCCGAAGCTTGTTGGAAGTTTGTCAGGCGCTTTGTGGTGAAACGGCCCTTTCATTAAATCAGTCACCTCACCGTTTATCTGAAGAGAGTTCACACCGGGATTTACAGGATATTATTGGTCAGCAGCAGGGAAAACGAGCTTTGGAGATTGCTGCAGCTGGACACCATAATTTATTGTTTCTTGGACCTCCGGGAACCGGAAAGACGATGCTTGCATCAAGGTTGTGTGATTTGATACCTGATATGACCAATGAAGAAGCTTTGGAAACCGCTGCGGTTGCATCACTTACTCAGCAAGAAATACATCAGTATAACTGGAAGAAACGTCCATTCAGAGCACCACATCATTCAAGCTCAATGGCAGCTCTTGTCGGAGGCGGGTCTGTGCCGCGCCCCGGGGAAATTTCTCTGGCACATAATGGGCTTTTATTTCTGGATGAGATGCCCGAATTTGAACGTAAAGTGCTTGATTCATTGCGTGAACCTTTGGAATCTGGAGAGATAATTATTTCACGGGCACAGGGGAAAACCCGCTTTCCGGCAAGATTCCAGTTGGTTGGGGCATTAAATCCAAGTCTCTCGGGGTGTTATGAGCCAGAAAGTGTGCATGTTAATCCTCAGCATATACTACGTTATTTGAGTCGAATTTCCGGACCTTTGCTTGACCGCTTTGATTTATCAGTTGAAATTCCTGCTTTACCTAAAGGTATGTTGTCAAATGGCGGGGGACGGGGAGAGTCGACTTTGACTGTTCGTAGTCGTGTGATACAGGCTCGAAAGATTATGATGGCACGAAGTAATAAAGCGAATGCATTATTGTCGAATCAGGAAATAGAAAAATTTTGTGTGCTTGAACATGAAGATGCAGAGTTTCTTGAAAATGCTTTACATCATTTAGGATTATCTGTTCGTGCATATCACCGGATTATTAAAGTTGCCAGAACCATTGCCGACTTAGCCGGTGACGAAAAAATATCCCGTCAACATCTGGCTGAAGCGCTTGGATACAGAGCCATGGATCGTCTGTTAAAACAATTAACAGCAATGAGTGTTTAGCCGGGCCGATATTAAAAAATCAGGTTATTTTGAATGTATGAGTCGTTAGTCTCATGAGGTGAGAATGCATCTTTTTTTATATCAAAGATTTTTATTCAGTCTTTGAATTTGTATAATTGTCCTATTTTTATAGCGACAAGCGATAATATATGCTGGCTTATCCACTTTTATTAATCAATCTCTTTTTAGTTCTGCTGAATACTGCTTTTTGCTCAGTTATGATTTGTTTGACCGCGGTGGTTAAACTGGTACTACCGTCAAAAGAATTGAAGCTTTATGCAACAAAACTGGCAAACCTGATGATGTGGCTATGGGCTACTTTAAATTTAAAAATACTTTCTTTGTCAAATCATGTTGAATGGGATATTCAGGGCGGAGAAACATTACATAAGGATGGTTGGTATTTGATGATTAGTAATCATATCAGCTGGGCTGATATTGTCGTCTTATGTAGTGTGTTTAAAGACAAAATACCCATGCCAAAGTTTTTTCTTAAATATCAGCTTCTCTATATTCCTTTCATCGGAATGAGCTGCTGGGCTTTGGATATGCCGTTTATGCGTCGTTATTCCAGAGGGTATCTGATTCGCCATCCGGAAAAAAGAGGGCAGGATCTGGAAACAACCCGCAGATCATGTACGAAATTTAAACATATCCCTACAACAGTTGTTAACTATGTTGAAGGAACGCGTTTTACTCCTGATAAAAAAACAAATCAACCTGAGTATGAGTTTTTGTTGTCGCCGAAATCTGGTGGAATTGCCTATACACTGGCTGCTATGGGAGCGCTCTTCGAAAATATTATTGATGTAACTTTGGCTTATCCTGATAATCTTGAAACGCCTTTTAAAGATATGCTTATGGGGAAGATGAAACGAATTATTGTTCATATAGATATTCTGCCAGTAGATGAACAGGTGCGTGGGGATTACTTTAATGATAAGCCATATAAGCGTCAGTTTCAGAAATGGCTGTCAAATGTCTGGGCACAAAAAGATCAGCGGCTGAAAAAAATTTATCGGAGAGTTGATGAATAGGGCGTGATCTTTCATACAAGAACGGCGATGAAAGATAAACACGCCCTGGTTTTTTCTTATCCGGCAGTGTATTGGAGAAATTGAAAGAGAGATATATCCAGTGTTATCTCTCTATACTTTTTCGCTGCGTTATTTCTTCAAAAGAAAATCAACTAATTTGAAGTAATCTTCATTGTTTTTAATACCTCGTGTAATTACAAGATATTTGTTGTTCACAATCACGGATGGAACTCCTGTCAGCTTGCTTTCCGCGAAACCTTTATCAAAGCGACGAGCCATAGAGTCAACAGCAAAGCTATTAAAGGTGGCATCAAATTTCTTTGCATCTACACCTTGATCGACAAAAATCTGTTTCAGGGCTGCATCATTTTTGGGAGCATTTCTTTCAATATGAATGCGATTAAACATGACGGGTATCATTTTGTCTTCAACACCCAGAGACATCATTGTCGCATAAGCTTTGCTCATTGATGCACCCATATTTCCACCCATGAAAGAAACATGATTCTTTTGAAACTCAGTGCCTTCCGGTAAATGTGATTTTAATTTTTGAATGACAGGTTCAAACTCGAAACAGTGTGGGCAATAAAATGAAAAGTACTCTGTCACCGTCGGGTTTGATGAATGAGGTAAATCAAGAACTTCGTAGTTCACCCCTTCTTTATAGGGATCTGCCTGAACGGACAAACTGATGATTAGGGTTGCGAATATAGCAAGCAGCTTCTTCATTATAAACTCCATTTGTTGAGCGTTATTATTAATTCATGGTATCAGAGATAGTGGTGGCTCTTCTAATGCTGCAATTTGCTCTTTAAATGCAAGCACCTGTGATTCCCAATACTTCGGATCGTTAAACCATGGGAATGCCAGAGGAAATGCAGGATCCTCCCATCTTTTTGCCAGCCATGCCATGTAGTGTACCATTCGTAGACCACGCAGAGGCTCAATTAGTTTCATCTCTGATTGGTTAAAATCACAAAACTCTTGATAGCCTTCAAGAATAATATCCAGTTGAACGAGTCTTTCGTGTCTTTCTCCGTTCAAAAGCATCCAGATATCCTGAACCGCAGGACCATTACGGGCATCATCCAGATCCACAAATACCGGGCCTTCTCTCCATAATATATTTCCTGGGTGACAATCCCCGTGAAGACGAATCGACGAGATGTTTTCTGGCCAGTATTTTTCAATTGAGTTAATCAGCAAATGTAGATCAGAAAAAAAGGCTTTCTGAATGTGTAGCGGAATAAACTGAGTGTTTTCAAGATATTTTACTGGTTGATAAAGATACTCATCCAGAGATATCTCAGGACGGTATTTAAATTGTTTGGTTTTTGCAACCTGATGTATCCTTCCTAAAAAACGGCCAACCCACTCAAGTTGTTCTGCATTATCTACCTCAAATTGTCGTCCACCAATACTCGGAAATAAGGTGAACCAATATCCCTTGTACTGATGTAGGGTTCGTCCATCGATACTGACAGGAGAAACAGCAGGAATTTCTGCATCAGCCAACTCCTGAGTAAATTGGTGTTCTTCCAGTATTTGTTCGCTCGTCCAGCGATTTGGACGATAAAATTTTACGACATAGCGACTATTTTTTTCGTCTGTGAATTGGTAAACCCGGTTTTCGTAGCTATTCAAAGGAAGAAAGCCTGATTCTGCCCGAATACCAATATTTTCTAAAGCGTACCAAATTAAATCAGGGGTAAGAGCATTAAAATGGAAAGTGGCGTTTGACATAAAGTTAATCTGTTTAATTTATATAAGGCACTATCCCGGCTGTTGATGATTGCAGATAGGCATCAGGAGTTAGATATTATTCTTAGCGAATAATACCTCTTGCTTTGAGTATTGCAGTTTTGAAATCATCTTCCTGATCTTTTTTCAGACCGGGAATCATTTCATCTTTACTACTGTTGCGCATTTTCAGGTGGTAGATGAGTACATCATCTGTGAGGGATTCTATCGCTTCATGGTAACCAGCTTCTTCAGCCAGCTTGAGTATAAATTGCATCAGATTCAGTTCAGAATCTTTTTGCCATTCTGGTTCGAGTAGTTCGAGCAGTTCCTCAATGCGGTGACATTTCATACTTTCATCCATTTATCATTATGGTTCATTTGATTACCAAACCTTCACAGGTTCTGGTGATGTGCTACGCATACAAAGTAACAAATTGCGGTGTAAATACCAATAAACAATAGTGATTAAAGCGCAGTACTGTACTGCGCTCATTTGGTTTCAAACTGTGGTCATGCTGCTTGAGTGACATCTTTTCCGGTTGATTCCGGAGCATTTAAAATTTGTTTTTCTGCGGGGGTCATTATCGGCGTATTTTTTTGAGTGACTTTCGCTTTCGCAAAACTACTGCGACGGCGCGAAGCGCTACCGTGATCGTGAGAGTACCTGGCTGGTGCTGCGGGCATTATTGTTACCTGATGGTTTTACATTTCCCTTGTTATTCAACGGCCTGAAGTAACTATTGAGCTTATGTTATCCAAAAACATGATGAATAAGGAAACTCGTTTTGGGCTGGTGCCCATCCAAATAGTTACCCAAGAACTTATGTGCTTATCACAACGTTAGGATAGCATTAACTCTGATAGAAATCGATGATGTTCTGCACAAATTATCATCGATTTTAGAGGAAGAGTCGTTGTTTTGGAGCGTCTAGCTTTTCCAGAATGCCGGAAAAAATAAAACCAAAATAGTTAAGATTTCCAGCCTTCCCATTAACATGCCAAAACTGAGGAGCCATTTGGCTAAATCCGGCAGTGATGAAAAATTCCCGGTTGGACCAATAATGGTTCCCATGCCCGGACCGACATTTGAAACTGCGGTGATCGCGCCTGAAATGCTTGTGGTTGGATCAAGACCCATCCCACTTAATATTCCTGCAATCAGGATAATCGTCATAAAGAAAGTAATCGCAAATGCCACAACTGAACGGATAATGTCATCGTTAACAGGACGTGCATTGTATCTCTGAACAAATACTCCTGAAGGATGAATCAATTTCATCATCTGTTTGTGCAGTAATGTAATAGCAATTTGAAACCGAAAAATTTTGATGCCGCCAGCGGTTGATCCAGAACAGGCGCCAACAACCATCAGGAAAATGAATAGTGTACTGGGCAGGGCTCCCCAGGCCGTAAAGTCATCCAGGCCATAACCTGTTGTTGTAAGTACGGATACAATATTGAACATGGCAACCCGAAACGCATCCAGAACCGGGTACCCATTATGTAAATTCAACCAAAGAGCGACGACAGTACTGGTTACAATAAATAAATAGAAAAAACCTCTTACCTGAGCATCTTTATACAATTCAACGGCTCTTTTTTTCTTTACGGCGATGACAAATAGTAAAAAAGGTAATCCACCCAGGAACATAAACACTGTAGCAACCCAGTGGGCCCCTTTAGAGAAATGATTCATTGACCCATCAGATGTAGAATAACCACCGGTTGATAAAGTTGTAAAAGAATGATTGATCGCTTCAAAAAGCGTCATCCCTGTTAATACGTACCCGAGGCAGCAGAGTAAAGTGAGGACCAGATAAACGGCTACAATATTTTTTGCGACAGTTTTGGCCCGGGGACTGCTTTTATCCGACCAGTCTGATGATTCTGTCTGGAATAGCTTCATTCCCCCGACGTTCAGCATTGGCAGTACCGCAACTGCCATCACAATAAATCCAACCCCTCCAAGCCATTGCAGGATTGATCGCCACAGTAAAATGCTTGGTGCCATATTATCCAGACCACTTAATACCGTTGAGCCGGTCGTTGTAATACCTGACATGGTTTCAAAATAAGCATCAGTGAAACTGATATGGTTTATGAAAACAAAAGGTAATGCAGCAAAAGCACTGGCGACACTCCAAACCAGTGTCGTGATCAGAAACATATCCCTTACGTTTAATTTAAAATTTGCAGTTCTGCCGAGAGTCAGACAAATGAAAGCAACGATATGAGTGATAATGACTGCCTGGCCAAAATCCAGAAAACCGCCCGTCCCGCTAAAAAAGGCAACCAAAGTCGGGACATACATAAATAAAGCTAGTTTAGAGAGAACCAACCCCAATACAAACAGAATGGATTTATAGTTCAACATGACGACATATCACTAAATTAATGACTACAGGAATAAGGGGCTGGGCTGAAACAGAGCCTCAACATCCGCTACATATCTTTTATTAACAAGGAACATAACAACATGATCATCTTGCTCAATAATAGTCCGGTCATGAGCAATTAAAACTTCTTCACCCCGGACTATTGCTCCGATAGTTGTACCTGGAGGAAGTTTTATATCGCCAACAGATCGTCCTACGACTTTCGATGTGACTTCATCTCCGTGTGCAATCGCTTCAATCGCCTCAGCAGCGCCGCGGCGAAGAGAAGACACATTGACAATGTCTGCACGGCGGACATGTGTGAGTAATGCTGATATTGTGGCTTGCTGAGGTGAAATAGCCACGTCAATGACGCTTCCCTGGACCAAATCGGCGTAAGCGCTTCTCTGAATCAGAACCATGGCTTTTTTAGCACCGAGACGCTTTGCTAACATGGCCGACATAATATTCGTCTCATCTTCATTCGTTAAAGCAATAAAGACATCAACCTGATCGATATTTTCTTCTGTCAGCAGCTCCTGATCCGCTGCATCACCGCAAAAAACAATCGTATTTTCCAGTTCCTCAGACAGCAGCTCAGCTCTTTGATGATTTCGCTCGATAAGCTTAACACTATAACTATGCTCAAGACGTTTTGCGAGGCTGGAACCGATGTTTCCCCCCCCAACGATCATGACCCGGCGGTATGGTTTTTCTAATCGCTGGAGTTCGCTCATCACTGAACGAATGTGATTGCTGGCTGCGACAAAAAAAACTTCATCATCGGCCTCAATAATTGTCGTACCCTGAGGTCGTATGGGATGTCCCTGACGGAAAATTGCGGCAACTCGTGCTTCTATATGGGGCATGTGCTCACGCAGGGCTGAAAGTGCATTACCAACAAGCGGTCCGCCATAATATGCTTTTACCGCAACGAGACTGACCTTGTCTTTTGCAAAGTTGACCACTTGCAGAGCGCCAGGATACTGAACAAGTCTTTCTATATAACCTGTGACCAGTTCTTCGGGTGCAATCAGATAATCGACAGGGACGGCTCCGGAATGAAATAAGGTTTCTTTCTCTGCCAGATATTCCGGGGAGCGAATCCGGGCAATGCGGTTGGGCGTATTGAATATAGTGAAGGCAACCTGACAGGCAAGCATGTTTGTTTCATCGGTATTAGTGACGGCAACAAGCATGTCTGCATCTTGTGCACCGGCTTCCTGAAGTACATCAGGATGACTGGCATGACCTGTAACAACGCGTAGATCATATTTATCCTGTAGCTCTCTTAACCGTTCGCTACTTTTATCTACGATTGTGATGTCGTTGTTCTCACCAACTAAGTTCTCAGCCAAAGTTCCACCGACCTGGCCGGCACCAAGAATGATGATTTTCATAACATAATTCTCTTGTTTGCCACTTACAATAGTGTGGTTTTTTTACTTTTTACCATGCTTTCTTAACACAGCGTAGTAAAAACCGTCCATATCTTCTTCACCAGGTAAAATTTGTCGCCCAGGATTCTCTGCCTCTGAATCTACCAGTTGTACATCTGTTGTTCGAGATATAAATGCTTTTATCTGCTCGCTGTTTTCCTGAGGCATAATTGAGCAGGTTGCATAGACCATGGTACCACCTGGCTTCAACTGAGCCCACATTGCATCCAGAATGTCACTCTGGATTGTTGCCAGTGCATCAATATCTTCAAGGCGCCGCAGCCACTTTATATCCGGATGCCTGCGAATGACACCGGTTGCTGAACATGGTGCATCCAGTAAAATCCGATCAAAGGTTTCACCTTGCCACCACTTTTGTGGATAACGTGCATCACCGCAAATGACTTCCGCCTGAATATTTAATCTGTTCAGGTTTTCATAGACGCGTTTTAAGCGTGATTCATCATTATCTACAGAGACAACACGGGCATCTGGCACATGCTCCAGAATATGAGCTGTTTTGCCTCCGGGAGCCGCACAACAATCAAGAATCAATTCTTTTGCTTTGGGATTAAGATAGCGAACAGATAACTGTGCTGCTGCATCCTGTACAGAAACCCAACCTTGTGAAAAGCCCGGCAAAGATGAGACATCACAAGGAGCGGCCAATTTTATGGCGTCTTCCGCTTCGGAATGTAGATGTACATCAATATTTGAGTCTTTCAACAGTTGGATATATTCATCTCTGGAGTGGACAGAACGGTTAACTCTTAACCACATCGGTGCTTTGTTGTTATTGGCTGCAAAAATATCCTGCCAGTGTTCCGGATAGCTTTCTTTGATGACCCGAATGAACCATCCCGGATGACAATACTGTACGGATTCACTTTCAGATAGCCTGCTCTCGAGTTCTTCTTGCCGGCGTTGGTAATTTCTCAGGACAGCATTTATCAGTCCGCGCAGCTTTGGCCCTTTTAAATCAAGCGTAGCATTGACAGTTTCTCCCACAGCGGCATGATCAGGAATCCGCATCATTTTTATCTGATAAATTCCGACTAATAACAGATGATGGAAAACCCGTTGTTTACCTTTCAGTGGTTTGTCCATTAACTGCCTGACAATACCTTCCAATTGTGGCAAATGGCGCAGAACACCAAAGCATATTTCCTGCAATAATGCATGATCCCGTGTCTTTATTCTCTGTTGAAACTCTGGTAACACAGTCGACAAAGAAACACCTTTATCGACGACCTGATAAATTACGGAAGCAGCTGCTGAACGAACATTCATGATTTGACCTGGGTAATTAATTTTCTGAAGAATTTAGATGTGTTCCAACTAAGATAGCTGAGTGCCGACCTCGAACCAGTCCGCTCTGGCGTTCAGAATATCCTGTATGGCCATTGCTTTTTTACCCGGAATCTGGAGTTGTTTCAGAACAAGGGTTCCCTGACCGGTCGCAATATAAATGCCGGTTTTATCGGACCTGATCACTGTGCCTGTGGGGACGTCTTCCTCTGCCGGAGAAACCTGAGCTTCCCAAACTTTTATGTTTTGATCTGCAATACGGAAAAAGCTCATTGGCCACGGATTAAAAGCCCGGATACATCTTTCTATATGAGCAGCATCCTGCGACCAGTCTATTTTTGCTTCATCTTTACTTAGTTTTTTTGCGTAGCAGGCAAGTGCGTCATCTTGTTTGACGGGCTTTGTCTGCTGTGATGCGATTTTATCTAATGTTGCCAGCAAAGCCTTTGGGCCCGATTCAGCAAGTTTTTCATACATAGAAGCACTTGTATCAGCAGGATCAATGGGGGTTGTGACGATGTCCAGCATATCTCCGGTGTCCAGGCCAGTGTCCATTTGCATAATGGTGACACCTGTTTCCTGATCTCCGGCCCAGATGGAACGTTGAATTGGCGCTGCTCCGCGCCACCGGGGGAGAATAGAGCCATGCACATTAATACATCCATATTGTGGAGTATCTAAAACAGCTCTTGGTAATAAAAGCCCGTAAGCAACCACCACCATGATATCTGCCTTTAAATCTTTCAGTACTTGTTTGTCATCATCTGACTTAAAGTTTTCAGGCTGATATACCGGTATTTGATGAGCAACAGCCATCTCTTTTACCGGGCTGGCTGTTAATTTCTTGCCGCGACCTGCGGGGCGATCTGGTTGTGTGTATACACCAATAATTTCATGCTCCGAAGACAATAATGCCGCCAGATGACGGGCGGCAAAATCCGGAGTACCTGCAAAGACTATACGAAGAGATTGAGTCAAGGTAACCTCACTTATGCATGTTTTTTATTTCTGTCGTTGGTTCGCTTGATTTTTTCCAGCTTATCTTTGATTCGCTTACGTTTCAGTGGCGATAGATAATCAACGAATAATTTTCCTGACAGATGATCCAGTTCATGCTGAACGCAAATTGCCAGAAGATCATCTGCTTCAAAGGTGTATTCCTTTCCGTCTCTGTCTAATGCTTTGACAGAAACTTCCGCAGCTCTTGGAACAAGTGCCCTGGAGCCAGGTACAGATAAACAGCCTTCTTCAATGCCATCTTCTCCGCGTTTTTCGGTAATTTCAGGGTTAATCAGAACCCGGGGCTGGTCTCTGGTTTCTGAAACGTCAATCACAACGATACGCAGGTGAATATCAACCTGAGTTGCAGCAAGACCGATACCCTCTTCGGAATACATGGTCTCAAGCATGTCATCGACAATTTTTTGTATTTCCGGTGTGACTTCTTCAACCGGTTTAGCGACTTTACGTAAGCGCTCATCAGGAAACGTTAATACTTGTAATACAGACATATACACTCAAATCGTTGAAATGTGTCGAAAGAAAATAAAGTTGAATGTTCCAATTCTAGACATTTTAAGCGCCAATTGACAGCATGTGATAACAATTTAAAGAAGATATAAACCATTTAGCCGGGGAGTTTGTCATCTTCTTTTTGTACCAATGTTTTTTTAATGGGATACCGGAAGTGTTCTGAGCATGATGTATCTTCATTCCTACAGGAACTCTTAATGAGCTTACATTCTGATTCTGAAGCAGAAAATGAACTTTTATTTTGGATAAAGCTATCAACCATACCTCGTTTGGGGATCAAGGGGTTACAAAAAATACTGCTTCACGATTCTTTATCTTCTCTGAGTCGTTACACTCCCGGAGAATGGCTGCATCTCGGACTGAAACCTGAACAGGTCCAATACTTAACTTCCGGAGCAAATAAAGCGGCTGAGGCTTGTCTGAAATGGCGAAATAGATCAGAAAATCGTTTTATTCTTCCATATTATGCCCCGGATTATCCCGCCTTATTAAAAGAGACGGTCGGAGCACCACCTTTACTCTTTGTGCTGGGAAACACCGAAGTTCTTTCTCTTCCGCAAATCGCGATTGTTGGAAGTCGTGCTGCAAGTCATCCGGGGCGACAGGATGCCTGGCATTTTGCGAATGAATTTGTCAGTCATGGGTTGGTTGTGACCAGTGGTCTGGCGATTGGTATTGATGGGCATGCACACGATGGTGCTTTAAAAGGAGGCGGTCAAACTGTCGCAGTGTTGGGAACCGGACTCGATCATATTTACCCCTCCCGCCACCGGCAGCTGGCGCAGCGGATGATTGAAAGTGGTGGTGCTTTAGTTTCTGAATTTTGTCCTGCTGCACCGCCAAAACCAAAAAACTTTCCCCGCAGAAACAGGATTATTAGTGGAATGTCTGTGGGCGTTGTGGTGATTGAAGCTGCTGAGAAGAGTGGGTCTCTGATTACAGCAAAATATGCAGCAGAGCAAAACAGAGATGTTTTTGTTATTCCCGGGAGTATTCACCAGGCTGGTTACCGGGGAAGTAATCAACTGATACGCAGTGGTGCAAGTTTGGTTCTTAACCCCAGACAAGTGATGGAAGAAGTGGGAACTCTCTCTTCATGGACGATAGATCAGAAAAAAAATCAACAAAGTGAGCTTTTTCCCCCATTTAATGTAGACAAAGAATTGCCATTTGCTGAACTGTTAGCTAACGTAGGAGTAGAAGCTACACCAGTTGATATTCTTGCAACCCGGACCAATATACCTGTTCATGAAGTTATGAGACAACTTTTGGATTTAGAACTTTCCGGACATGTTGTTGCTGTTGCTGGTGGTTATATTCGTAAGGGGAGGGGCTAGCTATGATGATGGATATTCTTATGTATCTGTTTGAAACTTACATCCATAGCGATGCTGAGTTACAAGTAGATCAAGATGAGTTAGAAGATGAGTTGCTACGCGCAGGTTTTCATCAAAAAGAGATCTTTAAAGCCCTTCATTGGTTAGAAGAGTTAGCATCACTTCAACAAAGTGATGTTCATTCCCCATTGTCTGTTAGTGCGACAACAGCAATGCGGATTTTTACAGAGAAAGAGTCCGTTCGGCTTGATGCTGAATGTAGGGGCTTTTTATTATTTCTGGAGCAAATAAAAGTACTGACACCCGAAACCAGAGAGATGGTTATTGATCGTGTTATGGGGCTTGAAACCTCGGCATTTGAGCTGGATGACTTGAAGTGGATTATCTTAATGGTGTTGTTTAATGTGCCCGGAAATGAAAATGCTTATACATTAATGGAAGAGTGGCTCTATACAAACGAGCAAGGCATTTTACATTAAGTAGCAAGTCAGCAATGAGTCGAAATAAAATTAATCAACAGCTTTTTTCTGCCCATGCTCATGCATTAGCAGAAAAAGGCTTATGTCCCCAATGTCAGTCACCTCTGCAGCTTCGTCATGGTAAGCATGGTTCTTTTCTTGGTTGCTCGTCCTATCCGAATTGTGATTTTATTCAACCGCTTCATCAGAATGACGGACACATCGTCAAATCACTTGGGGTAAATTGTTCAGAATGCGGACATGAACTGGTATTGCGTCAGGGACGCTTTGGGATGTTCATTGGATGCAGTCATTACCCGGAGTGTGAGCATACTGAACCATTTGAATCTCATGAACAGAAAGCAGATCAATCAATCTCATGTCCTGAATGTCGTGAAGGTGTTCTGGTGGAAAGAAAATCCAGATTTGGTAAGACTTTTTGGGCATGTGATGGTTATCCAAAGTGTAAATTTGCTGTTAACTCACAGCCTCTTGATGGGGTTTGCAGTCTGTGCGGTTTTCGATTGCTGGTAGAAAAGAAGACGGCAGCAGGTGTCAAAAAAGTATGTGCCAGTAAGAAGTGTGGTCATGAAGAAGGCCATGACGCTTTTTAATGTCATGACCGTTATAACCAGACTCTTATATTTCGATTAACTTGTGAAGCGCAGGAAAAGATTTCTTATCCAGTATTTGGGCAAGAGAACATAAGGTCTTTAAGCGCTTTTCATCATTTTCCGCGCAAACATTGATATGTCCCATTTTTCTGCCAGGACGTTTTTCTTTCCCGTACCAGTGAACATGACATCCATCTGTGTCAAGGATGGCTTCAGGCAAGGTGTTTTCGCCCAGAATATTTATCATACTTGTTGGCCGAAGCAATTTAGTGCAGCCCAGAGGTAAGCCGCAAACTGCGCGTAAGTGGTTTTCAAACTGACATGTTTCGGCGCCTTCTTGCGTCCAGTGGCCAGAATTGTGTACCCGTGGCGCAATTTCATTTACAAGTAAATTTCCACTGACATCAAAAAATTCCAGAGCCAGTACACCGGTATAATTCAGCGCATCAGCGACTGCTTTAAACATCGTATGCGCCTGATTTTGCAGTTCGGGATCATGAAGTGATGTCGACAGGCTGAGAACACCATTTGTATGGATGTTTTCGGATAACGAGTAAATCGCTGTTTTACCCGATTGATCTCTGGCACCTACCAGTGAGACTTCGCGGTCAAAAGGAATAAAAGCTTCAGCAACAACAGCTTGATTTTGAGTTGACTCAAGGCTGGTTTGAATTTCTTGCCAGATAGCATCAGCATCGGCTTTTGTATGTAAACGCCACTGCCCCTTACCATCGTAACCACCTAATGCTGTCTTCAATACCATCGGGATGCCGACGTGCTGTATTGCCTTTTCAAAGTCATCTTTGGTTTCGATAACGTAGTATTTGGCACTTTCTACGCCAGACTCATCTAATATTTTTTTTTCCAAACGACGATCACCACCGGTTTTGATGGCTTGAGCGCCTGGGCGTAACTTGCCGCTTTTTTCACAGTGATAAAGAATATCGTGAGGAATATGCTCAAATTCAGCGGTGATAACATCCGCTTGTGCAATTGCTGTATCGAGCCCCGTTCCCAGTATTTCCTGGGTCAATGGATGAACTATTTGATTAGTGACAACATCAAATGCACTGATCTTAATATTGAGAGGAGCTCCGGCAAGAGACATCATTTGTGCGAGCTGACCTGCACCTAAGACAAGAACGTGATGCATCGGTTTTATTCCTCTTCAGGATTTGGGTTAGATAACACCATATCTGTTTGAGACTGGCGGAATTGCTCTACTTTTTCCATTACTGCCGGATAATGGATACCAATAATCTGAGCTGCTAAGATGCCGGCGTTTGCGGCACCTGCTTCACCAATTGCCAGCGTTCCGACGGCAATACCTTTTGGCATTTGAACGATTGACAGCAAAGAATCCATTCCTTTTAAAGCACGGGACTGGACAGGTACACCAAGGACCGGAATGCTGGTAAATGCCGCTGTCATTCCGGGTAAATGTGCAGCACCGCCTGCGCCTGCGATAATCACTTGAATTCCCCGATCTTTTGCATCACTGGCATACTCTGCCAGTAAGTGAGGTGTCCGGTGAGCAGAAACGACTTTCGTTTCATATTCAACGCCAAATTGATCCAGCATGTCAGCAGCTAGTTTCATTGTTGGCCAATCTGACTTTGATCCCATGATTATTCCGACTTTCATCTCTGATTCCTGTGACTGTGATGATAATGAAAAAGAAATTTTCGCGCATTATACGGTGAAATATTGAATAAGGAAAACGTTTGCGTGATGGGAGATATACACCCACTACTCTATTTTAGATAAATAGATTTAGGTTTCCTGATTAATCGTTTGTACACTAGCTAATCTTTAGAAGTATGTTTGATACGGACGATAAAATCATGGTGAATAACTTTGAGCAAGTTGTTACTGCCTTAAATGAAAATGGTGTAATTGCTTATCCTACCGAAGGCGTTTTTGGTGTCGGGTGTGATCCTGATTCCCCTGAAGCAATAAAGAAGCTGCTTGGACTGAAGCAGCGTCCTGTTGAGAAAGGGCTGATTCTTATTGCTGCTGATTTTGAACAATTATTACCATATATCGATGTCCGGCAGTTAACGGATGAACAGTTAACACGTGTAAAATTATCCTGGCCCGGTCCTGTAACATGGATTATGCCAGCCGGAGTTAAGAGTTCACCATGGTTGAGTGGTCAGTTTGATACGATTGCTGTCCGGGTGACTGATCACCCGCTTGTACGTAAACTTTGTCTTGCATTTGGAAAACCAGTTACATCGACCAGTGCAAATTTAACAGGGCATCCTCCATGCATGACGACTAAAGATGTGGTTGAACAACTTGGTCGTGAATTAAACGCTATTTTGACCGGTGAAACGGGTGGCCGGGACAAACCAAGTGAGATCAGAGATGCCCGCACTTTAGAAGTTTTGAGAAAAGGATAGTCTGATGATGCTGACAAATAAGCAGTCCGTGAAAAATTTTCTTCTGAAATTACAGGATCAGATATGTCATCAGCTAGAGAATGCAGATGGTGGCGCTGTTTTTGAACAGGATCTGTGGGAGCGAACTACTGGTGAGCGTTTAGGTGGTGGTGGACGTAGCCGTATCATGAAAGAAGGCCTTGTCTTTGAACAGGCTGGCGTTAACTTTTCCCATGTTACCGGCGATGAAATGCCTGCTTCAGCGACAGCACACCGACCGGAGCTAAAAGGCCGAAAGTTTGAAGCAATGGGTGTCTCTCTGGTGGTTCACCCCCGAAATCCCTATGTACCAACATCACATATGAATGTGCGCTTTTTTATTGCAGAAAAAGAGGGAGAAGAACCCATCTGGTGGTTTGGTGGGGGATTTGATCTCACACCTTTTTATCCCTTTGATGAAGACTGTCAGGAATGGCATGCAGTAGCGAAATCTATCTGTGAGCCTTTTGGAGAAGATGTTTATACACAGCACAAATTATGGTGTGATGAATATTTTTATCTGCCGCACAGGCAAGAAAGCCGAGGTATCGGCGGAATTTTTTTCGATGATCTGAACCAATGGGATTTTGAAACATGTTTTGCTTATATACGGGCAGTTGGAGAAGGGTATTCAAAGGCTTATCTTCCTGTTGTTGATAAAAGAAAACATCTTTGCTACGGAGAACGTGAGCGCCAGTTTCAACTTTATCGTCGCGGGCGTTATGTTGAATTCAATCTGGTTTTAGACCGGGGTACATTATTTGGGTTGCAGTCTGGAGGGAGAACTGAATCTATTTTAATGTCGATGCCTCCATTAGCCCGCTGGGAATATAATTATCAGCCAGAACCAGGGAGCGCTGAAGCACAACTGCATCAGTATTTGTTGCCAAGAGAATGGTGACAGGTTTGATATCTGGTGGTAGGTTCAGTGTTGTATTTTTATTCGTTTAGCTTTTTATTCGCTTATTAAGGCAAAAATATGGCTCATATGACAGATCGATATGCTGTGTTTGGTCACCCGATCCAACACAGTAAATCACCATTTATACATACTCTTTTTGCTCGTCAGACGAATCAGGATATGACTTACACTGCCGAGTTAGCTCCTGTTGATGGCTTTCAGAGATCGGTTGATACTTTTTTTTCTCAGGGTGGTAAAGGATGTAATGTCACAGTTCCGTTTAAAGAGGAAGCTTGTCAATTTGCAGATATGCTTTCTGAAAGAGCGCGGCTTGCCGGAGCGGTCAATACTCTGAAAAAACTGGATGATGGCGGCGTTCTCGGAGATAACACCGATGGTGAAGGATTGGTGTTTGACTTGCTACAGCATCAGGTTCCGTTAGCAGGTTCAAATATTTTATTGATTGGTGCCGGCGGCGCAGCCCGAGGAGTGATTCAGCCTTTGTTAAACCAGAAGCCAGAATCTATTGTCATTACGAATCGTACAGTAGAGAAAGCTGAGAGTCTGTATGAAATCTTTGGTCCTCTTGGGAATGTCTCAGCTCAGCCAATGTGTGAGATCAAATCAGGGTTTGATATTGTAATTAACTCTACATCAGCAAGTTTGAGCGGCCAGCTTCCAGAGATTTCTGACTGTATCTTTGGCAAGAATAGCGTCGCTTATGACATGATGTATGGAAACGGCAGAACCGTCTTTAATCAGTGGGCTATAGAAAGTGGGTGTGCTCATGCTTATGATGGATTGGGGATGTTAGTTGGTCAGGCTGCCGAGAGTTTTATGCTGTGGCGGGGAATCCGTCCGGGTACCCGACAAGTTTTGAATGAGTTGAGACGAAATCTCGAAGGTGCTGCATGAATCAGTCTGTAATTTTTTCTGATGTACAGTATTGGTGTGATGAGACTCAACAGGTTTGCTTCTCTGCTCAGTTGAGTGGATTATTGATAGAATGTTTCATTTCTTTGCCTGCATTAGAAAAGATATCTGCCCAGACAATAGTTGATAGTCACAATGCCCTTGATGTGTTTACACAATATCGTTTTGATATCGAAGAACTGGCAGAAAACGCAATAGAGGACGATCGATATGACGAACAAGGGCGTATCGTGATTTTTTAGTCAATGTTTTTTACTTCATACAGAAAGTCATTTTTGTTTTGAACATAGTTTTCCGCTGATTTTAGTAAAAACGCACGTTCTTCCGGAGACAGAGGACGTGCCTGCCTGACTGGGCTTCCTATATAGAGGTATCCACTTTCAAGTATCTTCCCCGGCGGGACGAGGCTACCGGCACCAATCATGACATCACTCTCAATAACAGAACCATCGAGCACAATTGATCCCATCCCCACTAAAACGCGATCATGAATCGTACAACCATGAAGCATTACTTTATGCCCTATTGTGACATCGTTACCTATGATGAGTGGTTGGCCTTGAGGATTATCCTGATTCTTGTGAGTAACGTGTAACACGCTCCCATCCTGAATGTTAGTTCGTTCACCGATTGTAATAAAATTCACATCCCCACGAGCAGCAACAAGAGGCCATATACTGGAGTGTTCACCAATCTGAATGTCTCCGACAAGGACTGAAGAACTATCTATATAAACATACTGCGCTATTTTGGGGCAGATACCTCTATAACTACGTAAATTTGCCATACCTGCTTTTCCTGTACTGATGATAGATACGATAGAGTTATTCCGAAGTTATTCGTTGAAGAAGGTTATCTTAATCAATATTTGTAATAAACACCTTTATATTATTGAAGCTCTTCTTGATTAAATATTGGAAATTGTTGATATATGCAGCAAAAAAAGACTGTTTTGCCTGAAAATTACCCACTTGAGCGGAAATTAAAAAAAAGTAGAAAAAAGTACTTGCCAGATATAATTACTCCCCTATAATGCGCCCCACTGACACGGGATGGCGGCAACAACAGCCTGAACGATGTGAGTCCGGTCAGGGCTTAAAAGGAAAATTTAAAAAAGTGTTTGACACTGAAAATTATCCCGCTAGAATGACCGCCTCTTCGAAGCAATGCTGAGAAGAACAGCTCTTTAACAATATAAACCAATCAATCTGTGTGGGTACTCGTTAACAGATATCTTATAAAAAGATTTATCAGTGAATGAGTGACCAAATCGATATCTCTGATGAGATATTGGCACAGTCAATTCGATATTACGATGTAATATCACAGTATTCATTGAGCAGAAGCTCCGGCTTCAGAAAAAACTTTAATTGAAGAGTTTGATCATGGCTCAGATTGAACGCTGGCGGCAGGCTTAACACATGCAAGTCGGGCGGAAACGAAAGAAAGCTTGCTTTCTTGGCGTCGAGCGGCGGACGGGTGAGTAATGCCTGGGAAATTGCCCTGATGTGGGGGATAACCATTGGAAACGATGGCTAATACCGCATAACGTCTACGGACCAAAGAGGGGGACCTTCGGGCCTCTCGCGTCGGGATATGCCCAGGTGGGATTAGCTTGTTGGTGAGGTAAGGGCTCACCAAGGCGACGATCCCTAGCTGGTCTGAGAGGATGATCAGCCACACTGGAACTGAGACACGGTCCAGACTCCTACGGGAGGCAGCAGTGGGGAATATTGCACAATGGGCGCAAGCCTGATGCAGCCATGCCGCGTGTATGAAGAAGGCCTTCGGGTTGTAAAGTACTTTCAGCAGTGAGGAAGGTGGTGTATTTAATACGTGCATCATTTGACGTTAGCTGCAGAAGAAGCACCGGCTAACTCCGTGCCAGCAGCCGCGGTAATACGGAGGGTGCGAGCGTTAATCGGAATTACTGGGCGTAAAGCGCATGCAGGTGGATGATTAAGTCAGATGTGAAAGCCCGGGGCTTAACCCCGGAACAGCATTTGAAACTGGTCATCTAGAGTACTGTAGAGGGGGGTAGAATTTCAGGTGTAGCGGTGAAATGCGTAGAGATCTGAAGGAATACCGGTGGCGAAGGCGGCCCCCTGGACAGATACTGACACTCAGATGCGAAAGCGTGGGGAGCAAACAGGATTAGATACCCTGGTAGTCCACGCCGTAAACGATGTCTACTTGGAGGTTGTGGCCTTGAGCCGTGGCTTTCGGAGCTAACGCGTTAAGTAGACCGCCTGGGGAGTACGGTCGCAAGATTAAAACTCAAATGAATTGACGGGGGCCCGCACAAGCGGTGGAGCATGTGGTTTAATTCGATGCAACGCGAAGAACCTTACCTACTCTTGACATCCAGAGAATTTTCCAGAGATGGATTAGTGCCTTCGGGAGCTCTGAGACAGGTGCTGCATGGCTGTCGTCAGCTCGTGTTGTGAAATGTTGGGTTAAGTCCCGCAACGAGCGCAACCCTTATCCTTGATTGCCAGCACTTCGGGTGGGAACTTCAGGGAGACTGCCGGTGATAAACCGGAGGAAGGTGGGGACGACGTCAAGTCATCATGGCCCTTACGAGTAGGGCTACACACGTGCTACAATGGCGGATACAGAGGGCAGCTAACTTGCGAAAGTGTGCGAATCCCAAAAAGTCCGTCGTAGTCCGGATTGGAGTCTGCAACTCGACTCCATGAAGTCGGAATCGCTAGTAATCGTAGATCAGAATGCTACGGTGAATACGTTCCCGGGCCTTGTACACACCGCCCGTCACACCATGGGAGTGGGCTGCAAAAGAAGCAGGTAGTTTAACCTTCGGGAGGACGCTTGCCACTTTGTGGTTCATGACTGGGGTGAAGTCGTAACAAGGTAGCGCTAGGGGAACCTGGCGCTGGATCACCTCCTTAACGATAAAGATACGTTGATGAGTGCTCACACAGATTGATTTGGTTTTATAAAGAGATATGTAAAGTGTCCCGTTCGTCTAGAGGCCTAGGACACCGCCCTTTCACGGCGGTAACAGGGGTTCGACTCCCCTACGGGATACCACTTTCTTTGAAAGAAAGACGGGTCGTTAGCTCAGCTGGTAGAGCAGTTGGCTTTTAACCAATTTGTCACAGGTTCGAATCCTGTACGACCCACCATTTTTGATATGGGGCTATAGCTCAGCTGGGAGAGCGCCTGCCTTGCACGCAGGAGGTCTGCGGTTCGATCCCGCATAGCTCCACCATATCGAAAACGGGCGATTAGCTCAGTTGGGAGAGCACCTGCCTTACAAGCAGGGGGTCACTGGTTCGAACCCGGTATCGCCCACCACTTCTTAATTACTTTTGGATACAGTTTCCAGGCTGCGTTGACAGATGTGGTCAGAAGTTGTGACGCTGAAAGTTATTAAGAAGTGTATTTATACACTTTAGCTCTTTAACAATTTGGAAAGCTGACAAAGCAGTTCTTGTTTAATTCAAATAAGAATTGTTTGTAAAAGTTCTCAAAGTATTCATATATGAATACACCAAACACATTCAAGTGTTCTTGGCTTCTGCTTTAAGCAGAAGAAAAATTTGAGTCCGGCAAAATCAAAGTCTGCATCATGTTTAAATAATTGCAGACACCTTGGTTGTTTGACTGTAAGACCCTTTGGGGTTGTATGGTTAAGTGACTAAGCGTATACGGTGGATGCCTTGGCAGTCAGAGGCGATGAAGGACGTACTAACTTGCGATAAGCCCGGATGAGGGAGTAAGACCCACATGAGTCCGGGATTTCCGAATGGGGAAACCCACCTGCAGCAGCAGGTATCTTTACCTGAATCCATAGGGTAAAGAGGCGAACCGGGGGAACTGAAACATCTAAGTACCCCGAGGAAAAGAAATCAACAGAGATTCCGGCAGTAGCGGCGAGCGACCCCGGATTAGCCCTTAAGTTTTATATGTGTCAGGTGAAGGCTCTGGAAAGTGCCGCGATACAGGGTGACAGCCCCGTAACCGAAGATGCATATAAGGTGAAAACGAGTAGGACGGGACACGTGATATCCTGTCTGAACATGGGGGGACCATCCTCCAAGGCTAAATACTCCTGACTGACCGATAGTGAACCAGTACCGTGAGGGAAAGGCGAAAAGAACCCCTGTGAGGGGAGTGAAACAGAACCTGAAACCGTATACGTACAAGCAGTAGGAGCCTCTTTTATGGGGTGACTGCGTACCTTTTGTATAATGGGTCAGCGACTTATATTCAGTGGCAAGGTTAACCGGATAGGGAAGCCGTAGCGAAAGCGAGTCTTAACTGGGCGTTCAGTCTCTGGATATAGACCCGAAACCGGGTGATCTAGCCATGGGCAGGTTGAAGGTTGAGTAACATCAACTGGAGGACCGAACCGACTAATGTTGAAAAATTAGCGGATGACTTGTGGCTAGGGGTGAAAGGCCAATCAAACCCGGAGATAGCTGGTTCTCCCCGAAAGCTATTTAGGTAGCGCCTCGGACGAATACTACTGGGGGTAGAGCACTGTTAAGGCTAGGGGGTCATCCCGACTTACCAACCCTTTGCAAACTCCGAATACCAGTAAGTACTATCCGGGAGACACACGGCGGGTGCTAACGTCCGTCGTGGAGAGGGAAACAACCCAGACCGCCAGCTAAGGTCCCAAATTATTGCTAAGTGGGAAACGATGTGGGAAGGCTCAGACAGCTAGGATGTTGGCTTAGAAGCAGCCATCATTTAAAGAAAGCGTAATAGCTCACTAGTCGAGTCGGCCTGCGCGGAAGATGTAACGGGGCTAAGCAATAAACCGAAGCTGCGGCAATACGATTTATCGTATTGGGTAGGGGAGCGTTCTGTAAGCGGCTGAAGGTGTGCTGTAAGGCATGCTGGACGTATCAGAAGTGCGAATGCTGACATGAGTAACGATAATGGGGGTGAAAAACCCCCACGCCGGAAGACCAAGGGTTCCTGTCCAACGTTAATCGGGGCAGGGTAAGTCGACCCCTAAGGCGAGGCTGAAAAGCGTAGTCGATGGGAAACGGGTTAATATTCCCGTACTTCTTACAATTGCGATGGGGGGACGGAGAAGGCTAGGTGGGCCAGGCGACGGTTGTCCTGGTTCAAGTGCGTAGGCTGTGGGATTAGGCAAATCCGGTTCCACGATAAGGCTGAGACACGATGTCGGGCTACTAAGGTAGTGAAGTCATTGATGCCATGCTTCCGGGAAAAGCCTCTAAGCTTCAGATTGTAAGGAATCGTACCCCAAACCGACACAGGTGGTCGGGTAGAGAATACCAAGGCGCTTGAGAGAACTCGGGTGAAGGAACTAGGCAAAATGGTACCGTAACTTCGGGAGAAGGTACGCTCTTGACGGTGAAGAGACTTGCTCTTGGAGCTGATGAGAGTCGCAGATACCAGGTGGCTGCAACTGTTTATTAAAAACACAGCACTGTGCAAAATCGTAAGATGACGTATACGGTGTGACGCCTGCCCGGTGCCGGAAGGTTAATTGATGGGGTTAGCTTAGGCGAAGCTCTTGATCGAAGCCCCGGTAAACGGCGGCCGTAACTATAACGGTCCTAAGGTAGCGAAATTCCTTGTCGGGTAAGTTCCGACCTGCACGAATGGCGTAATGATGGCCACGCTGTCTCCACCCGAGACTCAGTGAAATTGAAATCGCTGTGAAGATGCAGTGTACCCGCGGCTAGACGGAAAGACCCCGTGAACCTTTACTACAGCTTGGCACTGAACATTGAGCCTACATGTGTAGGATAGGTGGGAGGCTTTGAAGTGTGTACGCCAGTATGCATGGAGCCATCCTTGAAATACCACCCTTGTATGTTTGATGTTCTAACTTAGTCCCGTTATCCGGGACAAGGACAGTGTCTGGTGGGTAGTTTGACTGGGGCGGTCTCCTCCCAAAGAGTAACGGAGGAGCACGAAGGTGGGCTAATCACGGTTGGACATCGTGAGGTTAGTGCAATGGCATAAGCCCGCTTAACTGCGAGAGTGACGGCTCGAGCAGGTGCGAAAGCAGGTCATAGTGATCCGGTGGTTCTGAATGGAAGGGCCATCGCTCAACGGATAAAAGGTACTCCGGGGATAACAGGCTGATACCGCCCAAGAGTTCATATCGACGGCGGTGTTTGGCACCTCGATGTCGGCTCATCACATCCTGGGGCTGAAGTCGGTCCCAAGGGTATGGCTGTTCGCCATTTAAAGTGGTACGCGAGCTGGGTTTAGAACGTCGTGAGACAGTTCGGTCCCTATCTGCCGTGGGCGTTGGAGAATTGAAGGGGGCTGCTCCTAGTACGAGAGGACCGGAGTGGACGAACCTCTGGTGTTCGGGTTGTGTCGCCAGACGCATTGCCCGGTAGCTAAGTTCGGAATCGATAACCGCTGAAAGCATCTAAGCGGGAAGCGAGCCCTGAGATGAGTTCTCCCTGGCACTTTAAGTGCTCTGAAGGGTTGTCCGAGACCAGGACGTTGATAGGCAGGGTGTGTAAGCGTTGTGAGGCGTTGAGCTAACCTGTACTAATTGCCCGTGAGGCTTAACCATACAACACCCAAGGGGTTTTGTGGACTCAGATTAAGACAATTGGATGTGTGAGAGCGAAGTCAGTTTTCCGGAATTTTTGTTTTCACTTTTTTAAAAAGTGGAGATAAGAAACAGAATTTGCCTGGCGGCCATAGCGTTGTGGACCCACCTGAATCCATGCCGAACTCAGAAGTGAAACGCAATTGCGCCGATGGTAGTGTGGGGTTTCCCCATGTGAGAGTAGGTCACTGCCAGGCTTTATATACCGGACAGATGAAGCAGATTAAAGTAAGACTTCATGTGTCAGACAATCTGAAGTGGAGCGGTAGTTCAGTTGGTTAGAATACCGGCCTGTCACGCCGGGGGTCGCGGGTTCGAGTCCCGTCCGCTCCGCCATTATTTGGATTGAATTGTAAGCCCTTGCTGAAAAGCAGGGGCTTTTTTTATGCCTGTTTTTTGTTCCTTTCTTCGTTCTGCTGCCTGTAATTTCCCGGTGTTATTCCGGTCTTTTTCTTGAAGATACGAGAAAAATAAGACACATCTTTGTATCCACACTGATAAGCAATTTGAGCTATGTTTGCTTCTGGTTCATTAGCGAGCATTGCCTGGGCTCTGGAGATACGTTTATCCATAATATACGCTTTAAACCCTGTGCCCGTTGCTTGGTGAAAGATTTTGGAGAAATAGTTTGGTGTGTAGTTGAAGTAAGCAGAAATTTCCTCTTCTTTTAGGGAATAGTCTATATGGCTGTCAATATAATGCAAAATGTCAAACATCAGTTTCTCCAGAGATTGATGAGATGTTTCTCTTGAACGATATGATTTTTTATTGATCTGTTGAGTCAGTGAAGAGAATAGCTCATGAATTTTCTGCTCAGGTAAATCTGTCCGGGATAGATCGATAGAAGCCTTTATCGTGTGTATCCATTGCAAGCAAAGCTTACTGCATAAGCCATGATGAATGATGATTAGTTTTTTGTTTAATGTTTCACAGATCTCCAGAGACTGATCTAATGATGCTTGTTGATGTGGATGCTTAAAATAAAAAAATACAGTCGTTATATGGGGAGAAGTCAGTAAAGAATTCGTGTTTTCATGTTCGATAACAGTGAAGTAATCGAATATAAGTTGCTGTACTTTATCTGGAAGCTGAGCTGTAGATTCGCCTGTCCAATGTACTATGTATTTTATCGTCATGGCTGTATCACGTCCCGGATGATAAAGGTAATTTTAGCCTGATTCTAAATTTGCGAAGCCATGACTGAGCGTTATGAGTGTGGTTAATGTATTGATAGTATTTGTTTTAAAATGTGTTTTTATCGTACCTGTTCTCATTATGTCCGGTAACTATATTGTTGAACCGGTCAATTCTTATCAACTTTAGTCTCCTTGTTATTATAGATGTCCTGTGTATTTTTTGTCAGTTGAATGACGTATCACGTAAAATTCTCTATTGTCCGGAGATATTGATCTGGCGACTACAGGATGGGCCATGAAAGATAAACACGCTCCAGGGTTTGGCATATCTGTGATGCTTACCCACTTTGCTTGTCACCTGTTAATTCGAATCATTAATTTGAGTGCAGAGTTGGAAGTTCAAATTATTCAGAGGGTTAGATTTGATGCTGATGCGTTTGGCGGGCGATTGAAGTTAGCTTGAAAGGATATGTGATATTTAACTCAATAATGTAACAAAACTGAAAAATAATTCTCAAAAATAAGAATGGGTTAATTTTTGTACAAATTTTCTTTGATTAAAATGTCTGAAAAAAAATCATATATAACAATTATCTAGTTTTTTTGTCCTTCCTATAACTGTTTTTAATATTACTTTTGGTGATATAGATCGTTTGCTTCATCTTAAAAAAATCCTAACAACAATGCCTTCTATGCGACTAAAGTGGAATTGAACATTAATCACCCCATGAAGGAGAGCATGTGATGAAAAACGTAATGAAGCAATGTAAATCATTTTGGAATGATGAAGAAGGTTTGACCGTGGTTGAATATGTCGTTGGTGCCGGACTTTTAGTCGCTGCGCTGGCAGCTGTATTCAGCGGTTGGGGCACTTTGATATCCAATGAACTAGCCAATGTTTTCTGATAAAACGTCTGGATAACCGTTTAATCAGTATTATAAGGAAATGAACATGCTGAGACATCTATTACAATTTTTTCATGATGAAGATGGATTGACTGTTGTTGAATATGTTGTCTCAGCTGCTCTTTTGGTAGCTGTTTTAGCGGCTGTTTTTTCTACATGGGGATCCGTCCTCTTGCAAGAACTGGCAACTGTCTTCTAGGCTTACAGTCAGGGCAAATTATCAATGGAGGCATAATGGTCTTCATTATCTGGTCGATTTTATTTGTGATTGCTGTTGTGGATGCCAGAGAGCACCGCATACCTAATAAGCTTGTTGTTACACTATTTGCTGCATGTGCGATATATCAATGGCTGAGCACCTGGAGCATAACTTCACTGATGTATGAGCTGAGTGCTGGCTTATTTCTTTTTGCACTTGGTTTAGCTGTCTTCTTTCTCCGTGCTATGTCGCCCGGAGATGTCAAATTGTTGGCTGGTATTGGGGTTTATCTTGGCTGGGAAGGTATGAGTCAGGGTATTTTCTGGATGGCAGTCAGTAGTATGGTTGTTGGTTTAATGTATCTATCATTGCCACGAGTTTTACAGCCAGATGGTTCATTTGAGAATACGATTTATCTCCCCCGCCCGGGCAAACAAAATATCGTGCCTGGCAAACAGTTGTCTGGCTCTAAAGGTGAGCGTTTGCAAATGCCTTTTGCGCCGATTGTTGTAATTGGTTTGGCACTCCATAGCTATTTTGGGTGAAAACAAGGAGCAGGGATGAGCCTTGCGAAATCTTCGAAAGACAGCCACCGTGTGCCGTTAAAACCACAGGCTGTCCCACCAAAAGTGCCGACATCATTCAGTGAACTCCATATTCCTAAAGTGGTGATGGAAAATCTGCTGATCAAGCATTTAGCCGCGTATCCGAAGTCAGATTTGCTTGAGCTGGTTGGACTGATGGCGATCAGTAGCCATATGATCAAGGAATTACTGGAAGATTTGCGTGCCAAGTCTCTCGTTGAGATATTTCAGCCGGATAAAGCCTCGGCTTCCGGGCATGTTCGTTTTGCACTTTCTGAAGCCGGACAGCAGGAAGCGGATGCCGCTTTTGCCAAAGATGCTTATCTGGGGCCTGCACCAGTATCACTGGATGACTATGACCAACTGGTGTCTCAGCAGGATGTTAGGCTGAATGATATTACCCGGCCGGATGTTGAACATGCACTCAAAGAAGTGATCGGCTCTGAAAGGATGATTTCTTTGTTGGGACCGGCAATCAACTCTGGCAGAGCTTTACTGCTTTATGGGGATGCAGGGACCGGAAAAACTTTTGTTGCGACCAGAATCCTGAACTCGCTCAACACCTCTGTTTTCGTTCCTTATGCAGTTTATGCAGCCGGAAATATTATTAAGGTTTTTTCTGAACAACACCATAAGCGAGTCCGATCTGAACAAGATAATATGCAGAGCCTTTCATTTAAAGATCAATATGATAAGCGTTGGGTGTTGTGTGAAAGGCCCAATATTCAGGTGGGTGGTGAGCTGACGATGGATATGCTGGAAGTCAATCATTCTGAGCATAACCGGGTTTGGCTGGCGCCGTTACAAATGATGGCAAACAACGGAATTCTGGTGATCGATGATTTAGGACGCCAGCCAATGCCCGTGGCAACTTTACTGAATCGCTGGATTGTTCCGATGGAATACTTCTTTGATCACCTATCATTACCGAATGGCCAGCAAATTACGATTCCGTTTATTTTGACACTGGCTTTCTCAACAAACTTAGACCCTGAAGGTATTGCAGACCCTGCTTTTCTGCGAAGACTTGGATATAAAATACATTTTCATCTGCTTTTACAGGATGAATACCACATATTGTGGGAAAAAACGACACATCATCGTTCGTTACGGCTGGGTGAGACGTCTTTTGAAACATTAATCCAGCTTCATCAGTTACATGAAGTTGGTTTTTATCCGTGTTTACCGAAAGACCTTGTAGGAATTAGTCGCGACATCATCGTGTTTGAAGAAGCACCACCGGTGATTACACCGGAAATTATCAGACAGGCATGGGCTGTTTATTTCACGGATGATGGAAACGGGGGAGGCAAACGATGAGCCGTAATCAGGTTATTTTACTTTTTTTACTTTCTGTTTTATTTGGGTTAGCAGCCGTTTTCTTTGCCCGGCAATGGATGTCTCGTCAGATACAACCACAGGCAGAAGTTGAGGTGGTTGAACGGGAACCGATTGTTGTTGCTGCTTTGGAAATACCGGCAGGAACTGTCATTGAGTCACAGCATCTGACTCGTAAGTTACTGGAGAAAGATTGGCGGGGAGAAAATCAATATACCGTTGAAGAAGAGTTAATCGGCAAAGTTGCCCATGACACTATCTACCCCGGAGAAATATTGATCACTCAGCGGATAAGTAAGAAAGGTGAAGGTGCGACATTAGCTGTATTAATTCCGGAAGACAAAAGGGCGGTCACAATTCGGGTGAACGATGTCATTGGCGTTGCCGGCTTTTTGTTACCCGGAAACCGGGTTGATGTTTTGGGGACGGTGAAATTCGGGAAAAATTCAGCATCAACAACTACAGTGTTGAAAGATATCAGAGTATTGGCAGTTGATCAGAAAGCCCGGACCAGTGAGAACAAGCCTGTGATTGTCCGTGCGGTAACTCTGGAAGTTGAGCCTTTTCAGGCTGAAAAATTGCTGACGGCGCAGACCAGAGGTGACATTCATCTGACGTTGCGGAATCCTCAGGCATTGCAGAAAGAGAAAAAGGCTGTCCGCAGGTATGTGGCACCGAGTGTGACCATTATTAAAGGGACTGAAACCTCCAAAGTGAAAGTAAGAGATTGAGGTGAGTGATGAGATACATATGGATAGTTTTCATACTCTTTTTGAGCCAGGGTGTTTGGGCTGAAGTATCAATGGTTGGTGGTAAGGTTCTGTCTATTCCTCACCACAAGTCTGCGTACGTCGGGTTGACGGGTAAGGCGTCACGAGTTTCTCTGGGAGACCCCGAGGTGTTGGATATCGTTATGCTGAAATCAAATGAATTGTTTCTGATAGGAAAAAAACTCGGTACAACGAATCTGATGGTTTGGGACCGGCGAGGAAGGTTGATTGACTCAATCGATATAGAAGTGATTCACGATTTAAATAGTCTGAAGTCGAAGTTATACGAATTTTTACCTGATGAAGAGATTAAAGTTCACAGTGCAAAAGATCGCTTGATTCTGAGTGGGCAGGTTAGTTCTCAATCCAGAATGATGCAGGCACTGCGGATTGCAGAAACTTATGCCGCTGCTCAGAGTGTGGAACAGTCAGCTGCCGGTGGCGTGAATGCAATCAAGGCCGCTGGCGATAAAAAAGATGATAATCCGGTTGTGAATTTAATGACGATTGGTGGTGCCCAGCAGGTGATGCTGGAAGTCTCTGTTGCCGAAGTTCAGCGAAGTCTGGTTCGCCGGTTTGATTCAAATTTCCACTTCTTTGAAGCGAATGGCAAGTTTTCATGGGGAGGCACTTCTGCGGGTGGTGTGATTGATGATGATCTTGTCGGGGGGCTGATTGGGCCTATTTTTAACGCGCCATCTATTGATGAGACAGGATTACTTTCTACATTTATTGACGGAGATTCACTCTTCACTCTCGCTTTAGATATCGCGAAAGAAAATGGTGTCGCAAAAGTACTCGCAGAGCCAAACCTGACAGCATTAAGTGGTTCGAAAGCCCGCTTTCTTGCTGGCGGGGAGTTTCCGATTCCGGTACCGGATGATGATGGGATTACCATTGAGTACAAAGAATATGGTGTGATATTGAGTTTTACACCGACTGTGCTGAGCGATAAGCAGATCAACCTGGAGTTGTCTGTTGATGTGAGTGAAATTGCCAGTACCAGCACGTTTACTTATAACTTGTCGGGTACAGACAGCACTTTTTACATACCACCAATTACCCGCCGAAGTGCTTCGTCAACAGTTGAATTAGCCGATGGACAGACCATTGGAATTGCGGGTCTTTTGAGTGAAAACGTCAGGGATTCTATCCGGAAATTGCCAGGATTCGGCGATATTCCGATTTTAGGTCAGCTGTTTCGTAGTCAGGAGTATATTTCCGGAGAGACTGAGCTGGTGATTTTAGTGACGCCAAGGCTGGCGAAACCCATCGATCGCAGCAAAGTGACTTTGCCGACCGATACTTTTGTTGAGCCGAATGATTTGGAGTATTACCTGTTGGGGCAAGGTGCGTCTCTCAGCCGTAAGCCTGGCTCCAAACCGGCCATTCGGGTGCAAAGGGCCAGTCATATCGGAACCCGGACTGGTGGTTCTGAAGGTGCTTTCGGGCATGAAATGTAAGGAGTCCGTGATGAATAAACACATTTATTTTTCTCTGATCGCCGCTTGTGTCATGGCTTTGAGCGGGTGTGTCAATCCACCACCTTTAGGTCAGAGTATGAATAGTGTCCGGATGGCACAAATCTATAATCCGGATGCAACAGAAGAGAATGTGGCGGTCATTCCTGTCGGCATTGGTGAGCGCATGGAAAATGCGTATCAGGGTTATGTCGGAGAAGACAAACAGAAAGCATCGAAATCTCAGTCACCGGTCAATTTTATTTTTGGTGGTCAGTAGAAAACACATGATGTTTCGGAGTATTGAAAATGAACTATTGTGCGTATGGTAAACCAAAATCTCAAAAAGGGTTAGTGCTGGTGTTGGTTACAGCGGCAATGGTGGCTTTATTTGGGGTAATGGCATTAGCAATCGATGTAAACCATGCGTTCCTGAATAAAACCCGTCTGCAAAATGGGGTGGATGCAGCAGCATTAGCCGCAGCTTTGGTGCTGGATAGTGGCGGAAGTGATGCAGACGCAATCACAATGGCGAATAATACGCTGACGAAAATGAAGGAAGCCAGTGGGAATCAATCTATGGATTTTTCTGCGGCGACCATTTCTGTGACCTTTTCTAATGACCCGGAAACCTTTCCGGATCCCGGATATAGCAGTTTGATTGATGACCGTTTTGTCCGGGTGGCCGTATCTAACTATCCGTTAAATGCTTTTTTTATCGCGGCATTTGGGGTGGATAAAAAGCTGTCTGCCAGTGCCGTTGCCGGTCCGAGTTCAGCCAGTACCAGTATGTGTAATGTGGTGCCGATGGCTGTGTGTGCCGGAGAAGATAGTGGTTCATCTGGTTATAATGCAGGGCAGGTTTATGCATTGAAAGTTGCCAGTAAAAATCAATCATCTATGGGGCCGGGTAACTTCCAGTTACTGGACTTTGGTTCAGGTGCCTCTACGGTTCGACAAGGCTTGGCTGGAAGTTTTACCGGATGTGTTGGGGTGGGAGATACTGTTACGACTAAGCCAGGGAACACTGTAGGCCCTGTAGGGCAGGGGTTGAATACTCGATTTGGCGTTTATAGTGGCGGTGGGCTCAGTTCAGCAGATTATCCACCTGATATTTATGTCAAAGAACCAGATTCTCAGGCAACAATCGATAATGATGGCAATGTTATTTATACGGATAGCTGGGGTTATGACGACTATGAACAGGAAGCACCTGTTTGTTCTGGATCTGATTGTTATCTGAATTCCGGGGGAGAATCTGGGAGACGGGTTTTGAAAGTTCCTATCGTCAATTGCTCCGGAACATCTGGAGGAACGACCACATTATCGATTGAAGCTCTGGGTTGTTTTTTTCTGTTGCAGCAGGCACCAACAAATAATTCCGGTAAGCAAGCTGTATTTGGAGAATATCTTGAAGATTGCTCTGTCACTAACAGCTCCTCCGGAAATAACAGCAGCAATCAGGGACCCTACCGAATTGTCCTGTATGACGACCCGCTAAGTGAGGAGTCCTGATATGAAAAGGAATGGATTTAGCCAGCAGGGGATTGCCGTCGTTGAATTTGTGATTGTGATTCCGGTGGTATTAGTGCTTTTGGTTGGTATTGTTGAGTTTGGCTCGGCATTGGTCCGCTATAACACGCTGAATAAGATGGTTCAGAATGGTGTTCGGTATGCGGTGACGGATATTTATGGTACGGCTTCTTCTGACCAAATCGCCAGCGTCACCAGTATCAAAAATATGGTGTTATATGGTCACACAGGCACCGGAACAACACCATTGCTGGAAGGGGTCACAGCCAGTGATATTACAGTGACACACGCTAATAAATATGTGTCTGTCACTGTGAGTTACGATTACACGCCACTATTGTCAATTGTGCCATCGGTTGTGATGGACATGAGTTTTGACCTGACCGCGACCGCAGTTTCGAGGACTTCGCTATGAAGTTGAAAAAACATCAGTCCGGTGTTTCGATTCTTGAATTCACTCTCCTGGCGACCAGTGTCTTGCTGGTGCTGTTCAGTGTGATTGAAATGGGACGCTATGTGTATTCTTTACAAATGGCAAATGACCTGACCCGTAAAGTTGCCCGCATGGGTGTGGTTTGCCACGTGAATGATAAAGATGATCTGGCGACGCTGGCCATGCAGAACTACGCCCCAGCAGGATTTACTGCAGGCAATCTGATTATTGAGTATCTGGATGATTCCGGACAGCCAGTGAGTATCAATGCAGGGATGAGTTCTGATGACTATAATGATGCATATGCAACGATAAAATTTGTCAGGGTACGTGTTTCCAATTATCAGTATCAGCTGATTGGCTTTTTAAGTTTTCTGGCTGAAGGGGGCGTGATTGCAATGCCGGATATGGAAACAACATTGCCAATTGAGTCTTTAGGGGTGGTTCGCCCGACGCTTGCTCACCCTGAATCCCGGCATACCGATTGTTAGAGGGTGCATGATGACAAAAACAATAAAGTTAGTGCCTGACGGGCAGGATCAAATTCGGTTGAAGACGACCATTACTGTATGGGTTTTATATGCAACTGAATTTTTTAAGTGCCATATGGTGAAGCAGTTGTCACGTTGCTACAGTATTCATTTTGAATGCTTACAGCAAAGCAATGAAATGCTGGGCAATATTTCCCGGCTTGCGATTCCGGATGTCATTTTTGTTGAAACGGGCTCTGACTGGGCAAAGCGGATTACAGAGCTGCAAAATTTTAATGTCGATAAGGAAAAAGATGAAGATGAGCTGGACACCTTATTGATTGTATTTGGTGATGAAAGTGACAATTTATCTTTGCGGGTGGCTCTGAAATTAGGTGCGACCGACTTTATTTCTCAGCAGGCGGTCCTTGAAGACTTTGCCGGTATGCTGCATTCCATTGCTGAAGATAAGCTGGCAACCCGGCACTTGTCAGAGGTTTACCTGTTTTTAAATACGAAAGGTGGCTCCGGGGCGACAACCGTGGCACTGAATACTGCCGTCGAGGTAGCGATGCAGCACACTGATCGGGTATTGCTGCTTGATCTGGATATTCATTTTGGTGTGGTGATGGACTACCTGAATATCAATCCGGTTTACAGTCTGAATGATGTTATTGCAAATCTGGCGGATCTGGATGAAGTGTCTCTGCGGAGTCTGGTGACACGGCATAATTCAGGGTTACATATTCTGAGTTTTAAACACGAAAACCATCAGGAAAATTTTGAAAATGCGATGAAGTTGGGAAAGCTTATTCCCATTCTGCGTGAGCATTACGATTATATTTTCATCGATCTGTCTCTGGGGATTGACCATATATTTATCCCGATTCTGAGTCAGGCAACCAGAATTTTTTTAATTACCCAGCAAAATCTGGTTTCAATCAAAAATACATCAAGAATTGCTAAAGCGCTCACCTTTGAGTATGGCGTGGCGAAGGAGCAGCTGATTCTGGTGGTAAACCGGTACGAAAAACGCCAGCAAATCAAACTGAAAGATATTGAAGAGACAATTTCCGGGCTGGAAATCCATACCATTCCAAATGATTTTAAATCCGCCATTGAGAGTGTCAATTTGGGAACACCGTTAGTCTCATCGAAGAAAAGTAGTGCGATATCCAAATCGGTTACCCGTTTTACCAGAACACTGATGCCAAAAGATAAAGAGCAGAAAAGTTGGCTTAAGCGGCTTTTTTCCTGACGGAAAGTACAGGGAGGTGACACATGTTATTCAGACGCAGAAATATTAACACCGATATCCCGGAAAAAGTGATGAGTGAAGCGCCACCTTCAGTCAAAACGACAGACATTCAGTCAGAGGTTTCTGCATCTTCTGAGTCCGGGAAAGAACAGGAAGAAAAACAGAGCCGTCTTGAGAAAAAAATCCGTGATAATGAAGAAAAAGAGAAAGCAATTCAGGAAGCACGCAAGCAGCTCGAACAAGAACTTGAAACGAAACATTATTATCACCAGCGGCTGCTGGAAACGCTGGATTTAGCTTTATTGTCCAGTCTGGAAAAAGAGTCAGCCAGAAAAGAGCTTCAGGAAGCAATTGTACAGTTGATGGCCGAAGATCAAAGCCACACACTTGGGGCTGAAGGACGCAAGCGGGTCATTCAGCAAATTGAAGATGAAGTGTTTGGTTTAGGGCCGCTGGAGCCATTGCTGAAAGATTCAACGGTGTCAGATATTTTAGTGAATGGGCCGAAAAGTGTCTTCGTTGAACGCTTCGGTAAGCTGGAGCAAACACCTTATACTTTTCTGGATGATCGTCATCTGCGCAATATTATCGATCGGATTGTCAGCCAGATTGGGCGGAGAATTGATGAAGCGTCTCCTATGGTCGATGCGCGATTAATGGATGGCTCGCGGGTCAATGCGATTATTCCGCCTCTGGCTCTGGATGGTGCTTCTGTTTCCATTCGGCGTTTTGCTGTCGATAAGTTGACGATGGATAATTTATTGTCGTTTAACTCTTTGTCAGAACCGATGGCAAAATTTATTGAAGCAGCCGTAGAAGGGGAGCTGAACATTCTGATTTCCGGTGGTACCGGCTCCGGTAAAACCACGACACTGAACATCCTGTCCGGATTTATTCCCAGTGACGATCGCATTATCACGATAGAAGACTCCGCAGAGTTGCAACTACAGCAACCTCACGTGGTTCGTTTGGAAACCCGGCCAGCGAATCTTGAAGGAAAAGGTGAGATTACCCAGCGGGATCTGGTGAAGAATTCTTTGCGGATGCGGCCTGACCGGATTGTATTAGGGGAAGTCCGGGGGAGTGAGGCGGTTGATATGCTGGCTGCCATGAATACCGGGCACGAAGGTTCTCTCGCAACCATTCACGCCAACACCCCCGTGATGCATTAAGCCGGGTTGAAAATATGTTCGCTATGGCTGGCTGGAATATCACGACGAAAAACCTCCGCTCACAAATTGCATCCGCGATTCACTTAATTGTTCAGATGGAACGGCAGGAAGACGGGAAGCGCAGGATGGTGAGCATTAGTGAGATTAATGGCATGGAAGGTGAAATTATTACCATGTCGGAAATTTTTAAATTCCAGCGCCATGGCATGGATGAAGAAGGAAATGTGATCGGCAATTATGTGGCGACTGGTGTTGTTCCACAATGTCATGAACAGCTTTCCAAACGGGGATTAGACCTGCCATTTGAGCTTTTTGCTGAGAGTTACGGATAGGAGGCTCTCATGAACGACGATATTACGCTTTTCCTGATTCTGCTTTTTTTTGCGGTAATGTTTATTTCTCAGGCATTATTACTTCCGGCTGCAGGAAGTAAAGCGAAACACAAGCAATTGACAAAGCGCCTGAAAGAAACCCAGTCGAATCTTGATGAAGAAAGTCGTTCTCTTCTTCGTGAATATTATATGAGAAGTCTGACGCCGATGGATCGGCGGTTAGTCAGATTTACCTTTTTCGAATCGATGAAAAAAAACCTGGAGCTTTCCGGTTTATATTGGACCCTTTCCAGAACTATCTCGGTGACACTGGCAATCAGTGTGTTTGCCAGTATGTTTGCATTATTGCTCAGTCAACCATGGTATGTGGCGATTGGGGCTTTTGTCTTTATCTGGCTGGCACTTCACTTTTTTATTCAAAAACGTATTTCTGACCGTCTGTCTAAATTTGAAGAACAGTTACCTGAAGCTTTAGATGTTATCCGGAGAATGTTGCAGGCCGGGCAACCTGTCACTCAGGCATTCAATGAAGTCGGTAATGAAATGCCTCCTCCTATTGGGATTGAATTTAAAAACACCTATAACCTGCTTAACTATGGTTACGATATGCGTCTGGCAATTATGCAGATGGCGGACAGAACACCTACGGTATCGATGCTGGCTTTCTCAAGTGCTGTTTTACTACAAAAAGAGACCGGGGGAAATCTATCTGAAAACCTGGAAAAGGTGTCTCAGGTTTTGCGGGCGCGGTTTAAGCTGGCAAGAAAGATTAAGACTATTTCGGCTGAGAGTCGGCTTTCTGCATGGATTTTGGTTTTGTCTCCCTTTGTTTTGTTTCTTGGAATGTCTTTGCTTCATCCGGATTATGTTAGTCCACTGTATGAAGACCCCAGAGGGTTCAAGTTAGTGAGTTTCGGGGTGATCAGTTTGTTTATTGGCTCGTTGTGGATTCGGAAAATCATTAACTTCGAGGTGTAATATGGAATTCATTGATAGCTTCCTTGAGTTACTTAGTCGTATCAATTTTAATGAAGAGTTATTTATTCTGATTGTCATTTTTATCGCTGTCACCTCGTTTGCTGTGACGGTGATTTTGGTCATTTCCGGGACGAAGTCGAAGGTAAAACGCCAGCTTGAAGATATCCGCAAAGATATGGACAGTACGCTGTTGAGAAAAAAGAACAAAAGGTTTGATACCACGCTTGAATCGATCGCTCCAATCGTTGCCCCCAGAAGTACGAAGGAGCAGGAAACTACCCGACATCACCTGATGCATGCAGGGTTTCATGACGCAAACGTATTAACAATGTACTACGCCATTAAAATTGTGTGCGGACTGATTGGTATCCTCGCTGCAACCGGTCTGTACTTTTTTATGCCGGATATGCAGCACTTATTCTTAATGATGATTGTGTTAGTCGCTGTTGGGATGTATGCCCCAAATGTCGTTTTAAGCAAGATGGTTAAAAAGCGGCAACAAAAAGTTCGGGCTGGGGTCCCTGATGCTTTGGATTTGCTGGTCGTTTGTACTGAATCCGGGTTGGGCTTTCATGCCGCATTAAAGCGGGTTGCGGGTGAATTAATGATCTCTCATCCGGAGTTTGCCGATGAGCTGGACACGGTTTGTGTCAAGATAAGCGCCGGGGTTGAAATGGTCGATGCGTTTGAAGAGTTAGTAGAAAGGACTGGTGTGAATGAAATTACTGGTCTGGTTCATATGCTGGCGCATGCTTCACGCATCGGAGGCAGTTTGTCTCAGACATTAAGGGAATATACAGAAGATTACCGGGATCGACGCAATCAGGAAATCGAAGAAATTGCTGCAAAAATACCAACCAAGATGATTTTTCCGCTGTTGATATTTATCTGGCCATGTTTTTTCATCGTTGCTATCGGCCCTTCTATATTGTCGCTGACAGCGTCATTAGGGCAGGGATAAAATGCCAAAGGAGCGAGTCATGAAACTGAAATCACTGGTTGTATTTGTTGCTGTGCTGCTGATGGGTGGCTGCGCATCCTCCTCAAAAAACGAAAAGTCATTTGATAGTCAGCTTTATGATGGCAAACCCGTAGAAACGCTGATGATGACTGATCCGCCCAAAACCGAAAAAGAAGCGATTGAGCGCGGTGATAAGGCAATCAGAGAAAACAATCAGGATTTAGCATTATTCGAGTATATTCGGTCACTCGATTTTAAAGATGGTCAGTATAAGGATAAGACTTTATATACAATTGGGCGGATTCATCAGTCAAGAAACAATTATTCGTTGGCTGAAAAGGCGTATTTCCTTGCCTTGAAAGCCAACCCGGATAATGTTGCTGTGCTTCAGCAAATTGGTTCAAACTTCAGCAAGCAGGGAGAGACAAAGCAGGGGGCCGTATACTTCATTCGTGCAATCAATGCCGATCAGGTGCGATTAAAAAGCAGGGAAAAACTGGAGAGAGACTCATTAGGTGAGGTACAAATTCATGCTTTGAAGTCAGATGAACAATCACCTGCAATGGCTTACATGGGACTTGGAATTATTTCTGATTTAGATGGTAAACACTCACTTGCGCAGCGTTTCTTTAAGAAGGCTCTCAAGATTAAACCAGATTCTATGATGTTATTGCTCAATATCGGATACTCTTACTACATGAGTGGTGATTTGGAAGAAGCGAAGCGCTCAACACTTGCTGCACTTGACCATGCTCCAAATAACCCGAAAGCCATTAATAATCTTGCGCTGATTTATCTGGCTCAGGGGAGTACATTCAAAGCCCTGAATACATTTAAACGCCATATGAAAGATTATGAGGCCCTGAATAATGTTGGATATTTTTTGATATTACAGGGAAAAGCGGAAGAAGCCGTCACGTATTTACAACAAGCGATTGATAAAAAGTCTTCCTATTATCCACTGGCAAATGAGAACCTGGAAAGAGCTTTAGCTGAAATTAAACAGGACTCAATCGACAATAAGAAGACCCGCTAAATACGATTGACCAGCCGGTGTGGCTTTACCAGCTGATGTAGATTTACCGGTCGGTGTCGTTGCAGGGTATGCCTTTACAGATAAGGTATTCGTATGGCGTTTTTTCTGTCTGAGACTCGATGAGTTGATGATCCATAAACCGGCAAAAGCTGGGAATATCACGTGTTGTTGATGGATCATCAGCAAGCACCAGCAGCATTTCGCCATCAGCCATATTACGAATTGTTTTTCTTACCATCATTAAAGGTTCCGGACAGCGCAGCCCTTCTGCCCGAAGGGTTTGATGTGCCCTGGACGAATCAATAGTCATGGTTTGTCTCTTTTTGACAATGTAGTTATGAAAGCACCGATAATACTAGAGCGTGTTTATCTTTCATAGCCTAACCTGTAGTCGCCTGAAAATAGCCTCCAGCAGGAACGGCGATGAAAGATAAACACGCTCTGGTGGCAATAAAATATTCAATCAAGGAACGATTCTTTTCCCTTACATCTGCTTTATGTTTTTTTCTTTGTCACAACCTGCCATAGCGCATTCACCAGAGGTTGTTTTAATTGTGATCGTTTACAGCAGACACCAAGTTTAAAAGGTTTGAGTAGCTGACTCTGTGGCAGACGTTGTATTTTGTCACGAACAGGGCTGTTGATAATCACGACATCCGGTGCGATGCCGACGCCATATCCTAATGCAACCATACTGACAATCGCCTCGTGTCCTCCGGTTGTCTGTGCATAAATCTTGGGTTTAATTCCCATGTCATGAAACCATTGATCTGCGGATTCTCTCGCAGTACCGGATGCCGGAACAATAAAAGGCACCTGTGACCAGTCGGGAGGCTCATTGTTTAAAGAATAGGCAAAATTAGTGATGCCGGCCGGGGCAATAACGGACAGAGAAATATCGCTGATAGTCTGGAATACAATTCTCGATGGTAGTGGATTTGGCAGGGCAGAAATTCCGATATCAGCTTCATTATTTAATAGTTTATCAATGGTTTGAGTCGGGTCACCGGTTGAAAGCTGAAAATCAATTAAGGGGTGATGTGCTCTGAAATCAGATAACAGATCCGGCAGATGGCTGTAACTGGCGGTCACGGAACAAAATAACCTGACTTCTCCTTTCAGCGTATGATGACTTTCGTCAATTTCAGCCTGAAAGTTTTGCCATTTCTCAATGATCTGCAGTGCGACCGGAATCAGTTTTTTCCCTGCGGGGGTTAGCTCTACTCTGCGGTTGTCCCGCACAAACAGGTGGTGCCCGATTTCATCTTCTAATTTCTGTATCTGCCTGCTGAGTGCCGAAGGGCTGATATGCATTGCACCAGCCGTTTTACTGAAGTTTTTACTCTCCGTCAGATGGACAAAAAGTCTGAGTATTTTGATATTCATGTTGGTGTTTTTATGTTGCACTATTCGCAATAATTAATTGTGAATATATCACTTTTAGCAACGGTTTGTCTGGTTTAAGATGAAATCAATCCGGTATGTATCACTTTCATCATATCAGCAGTTGCCTTTACGATTTTCGTCTTACTGCAGTTGAATGAGAGACAAGCCGAAACACAACATCACAAACACAACAAAAAGTGACAGACAGTTTTAAATTAAGGAGCGCCGCCTATGGCTAACTATTTCAATACACTCAATCTGCGTCAGCAGTTAGACCAGTTAGGTCGTTGTCGTTTTATGGATCGTTCAGAATTTGCAAATGAAGCGGATTACCTGAAAGGCAAAAAAATCGTCATCGTCGGCTGTGGTGCTCAGGGGTTGAACCAGGGGCTGAACATGCGTGACTCTGGCCTGGATGTTTCGTATGCACTTCGTCAGGCTGCGATTGATGAGCAGCGCCAGTCTTTCAAAAATGCGAAAGATAATGGTTTTGAAGTGGGAAGCTATGAAACACTGATTCCTCAGGCAGATTTAGTGGTCAACCTGACTCCGGATAAGCAGCATACCAATGTTGTTGAAACCGTCATGCCTCTGATGAAAGAAGGGGCTGCACTGGGTTACTCTCATGGCTTTAACATTGTTGAAGAAGGCATGCAGGTTCGTAAAGATCTGACGGTTGTGATGGTTGCACCGAAGTGTCCGGGTACAGAAGTACGTGAAGAGTATAAGCGTGGCTTTGGTGTGCCGACACTGCTGGCGGTTCACCCTGAAAATGATCCAAATGGTGATGGTCTGGAAATCGCGAAAGCTTGGGCTGCAGCGACAGGCGGACATCGTGCAGGTTGTCTGGAATCTTCTTTTGTTGCTGAAGTCAAATCTGACTTAATGGGCGAGCAAACGATTCTGTGTGGTATGTTGCAGGCGGGTTCAATCGTTTGTTATGAAAAAATGGTTGCTGAAGGCATTGATGCTGGTTACGCAGGTAAGTTGCTGCAGTACGGCTGGGAAACCATCACTGAAGCACTGAAGTTTGGTGGCATCACGCACATGATGGATCGTCTTTCAAATCCGGCAAAAATCCGTGCTTTCGAATTGTCCGAGCAACTGAAAGATTTATTGCGTCCTCTTTATAATAAGCACATGGATGACATCATTGCAGGTGAGTTTTCTGGAACGATGATGGCTGACTGGGCAAATGACGATGCTAATCTGCTGGGCTGGCGCAAAGAAACGGGTGAAACGGCATTTGAGAACTATCCTGAGTCTGATGTGAAAATTGCAGAGCAGGAGTATTTCGACAACGGTATTCTGATGATCGCAATGGTTCGTGCCGGGGTTGAGCTTGCTTTTGAAGCGATGACGGATTCAGGCATTATCGATGAATCTGCTTACTACGAGTCTTTGCATGAACTGCCGCTCATTGCCAATACTATTGCACGTAAGCGTTTATATGAAATGAATGTTGTTATTTCAGATACGGCTGAATATGGTAACTACCTGTTTGCTAATGTTGCAACACCATTGATGCGTGAACAATTCATGCCTCAGGTTGGTACAGATGTGATTGGTAAAGGCTTGGGCGAGTCATCAAATCAGGTTGATAATGCAACACTGATTAAAGTGAATGAAATGATTCGTAACCATCCGGTTGAGTATATCGGTGAAGAGCTTCGTGGCTATATGACGGATATGAAGCGTATTGCGGTTGGCGATTAATCACGACATATCCTGAACTGTTCATGAAAAAAGGGCCTGAATCATCAGGCCCTTTTTTATACGTTTCCGGAATCAGAATCAGAGAGTTTTTTCTCCATTTCTGCCACTTTGGCTTCAAGTTGCGTGAGCTTTTCTCTGGTACGCATCAGCACTTGCGTCTGTACATCAAATTCTTCCCGGCTGACAACATCCAACTTATTTAACTGTCCCTGAATGACCTGACGAACTTTCTGCTCTACATCTGCACCTAATTCTTTGACTGGTTGTGGCATTGAGTCGTGAATTTGTTTTGCTATTTGCTCTAATTTTTTTGGATCGAACATACGGATTCTGGCTCCTGATTTCGTGTATACAGACATTTTATGTAATTCACCTGTAAATGTCGTTACTTACATGGAAAAAAGGGTGGTAGCGTCGTTATCTTCTGTATTTTGAGAATTATTGGGTGTATCAGTATCAGGTACGACATTATTTCGCCTGAAATGAAGCAAGGTAACCATTCAAAAACAGATAACAAGCCCGGCCCTTTCCCTGAAACAGGATTGTCGGATGGCTGGTGCTTTGGTTCTGATGCACTTTCTCTATGTAATAATTGCTTTTATTGTACACCAGAGATAGTTTTTCCTGTTTTGTCTCTGATGTCAGCTGATTAATTTTCTCAATTTGTGCATTAATCACAGATAAGTAATTATTTTTCATCGTTTTCATACCAAAGATGTATTGCTCAAACAATAAAACGCTGTATTTTATTTTAGCTATATTTTTATATTATGCATAGTGATTTGTATCATAAATTATATTTTAGTGTGTCATCAGGGCGTGGCCTTTTGGGATTGAACAAAATTTGCACTCGACAGGTCAACAGACCCTGGTTAGTGACATAAAAAAATCTGACGGGCGGAACCCATCAGATTTTTTCAGAAGCCAGTAAGCGCAGACAAAAAAACAGGTTTTGCTCACTGAATCAGTTTTTTAAAGCTCTCGTGTTGTCTCATCTTCGACAAACACAGGTAAAGGCTTATGTTTTTCAGCCAGATATGTATAAATGACGGGCAGGACAAACAATGTAAACAATGTTCCTAATGCCAGCCCGGCAACAATCACGATACCGATACTGAAACGTTGTTGTGCACCCGCACCGGTTGCGTACATCAATGGGATCAAACCAGCAATCATTGCTGCAGTTGTCATCAGAATTGGCCGCAAACGGGTTTTGGTGGCTTCCATCACCGCATCGACCCGGTTCTTATGATGTTTCAGCTGTGCTTCTTTGGCCACTTCACAGATCAGAATACCATGCTTGGTAATCAAGCCGATCAATGTAATCAATCCGACTTGCGAGTAGATATTCATCGAAGCAGCACCCCATGCCAGTGCAACCAAAGCGCCGCTGATGGCCAGAGGTACAGAAACCATGATGACAACCGGATCTCTGAGAGACTCAAACTGAATCGCCAGAACCAGGAATATGATCGCGAGTGCCAGAAGGAAGGTTGTATAAAGCGCACTCCCTTCCGTGACATACTGACGGGATGCCCCCAGATAGTCATGGTCATATCCGACAGGCAAGGTCTCTTCAGCGAGATTATCCAGCCAGTTGATTGCATCCCCCATAGCTGCACCAGGCATAGGAACCGCTCCAATCGTCGCGGAATTTAGCTGGTTGAAGTGGGGCAATGATTTTGGTTCAGCGACTACATCAATATGAATCAGGCTTCCAAGAGGAACCATATTTCCATCAGCCGCACGCACAAAGTAATTTTTCATAGACTCCGGGTTTAAACGGAATTTACGCTCAACCTGTGGAATCACTTCATATGAGCGACCGCCAAGGTCAATCCGGTTGACATAGCCATCGGCCATCATGGTTGCCAGGGTAAGACCAATGTCCTGCATGGTGACCCCATAAGAGCCAGCTTTATCTTTATCAATACTGATTTTCATTGTTGCTGAATCAAAATTCAGATCCAATGTTGAATAGACAAACAAAGGGCTTTTCTGCACTTTTGCCAGCATATCACTGGCCAGAGAGAACAGGTTTTCAAAGCTATTGGGGGTTGTAATCACCATTTGAATAGGTAAGCCTGAACCTGCACCCGGAAGTTCCGGCATCTGGAATGCTGTGATTGACATGGCCGGAATATCCTGCACCAGAGTCTGAACACGTTTCATAACCTCTGCCTGGCTGGCTTCCCTTTGACTCCATGGTTTCATAACAGCGATACCAAACGCCTGATTCGATTTAGGAATCCCGGTAAATGCCATAGAAAGCTGAATTTCATCCTGCTTGTTCAGAATATCGCTGACCTCGGACATGGTGTTTTCCATATAGTCGAGGTTAGCGTTAGCCTGACCATTCGCAATCATCATCACTACGCCCTTATCTTCAGATGGCGCTAGTTCTGCCGGAATAAACTTAAATAAAACAGGTAGTGTGCCAAAAACAATCAAAGCAAAGAAAATGATCACCGGCCGGCGATTCATGATTGCACCAAGCATTCTCATGTAACGTTCAGTGATTCTGTCAAGAACGTCATGGACTTTTTGTTCAAAGCGAGAGGGCTCCTCATGATCTTTCAACATTTTTGAACACATCATCGGTGATAATGTCAGTGCAATAATACCGGACACAAAGACGGAGCCTGCCAACGATAATGCGAATTCTTTAAACAGGGAGCCGGTAATACCACTGGTCATGGCGATAGGCGCATATACAGCAGCCAGTGTCAGTGTCATCGCGATAACTGGCATTGCGATTTCGCGAGTACCAATAATCGCCGCCCGGAAAGGTGTTTCACCGAGTTTGACATGCCGGTCAACGTTTTCCAGAACCACAATCGCGTCATCCACTACCAGCCCGATAGCCAGTACCATCGCCAGTAATGTCATCAGATTCCATGAGAAACCGAACATTTGCATGACTAAAGCGACCCCGATTAATGATAAGGGAATCGTGACAATCGGGATCAATACAGCTCTGAAAGAGCCAAGGAAAAGGGTAATCACGATCAAAACGATCAGTGCCGCTTCCCCAAGTGTTTTAATGACTTCATGAATCGATTCATTAATCGCAATGGTTGAATCATAAAGCAACTTCATTTCGATATTACCCGGCAGATTCTTTTGCAGACGGGGAAGAATATCCCGTACACTTGCGGCTATATCAATTGGGTTTGCGCTTGGCGCGGCATTGATCGCAGTAACGACCGTGTCTTTACCATTGGCTGTTGCACGATAGGTGTCATGGCTTTTTGCCAGAGTGACCTTCGCAATGTCTCCCAGACGAACGATCTGCCCGTCATCAGAGCGAACCACCAAATTTTCAAGTTCTTCTCCGGTAGAAACCTGAGTGTCCGCATCTCCGTTGAAAATGACATACTCACCAGTTGCCTGACCTGTTGCTGACTGATAGTTATTGGCACTGAGAACGGTTAATACATCAGAGGCGGTTAGTTTCAGGGCGCCCATCTTATAAGGATCCAGCCAGATACGCAGGGCGTATGGAATTCCCCCGTATAAATCGACCTTAGAGACCCCTTGCACAGAAAAGAGCTGTGGTGTAACAACCCGCTTCAGGTAGTCGGTAATCTGGCTTGAGCTCAGCTCTTCACTGGAAAAACCAATATACATAACTGCGGTTGAAGAGCCGGTTGACATTGCGACCGTTGGGTCATCTGCTTCTTTAGGCAACTGAGAACGGACCGAATTAGTCTTGGCCAGAATATCAGACAAAGCTGCATTCGGGTCGGTATTCAGCTTCATCTTGACAGTAATTTTTGAGCTGCCCAGAACTGATTCCGAACTCATATAATCAATGTTATCGGCTTGTGCTATTGCTTGTTCGAGCGGTTGCGTAATAAAGCCCTGAATCAGATCGGCACTGGCACCATAGTAGCTGGTTGTAACAGTGACTTCAGTGTTGGTCATTTTGGGATATTCCCTGACCTGAAGTTTAAAAACGGCCTGAAATCCGAGCAGTGCAATCAGAAAACTGATTGAAATAGCCAGAACAGGACGTTTGATAAAAATATCTGTAAAGCGCATGAGTCCTCCGCTTACAACATCGGTGTTTCGGCACGAGGTGCTGTTGCATCACTTTCGACCACGTGGATTTTTACCCCATTACTCAGTCGAACCTGCCCGGATGTAACGATCTCTTCTCCGTCTTTCAAACCTGTCAGGATATGTGCAATGTAACCCCGGCGCTCTCCGACTTTCACCACACGCTGTTTCACCCTCTTTTCATCATCTTTACCACTGACGACATACACGCTGTCACCATAAAGTGTAAAGGTGATTGCTGTCTGTGGAACAATAATTTGATCGGGAATAACGGGGAGCTGAATTTGTGCATGAGCAAACATACCACTACGCAGTTTACCATCACTGTTCGGAATATTAGCCTCGATTTGAACCAGACCACTTTTGACACTGACCGCGGGCTCAATGGCCGTGATCTCACCCTTAAATGCATGGTCCGGGTAGGCATCGACACTAATTTCTACCGTCTGTCCTTTCGAGATACGCGAGATTTCAGTTTGAGGAATCGTGAAATGTAAACGCATGACACTGGTATCTTCCAGACGGACAATTGTGGTGCCTGGTTGCAGATATTGACCCAGATAAACATTCCGGATACCGACTTGTCCGGCAAAAGGCGCTTTGATTTGACGGCGGGCAATCGTTGCCTTCAGGCTTTCGATATCAGCCGATAATGAAAGGTAAGAAGCCTGTGCCTCATCGTAAGATTCCTGTGACAAAGAACCGCGTTTATACAAGCCTTTATAACGTTCAAATTTAGCTTTTGCAGCCGGTAAGCGGGCTTCAGAGCTTCTCAGCGTTGCTTGCTCAACTTTTGAATCCAGAGTCAACAGTACCTGACCTTTCTCCGCTTTATCGCCTGATTCAAATTTGATGCTATCAATCACACCACTTGATTCAGTTGTTAATGTGACACCCTGATAAGGCTCAATGAAACCAATAGCTTCAATCGTAGGTGTCCAGTCTTGCGATGAAATATTGGTGACGGTCACCGGGTAAGATGGCTCAGGCATATTTGCCATAAAGTTTGCAATCATTTTATTCTTAAACAAATTAAAGCCGATCACGCTACCGAACAATAGGATTGCGATCAGTAACATCACTGCTGTCCACTTTTTCATTTGAATCAGTCCTAAGTTTGAAAAATTCTTAAATATAGAAGATGGCCACGTTATTACGTTTGACTACTGGCACAGCATAATAAAACCAAGACACTGTTACCAGATGTATATTCAGTAATCAATTAATAAGTATATTTTATAACTTGAGCTGTAACTTACCTTTTATGCAATACACTTGTACAGCAAAAAATTGAATTATTTTCCATCAGCTTTGAACATAGTATTCAACGGCATTGCACATTATTATTACCACCGCAAAGTAAAGAGGTGATAACAGGCAAAATGAAACTCAATTCCAGTCAAGATGAAGCAGTGAAGTACATATCCGGACCATGTCTTGTCCTTGCAGGAGCCGGATCCGGAAAAACCAGAGTGATTACTAACAAAATAGCTTATCTCGTGCAGAGTTGCGGCTATAAAGCCAGATATATCGCAGCTGTCACATTTACCAATAAAGCTGCCCGGGAAATGAAAGAGCGGGTTGCACAAACGTTAGGTAAGGGAGAGGCTCGTGGCTTGATGGTTTCTACATTTCATACACTGGGACTGAATATCATCCGCCGGGAGTACAAATCTCTTGGCCTGAAAGCTGGTTTTTCCCTGTTTGATGATCAGGACCAGCTGGCTTTACTCAAAGAATTGACGGAAAAACAGCTCGACGGTGATAAGGATTTATTACGCCAGTTGCTTTCTGCCATCTCGAACTGGAAGAATGATATGTTATCTCCTGACCAGGTAAAAGCGATGGCACAAGGAGAACAACAGCAGCTGTTCGCTTTTTGCTACGAAATGTATCAGGCACAGATGAAGGCCTACAACGCGCTGGATTTTGATGACTTAATCTTAATGCCGGTGTTGTTATTCCGTAAAGATGAAGAGGTTCGGCAGCGCTGGCAGTCCCGCATTCGTTATCTGCTGGTGGATGAGTATCAGGATACCAATACCAGCCAGTACGAACTGGTGAAACTGATTGTCGGAGAAAGAGGTCGTTTTACGGTTGTGGGTGATGACGACCAGTCGATTTATTCCTGGCGGGGCGCAAAACCACAAAATCTGGTTTTACTGGGTCAGGATTATCCTCAGCTTAGATTGATTAAGCTGGAACAGAATTATCGTTCAACGAACCGGATTTTACGGGCAGCGAATATTTTAATTGCCAATAACCCACATGTTTATGAAAAATCACTGTTTTCAGCCCTGCCTGATGGTGAAATGCTGAAAGTTATTCTGGCAAATAATGAAGACCATGAAGCAGAGCGGGTTGTCGGAGAGATTATTGCTCACAAATTTATCAATCATACCGCATACCGGGATTACGCCATTTTATACCGTGGGAATCATCAGTCCCGCCTGATTGAAAAATGTCTGATGCAGAACAGGATTCCATATAAATTGTCTGGTGGTACTTCCTTTTTTGCCCGTGCAGAAATTAAAGACATGATGGCGTACTTACGGATTTTGGTAAATCCGGATGATGATAATGCATTTCTGCGCATTGTGAATACACCGCGAAGAGAGATAGGTCCGGTGACACTGGAGAAGCTGGGAACTTATGCCAATATGCGTGGTAAAAGTCTGTTTGAGTCCAGTTTTGAAATTGGTCTGGAACAAACTTTGTCAGGCAAAGGTCTGGAGAACCTGAGACGATTTACACAGTGGATTGTGTCTTTGGCTGATCAGGCTGAAAGAGGAAATACTGTTGATGTTGTCCGTGCTCTGGTCCGGGATACTCATTACGAAGACTGGCTCTATGAGACCTCTTCCAGTCCGAAAGCTGCAGAAATGAGGATGAAGAATATTTCAGATTTGTATGCGTGGATTGTGGCTGATCTGGAAGGCGATAATCCGGTTCAGGAAGTCAAATCGTTGAGGGAAGTTGTACAGCGACTAACATTGCGTGACATGATGGAAAGAGGAGAAGATGCTGACGACAGCGATGCAGTACAGTTAATGACATTACATGCTTCCAAGGGACTTGAGTTTCCATACGTTTACCTTGTGGGTTCAGAAGAAGGACTTTTACCCCATCAAACCAGCATCGATGAAGACAATATCGAAGAAGAACGACGTTTGATGTACGTTGGCATTACCCGTGCACAGCGTGAGCTGACTTTTATTGTGTGCAAGGAGCGTCGACAATTTGGTGAGTTAATTAAGCCAGCGCACAGTCGCTTTCTTGATGAACTACCGTACGATGATGTGACCTGGGAAGCACGTAAGAAAACGCTTACTCAGGAAGAAACGAAGCAAAAAGGACAAGCACATATTGCAAACCTTCGTGCGATGTTCAAGAAAGACTGAACCGGTTGATTTACCCGGACACATGATTGGTTTGTAAGAAATTCCGGCTTTTTGCCTGAATAAACCTTTTTCTGATGAAAAAGGCACCAAATAACAAAAAAATTTGAAAAAAATACTAGACGGCAAACATTGATACCCGTATCATTCCACTCCGCCGATAAGGGCATAGAAGCGCCCGTAGCTCAGCTGGATAGAGCGTTGGCCTCCGGAGCCAAAGGTCGAAGGTTCGAATCCTTTCGGGCGCGCCATTCCTCGGAGGGAATATCGGCAAAAAGAAAAATAATGGTGGCTATAGCTCAGTTGGTAGAGCCCCGGATTGTGATTCCGGTTGTCGCGAGTTCGAGTCTCGTTAGCCACCCCATTTATCGAGATGATAAATAGTGCATTTAGTTCGGTGAATAGCGCAGTTTGGTAGCGCATCTGGTTTGGGACCAGAGGGTCGGGGGTTCGAATCCCTCTTCACCGACCATTTTTCTTTTTTATGGTGGCTATAGCTCAGTTGGTAGAGCCCCGGATTGTGATTCCGGTTGTCGCGAGTTCGAGTCTCGTTAGCCACCCCATTTATTTTTATGAAGAGTAAATGGATTCCTCCAAACAATAAAATTCGGTGAATAGCGCAGTTTGGTAGCGCATCTGGTTTGGGACCAGAGGGTCGGGGGTTCGAATCCCTCTTCACCGACCATACTCAGAGCCTCAGCATTTGCTGGGGCTTTTTTATATCTGATAAAACGGAAGCTTCTGAATCGTGCAGTTTGGTGGCGCATTCATTCTTTAGCCTTTATCAATTAAGTCATCTTTGATTACGTGTTGTTGCTGCCTTTTTGTGCCTAAATGCACACAGTTCAGTTTTTGCATTGGCATCGGTATACTTTTAAGCCTAATATTTGATATAAGTGAACAAATACAATTGATTTTTCGATAAAAAATTCCATAAACTGAGTCGTATCATTATAAATGCGGCTCTTTTTTTGCATTAAATTTGAAAATATGTCTTGAATCATTTGTCTGCTCAATATATTTACAAAGGACTTTGTTGTGAAAGTGATGAGTACAATCACCAAAAGTATTTTAGGGGGCTTTGTTCTGTGCGGTTTGCTGTCGTGGACCCAGACGGCTCAGGCGCAGGATGAATTTCTGTGTGATGCAACTCAGGAATCGACACAGAAATTGCCCCTGTTGGATAAGTCCTGTCCGATTGGTCAGGGATTATGGGGGAAATCGCAGCCGAAGCGACATGACTCGGTGTTCTGGATTCAGTGTGGCATCTATGCTCACCCTATGCCCCTTACACAGGCAAAAGTATTATATAAAAACATCTCTTCAGATGTGTGGATGAAGCCTGAATCAAAAGGATATCGCTGCCTGATCGGTCCCTACGAAAGCATTATTGATGCCCGGCAGGATTTGAAGAAGATCCGGAAGCTTCCCTCGTATAAACAGTCTTTTATCCGCGAAGTGATGAAAAAAGGAAGTCAACCAGCGGCTCCGGCTAAGTCTAAAGCGAAGCTAAAGCCCAAACCTAAGGCTGCTCCGGTAAAAAAGCCACCGGTTAAGCGTCCACAGTCAGGTCCGGCGGCTTCTGCAACCGCATCGCGGCCTGCAGCAACGCATTCAACAATACAGGGTCAGCCCGAGGTTCGTAAGCGGACTGTCATTGCTAAAGTGAATTATGCGGTTCCTTTTGTCGGAACAAAGAAAGATACCCAGTTTTACATGGAATATAACAAGCCATGGAACCGACTGAGTTATGACGATGCGAAGCTGACATGTCAAAAAATTGGCATGAAACTCGCCTCTGAGCAACAATGGCAGCGATTGCGCATGTCTAAAGTGATGGAGAAAGACAAATGGCCAGTTTATCTGCCTTATTGGGGGAGAGATAAAAAAGGCCTGTTTGCCAGTGGTAAAGTGACACAACTCAAAGGGACTTCATTACTCAATGTCTTATGTGTTGATCGTTGAATTTCCCCGCTTTAACCATACTTTCCTGTTGAGTTCGATCGTGCTTTGATGTGTCTGGTTGCTGTTATTAACCAGACATAATTTCAGGTGGGTGATTTCTCCTCTCCTGTATGACTTTGATTCCTGATATTTCCGGTCTGGCTTGTTCATCTCAAAGAAATTATATTTTTAACCATTGTATAGTGCACTATTTAGTAGTAAGCTTTATTTGATGACAGGGTCAGATGACCAAGACACAGAGTAAGGAAGAGAAGGGTGGATACATCTGATAAAACACAGTGGTTGAATTTGGACAAGCAAGTCTGTTTTGCTTTGTATTCAGCGTCACTTGCAATGAATAAACTTTATCGTAAGGTATTAAAACCACTGGGGTTAACTTATTCTCAATATCTGGTTCTTCTGACATTGTGGCAACAGGATGGTTTATCTGTTTCTTCTATTGGTGAGCAGTTGTTTTTGGATTCAGCAACACTGACTCCCTTGCTCAAGCGCATGGAATCTGCAGAGCTGGTGATTCGTCAGCGCTCTGAGCAGGATGAGCGCCATGTTATTATTTATCTGACCGACAAAGCAAAGTCGCTCCGGGCACAAGCAGTTCATATACCCGAACAAGTGATGTGTTCAACAGCTTGTGACGCAGATGCCTTACTGGAGATGAAAGCAAACCTCGAAATGTTGCGGAATAATATTTTAGACAGACTATGATTTATCCTGGTATCAGGCTGTCTTGATTTAACAACTAAGTAGTTCGCTATTTAATTGCTAGCGACTAAAATTAAATATATGGAGTCAATAATGTCTTTAGAAAAAGTTCTTTATACTGCTCAGGCATCTGTTTCTGGTGGTCGTGATGGCCGGGCAACTGCCGATGATCAAATGATTGATTTGAAGTTAACCACCCCAAAAGCATTGGGTGGAGCGGGGAATGAAGGTACTAACCCTGAACAGCTGTTTGCTGCAGGTTATGCGGCCTGTTTTACCGGTGCATTAAAGCTGGTTGCTTCACAACAAAAAGTGGCTATACCTGATTCAGCTAAGATTGAGGGACTGGTGGGAATTGGTCCAATTCCTCAGGGATTTGGCATTGAAGTTGAACTGCGCATCAGTATTCCTGGTATGGAAAAATCTCTGGCTGAAGAGTTAGTGAATAAAGCACATGAAGTTTGTCCATATTCGAATGCAACCCGCGGAAATATTGATGTACGTCTGACTATCGTATAAGTCTGTCCCATTCTCCTCAGTTTTTGTGCTTTACGCAGCCCTTCATGATCGAAGGGCTTTTTTGTCTTTTGAGTTTATTGCACATTTCTCCAGAAGAAAATTTGATCATTTTTAAGATTAAGACTAACGTTAATTGTTTACTATTCTAAATATTACACATCTAATGATAATGTCATCATATTGTCTCTTAAATGCCATTTTACTTAATTTTTTGTGATTTTTTTAGACTTTACTTGATCTAAATTGCTCATTGTGTATCCTTGTTAGGGTGTTAATTAATTAGAGTTCTAAACATTATGCGTCAATCAATCGTGACTGCAACACCTTGGATCTCACAAGCAGACATTCGGGATGAAGAAGATGCGTCGTGGCGTTTTCGTACGCCTTGCCTGGATGATGGTGATGGGATTCACCAGTTGATAGCGGCCTGTCCGCCTTTGGATGTCAACTCTTCCTATTGTAATTTTCTTCAGTCTTCTCATTTCAACAGTACCTGCGTTCTTGCAGAACGTGATCAAGCGGTTGCCGGTTTTATTTCTGCTTACCGGAAGCCAGAGTCTCCTGATGAGCTATTCATCTGGCAGGTCGCTGTCGCGCCACGCTTTCGTGGTCAGGGACTGGCATTCCGGATGTTGCAGAATTTGCTGAAGCGTCCTTCGCTCTGCAAGGTTGCTGTGGTGGAAACAACGATCACTGAAGACAACCAAAGTTCTTGGGCCTTGTTTAAAAAGCTGGATAAAGCGCATGGCTTGCAGGGAAGTGTTTCCACTTTTCTGGATGAAAACCGGCATTTCAAAGGCAAGCACGATACTGAGTTTTTGTATCGCATTCCCCTGAATTGTTCATCTGAAAAATAATAAAGACAGAAAGGATTAAAACATGGATATTTTCCATCAAAAAGAATCAAAGGTTCGCTCGTATTCCAATCATTTTCCGGTTGTTTTTACCCAGGCAAAAGGTTGCTGGCTGGAGACTGAGGATGGTCATAAGTATCTCGATTTTCTTTCCGGGGCTGGTGCCCTGAATTACGGCCATAATAACGATGCATTGAAACAGGCCTTACTGGATTATATAGAGCGGGATGGTTTGACACATGGCTTAGATTTGTATTCGCAGGCAAAAGCAGATTTTTTAACTGCACTAACGCAATATATTCTTGAGCCCCGTTCACTGGATTATAAAGTTCAGTTTACCGGTCCAACGGGAACCAACGCTGTCGAAGCTGCTATGAAGCTGGCCAGAAAGGTCACTGGCCGAACCAATATCATCGCCTTTACCAATGGATTTCATGGATGTAGTTCAGGCGCTTTGGCTGCAACAGGTAATCAGCATCACCGGGGTGGAGCTGGAATGGCGTTATCCGGAATAACCCGGATTCCTTATGACGATTATGCCGATGTCGATGGTTTGACACTCCTTGAAACGATGTTAAATGACAATTCAAGCGGTCTGGATAAACCTGCAGCAGTATTGTTAGAAGTCGTGCAGGGCGAAGGTGGGTTAAATGCTGCATCTAATCTGTGGCTACAAAGGTTGCGCCGGATTTGTACTGCTCATGGCGTCCTGATGATTGTCGATGATATTCAGGCTGGCTGTGGCCGGACCGGTACTTTCTTCAGTTTCGAACCTGCCGGAATCGTGCCTGATATGGTGACGCTATCGAAATCAATTGGAGGTTACGGATTGCCGATGGCGATCGTGTTATTGAAGCCTGAACTCGATCAGTGGTTGCCCGGAGAGCATAACGGTACTTTCCGGGGAAATAACCATGCCTTTGTCACCGCGGCCAAAGCACTGGAAACCTATTGGGCTGACCACACATTTGAACGTCATATCCGTCAGCGTTCAGAGCAGGTCAACCGTTCATTGAATAAGGCGCTTGATCTGTATCCTAATTTGTTTAGTCAAGTGAAAGGCCGGGGATTGATGAAGGGGATTGCCTGTAAAAATGGTGAGATAGCTGCGGCTATTTCAGAAGGCTGTTTTCATGATGGCATGATTATCGAAACGGCCGGGCCTGATGATGAAGTGGTGAAATTTTTCTGTCCGCTGACTATTACTGAAGCTGAGCTGGCTCAGGGATTGGACATCTTTACCGGTGTGGTCGCAGAAGTGTCTTCAAAAATAACCAAAAAAGCATCATAAGGAAGGATCATATGATTGTCAGAACATTAGCAGAATGTCAGAACAGTGAACGTCGTGTCGTTGCAGAAAACTGGGAAAGTGTCCGGATGATTCTCAAAGACGATAATGTCGGTTTTTCATTTCATATTACAACGATTTACCAGGGCACAGAGACACATATTCATTATCAGAATCATCTGGAATCTGTGTATTGCATGTCTGGTGAAGGTGAAATTGAAGTGGTGAACGGGAAAACCTATCCGATTAAACCGGGCACCATGTATCTGCTTGATCAACATGATGAACATTATCTGCGTGCGGCTGAGGGCTCGGATATGGTGATGGCGTGTGTATTCAACCCGCCGATTACGGGCGCTGAAGTCCATGATGAACATGGCGTTTATCCATTAGTTGAATAAATTTCTTTTCTGATTCATTCAATAAAACAATCAAGCACGAGAAAGTAAATTACAAGGATAACTATATGACTTATACCGTAGAGAAAATCGGCGGTACATCGATGTCAGCGTTTGACGCTGTTTTTGATAATATTTTATTACGTCCGGATGACCCGTATCACAGAGTTTTTGTTGTTTCTGCATACGCCGGAATGACAGACGCGTTACTTGAATGTAAGCGCTCAGGGAAGCCGGGTATTTACCGGTATGTTGCCAGACGTGATGCCGCGTGGCGGGACGCAATCTCTGAGCTGGAGCAACGTATGCTTCTGATCAATGAAAACATGTTTGCCGACCCTTTTCACCGGATTCAGGCGGACCAGTTTATAAAGACCCGTCTGAAAGAAGCGAAGAACTGTATTGAGAATATTCTGGAGACCTGTCAGTACGGTCAGTTTACTTTGCAAAAATATCTGCCGCAGATTCGAGAGTTTTTATCTTCGATCGGTGAAGCGCACAGTGCTTATAACACTGCTCTGAAGTTAAACACTCTCGGCATCCGGGCAAAGTTTATTGACTTGTCAGGCTGGAACAATGAGTTGAAAGGCAATTTGGATGAAGTCATTCATCAAACTTTTGAGTCGATTGATGTCACGAAAGTGCTGCCGGTTATCACTGGTTACGCCTATTGTGATGAAGGCTTAATGAAAACTTATGATCGTGGCTACAGTGAGATGACATTCAGCCGGATCGCCTGTCTGACCGGTGCTGATCAGGCCATTATTCATAAAGAATATCACCTCAGTAGTGCGGATCCGAAGATTATCGGACCGGGACTCGTTTTCCCGATTGGTCAGACAAACTTTGATGTCGCGGATCAGCTGGCCGCTTTAGGTATGGAAGCCATTCACCCGAATGCAGCTTCCGGGCTTCGTCAGCATAATATTCCTCTGAGAATTAAAAACACATTTGAACCTGAACATGACGGCACACTGATCAGTAATCAGTTCCAGCCTGCGGATGATAAAATTGAAATCATCGCCGGTAAGCGTAAAGTGTTTGCGCTGCATATTTTCGATCAGAGCATGGTTCGGGAAGTTGATAATGTGAGTTGTGAAGTGATGGAAATTATTTCGGATGCTCATGTCACGTTGATTAGTAAAGAAATGAATGCAAATTCGATCACTTATTACCTGAGCGGTAGCACAGAGATTCTGGATGAAGTGATGCTCCGGACCCGACAGCACTTTCCTGACTCGTCTGTGACAGGATCGATGGTGGCATTGATTTCTGTGACCGGCGCCTTGATTAATACAAATACGGTATTGAGCCAGGGGGTGCGGGCTTTGACCGATGATCAGATTTCTCCGCTTGCAGTCTATGCATCGATGCGGCATGTGAGTGTTCAGTTTGTCGTCAGTGATGATGAGTATGAATCCAGTATTCGGGTACTGCATCAAACATTTTGTAGTAAAAAGTATGAGCGACCCCGTCGCGTTGCCTGAGCCGCTAAAGGAAACAGAAGACCCGCCTCCCGGCGGGTCTTCTGTTTCTTGAACCGGATTTGTTGATGACGCTCAGAATACTGTATCCTGAGGTCACTTGGGTGTATTAATATTAGTTAATGGTGCATAACTAATATTTATATAGTTCTGTTAAAATACCAGGAAGACATATATTTTATATATTATTGCCTCAGTATTATTTTACATAAAATATAAAAATTAATGATAATTCTCAAATGAATCACTCCAGTCAATAATTTTTCAGTCTCTGAATAATCTATTATAAAAATAATGTTGTAGAATGATTAAATGGTTGGAGCCATTAGAAAAATAAAAGGTTTGGTAGTCCATGTAGTTAATAAAGATGTGGCAGACCATGCGAAACTATTGCCTTATTCAGAAAGGCTTTAGCGGCTGGCTTATCACTAATCAGGACTGAGATAATAATTGATGATATGGCCATGCCAGCCTCCCGTACGATAGTCACAGAACCACTCCCCACTCCCTCTGAATTTCTTTAATCTATTGAAAAGTAAACTTTTAAGCGAGATGTTAGCGCATGGTTGCCAATTGTCGGTCACCCAGGCAGATATCGAGCACAGACGCGCATAAACCCATCCTTAGGGCTCTGCCGCGTAAGGTCTGCTTATCGATATCTGCCTCGTTACCAAAAGTGGCGCATATTTAAGAACAGGTATTTAGCGGCGAAATAACCACTTTTAAACATCAAAATTCAAAATATAAAATGGAAATTGAGAGAAATATTCATTTAAAGCTTCGGAGTTTACGATAGAACTCAATGATCACCGATGATAATAAAATTTTTACATATGAAATAAATTATTCATAAAAATGTAAATAAAAGTAGTTTTAAAAAGAAATAATATACAACAAAATTGAACGGTGTTTTATTTATTAATTCAGTCAATGTTTTCGTGCATCAATTTATTAATAATAATTATTCAATGAGGTTTATATGAATGGTGTTTGTTATATTTCAAGAATGATAGAATTATCTACACAAATATACGATGAAGATAAAGGCATAAAAAAAATCAGAAAAATTGTAAGGTTCATTCTGTTTAGTCTGATAAAAAGGCACCATTTTAAAGCTTTGGAAAATTTATTATTTTCTGACCCTAATCTCAGCCAATCAATACCGTATATTTCATCCGTGTTTGAAATGTCATTCATGCCCTACGGTTGTGTCACATGGTCTGCGAAACAGCGAATTACAGCCCGGATACATCATTATAATTTAATCAGTCAGATTTTTACGACAAAAACACCATTGCTATTATCGCCACAAGGTATTGACCTGCTGAAACTCTCAGACAGGGAGGGGGATGTTTATACGCTGAATCTTTTCCGGGGAAACATCAAAGAAGGTTCTCTTGGAATCCGGTTGTATGGTGGGTTTGGCACTATTTATAGCCTGTCTTTTACACTGTTTCAGGAACAGGACGGAAGATGGACAATGCATATCGGTGCTGTCCAGGGCCCTCGCGGGGATTGTAGTGACCGCAAGGCATGTATCAAAACACTCACCCGATCATTCCATGGTTTGAGACCCAAATCTTTTATTCTGGAAACCACATTGATGCTGGCCAGAGAGTGGAACATCGATCAAGTTCAGGCTGTATCGGGTAAAGGACATGTCTATCAGGCATTACGTTATCAGTCCTCGAAAGCAAGAAAAGTCAAATTTGACTACGATACTTTTTGGGAAGAACACCACGCCATCCGTTTGAATAAACACCTTTTTGCGGTTCCATTAACGCTTCCCCGCAAAGAGCCGGACACATTAAACCGCAGTAAAAGGAAACTCTATACGAAACGATATCAATTTCTGGATGAATTAAACCAGCAATTGCATGAAGCACTGTCAGGGCTGACAGGTTATGAACCATATAAGCCATGCGTCCCTGAGCCATCATTAAATCCGGTGTAGAGAGCTACTTGTTCTGTATCTGTTGATCTGCCGCATCTTTCACTCTGTTTGCGGCAGATCCGATTTTCCAGACTCCGGTCTACATGGTGACAAATTCTTCCGAACCGGTAGGGTGAATGGCAACGACTGAGTCAAAATCTGCTTTAGTTGCGCCCATCTTCATTGCAACCGCAAATCCCTGAATCATTTCATCTACGGTAAAACCAATCCCGTGCAGGCCAACGACTTTTTCATCTGCTCCGGCGCAAACCAGTTTCATCCGGCATGGTTGGCGGTGGGCTGTGACTGCGGTGTACATCGCAGTGAAAGAAGACGTGTAGACTTTGACGTTGTCTTCACCATATTGCGCAATTGCTTCAGGCTCTGTCAGGCCAATCGTACCGATAGGGGGATGGCTGAAGACCACGGTCGGGACCAGATTGTAATCCATTTTCGCATCAGGTTTGTTGTTGAACAGGCGCTCGGAAAGCTGGCGACCGGCTTTGACAGCGACCGGTGTCAGCTCTATACCACCTTCCATGATGTCACCGACGCAGTAGATGCCCGGAACGTTGGTTTGCTGGAATTCATCGACTTTGATGTAACCACGATCATTGGTTTCAACGCCTGTGGCTGCCAGGTTAATCGCATCGGTTGCCGGATGACGGCCAATCGCCCAGATTAATGTGTCCACATTCTGGCTGCTGCCGTTTTCCAGATGAAGTGTCAGGCTACCATCCGCTTCTTTGACGATTTCTTTCGGCACAGAGTTTGTGTGCAGTGTCGGGCCTTCTTCATTCATCACTTCCACTAATGTCTCAATCACCATCGGATCGAAGCTGCGAATCGGAGATTGTTTCCGGCAGAACAGGTGAGTTTCGCTACCCAGTGCATGTAATACACCGGCGATTTCTACCGCAATATAACCTGCCCCAATCACAGCAACCCGCTTCGGTTGTTCTTGCAACTCAAAGAAACCATTGGAATCAATACCATATTCTGCACCAGGAACATTCGGGATGCTTGGCCGGCCACCTACCGCAATCAGGATATGATCGGCTGTGTAATGTTCACCGTTGACTTCGACTGTTTTGACATCGATGAATTTGGCAAAACCACGAATGACTTCCACCTTATTGTTTCCTAACACCCGGTCATAAGACTGATGAATCCGGCCAATATAAGCCTGACGACTTTCTACCAGAGTGGACCAGTTAAAGTTGTTCAGGGTTGCGTCAAAGCCATAATCTTTTGCGTAGAGCTTGATGGCTTCAGCAACCTGAGCACCGTGCCACATCACTTTTTTCGGCACACATCCGACATTGACGCAGGTGCCACCCAGGTCTTTTGCTTCGATGAGCGCAACTTTTGCACCGTATCTTGCAGCTCTGTTTGCAGAAGCGATACCGCCACTTCCGCCGCCAATACATATGTAATCAAAATGTGTTGCCATGACTTTCTCCGTTTGATTCCGTGGCTTTGAGGCCCAATGATTCTGTTTCGGTTAATTGGATATATTAGTTTATTCGTCTGTGTCTGAAGTTCCGTAAATCGTACAACTTAAGGCACCTTGGGTTATATATTGGTCCGTTTTACTCCGGAACAACCCATTTCAGCGTGAAATGGCCTGTTGCCGGTGCAATTTTTTCTTTCAGAAACGGTAGCAGCTTTTCCATCTGACTTTCCAGTTTCCAGGGCGGATTGATGACGATCATACCGGATGCGGTCATGCCTCTTTCCGTTGTATCAGGAGAAACGCCCAGTTCAATCTGCAAAATTTTCCGGATACCTGAATTTTTCAGGCCCGTCAGCATGTCATCGATATTTTCCCGGTATACGACCGGATACCAAATCGCATAAATCCCGGTTGCCCAGCGCTTGTGTGCTTCAATTATCGCTTTTACGGTATCTCTGTACTCAGTTGCAAGCTCGTATGGCGGATCAATCAGAACCAATCCACGGCGTTCTTTGGGGGGAAGGCTGGCTTTCAGGCGGGTAAATCCATCTTCTTTAAAAATCCTGACCTGGCGATCCCGCTGGAATTCCTGCGCCAGCAATGGATAATCACTGGGATGAAGTTCGGTCAGAACCATCCGGTCCTGTGGACGAATCAATGCCCGTCCGACAAGGGGAGAACCGGGGTAATAGCGGAGAATGTTTGGCTGATTCAGCCGGGCAACACTTTCCTGATAAGGATTCAGCTCAGTTGGTAAATCCGGCTGTTGCCAGATACGACCGATGCCCAGCTTGTATTCTCCTGTTTTCTCTGACCACTCGTGATTCAGGTCATAGCGTCCGGCACCGGAATGGGTGTCATGATAGACGAAGGGTTTTTCTTTCTGTTTTAACGCATCCAGAATCAGGCTCTGAACGATATGTTTGAGGACATCGGCATGATTGCCGGCATGAAAACTGTGGCGATAACTAAGCAAAATTAATTCTCTGGTTCTGCATCGGGAAATGCTGATTATATACTCAAGTGGACTGAAGATGCAGTGTTCTGATCCGCCCTGTTTACCGGTAAGCCGGAGGCATTGATTGGCTGACTTTGGTATGGTGCTATTGAAAATTGCTGATCATACCTATATTTAGTAACTATGTTACCGGATATGTGTCCGGCGTTATTGATTCATGCACAACAGCCTTTGCATCTTCATTGTCCGGAAGATGGTATGGTTAAACATCAAAAGGAATGTCTTATGTCGAACCCATTGCTTACCTTTACGGATTTACCTCCGTTTTCGCAAATCAAACCTGAACATGTAAAGCCAGCTGTTGAGCAGGTGATTGAAACATGCCGCCAGCGGATTGAGCAGGTTTTACAGGATAATGAAAATCCATCCTGGGAAAATCTGGTGGCGCCGATTGAAGAAGCGGATGATTGGCTGAGCCGTATCTGGTCGCCAGTGAGTCATATGAATTCTGTCGTGAACAGTGAAGCACTGCGTGAAGCGTATGAAAGTTGTCTGCCCATTTTATCTGAATATGGCACTTGGGTTGGGCAGCACAAAGGATTGTACGAAGCTTATCTGAAAATTCATGACAGTGAGGCTTTTGCCGGGTTAACACAGGCGCAGAAGAAGACCATTCAGGATGCACTGCGTGATTTTAAATTGTCAGGGATCGGCCTGCCGGTAGCAGAACAGAAACGCTATGGTGAAATCAGTAAGCGGATGTCGGAGCTGGGGTCAAAATTCTCAAATAATGTGCTGGATGCAACCATGGGCTGGACCAAACACATTACCGATGAAAAAGCACTGTCCGGTATGCCTGAAAGCGCAATGGCCGCAGCAAAAGCAGCGGCAGAAGCGAAAGAGCTGGAAGGTTATCTGCTGACGCTGGAAATGCCTTCTTATCTGCCGGTGATGACTTATTGTGATAACCGTGAGCTGAGGGCTGAAATGTATGAAGCTTTCGTGACCCGGGCTTCAGATCGCGGGCCAAATGCAGGCCAGTGGGATAATACAGAAATTATGGCTGAAGAGCTGAAACTGCGTTACGAAATTTCCCGTATATTGGGTTTTAATAACTACAGTGAAAAATCTCTGGCAACAAAGATGGCCGAAACGCCGGAACAGGTGTTGAGTTTTCTCAATGATCTGGCAAAACGGGCGAAACCTCAGGGTGAAAGAGAAGTTGAAGCGCTGCGTCAATTTGCCAAAGATGAATTTGGGGTTGAAGAACTGGCGCTGTGGGATATAGCTTATTACAGCGAAAAGCAAAAACAGCACTTATTTGATATTTCAGATGAAATGCTCCGGCCTTATTTCCCGGAACAGAAAGTGATCAGCGGGTTGTTTGAAGTCCTGAAGCGTGTTTTTGGGATGACAGTAAAAGCGCGTGAAGGTGTGGACACCTGGCATGAATCTGTCCGGTTCTATGAAATCTACGATGCTCAGCAGCAGTTACGTGGCAGCTTCTATTTAGATTTGTATGCCCGTGAACATAAACGTGGCGGTGCATGGATGGATGATTGCCGGGGACGCCGGATCACGGCTGATGGCAAGTTACAAACGCCGGTGGCTTATCTGACCTGTAATTTCAACAAACCTGTGGGTGATAAGCCTGCACTGTTTACCCATGATGAAGTCGTGACTTTGTTCCATGAATTTGGTCATGGTATTCATCATATGTTGACTCAGGTTGATGTGGGTGCAGTGGCCGGAATTAGTGGTGTGCCATGGGATGCCGTTGAACTGCCAAGCCAGTTCCTGGAGAATTGGTGCTGGGAAGAAGATGCGCTGGCATTTATTTCCGGTCACTACGAAACCGGTGAACCATTACCGAAAGAGATGCTTGATAAAATGCTGGCAGCGAAGAACTTCCAGTCTGCGATGTTTATTTTACGTCAGCTTGAGTTTGGTCTGTTTGACTTCACACTGCATCACGACTATGACCCTGAGGTCGGTCCGAGGGTACTGGAAACTTTGGCAGAGGTGAAGGCAAAAGTTGCCGTGTTACCTGCACTTGAGTGGAATCGCTTCTCCCATAGTTTCGCGCATATTTTTGCTGGTGGATATAGTGCTGGTTACTACAGCTACTTGTGGGCAGAAGTGCTGTCTTCTGATGCATTCTCCCGCTTTGAAGAAGAAGGCATCTTTAATCCGGAAACCGGATTAAGCTTCCTGAACAATATCCTTGAAATGGGAGGGAGTGAAGAGCCAATGGAACTGTTTAAGCGTTTCCGTGGCCGTGAACCTCAGATTGATGCGCTGTTACGTCATGCTGGTATTGCAGCTTAACATCATAAGACTGTTATTGGGTCGTGAATAAAAAAAGCCCGGCGATTTCATATTCGCCGGGCTTTTTGTTGTTTAACTATTTGTTCAGGCTTTTGGAGAGACAGTCACTGTTGCGCCAGTATCTGAATAGCTGATGCTGACATCATAAGCGGTGCTGCTTGCATCCGTTGCTTCCACTGCCGCGAAAGTTCCTTCCAGATGAGCCGATGAAAGCACCGTATAAGTCGTCGCTGCTGTCAGTACCGGAACATTCAGCGTCAGCGTTGTACTGCTGCCCGTCAGATAAATCCCTTTCGAAGCATGAAGCTGTGCATTGTTGGTCAGATCCAGTGCCAGTTCTCCGTCAGTCTGTACAAAGTCAGAAACCGTCAGAATACCTTTGCTGCTGTCTGATGCGCCGTCGTCAATGGAGACTTTAACTGTACCGCCCTGCTGGTAAAGTGTACCGTTACCAAATGCCGTGCCTGATGTGCCAACCAGCGTACCTGCGTCTACGACTGTTCCGCCACTGTAGGTGTTTGCACCTTCAAGGAATAGCACACCCGTTCCGTCTTTCTCAAGACGACCCTGACCTGAAATGTCATTCCGCCAGTGATCTTGAGCATTAAATCCGCCTTTGCTCAAATCCATGTACACAGAGACATTACCATCAAATGTACCGTAACCATCAGCTGCATCAACCAGATTCAGCCGACCCCAGCCGCGAGACTTGTTAATCACAGGATAGTTTGAATCGATTTCAGTTGATGCAAGAACGACACGTCGTTGGTCTGCATCCAGATAAGGGAAACGTGTTTCCAGCAAGACTTCCGCACCTTTTGGCACTTCAGGGTCTTTGCTTGCTTCATCCAGTTTGCTGAAACCGTAAGTCATGTAAGCTTTGTAGCGTGCTTTCATGGCTGCACGATCAGCATAGTTGTCTGTTTTGCCACGACATGGATTGGTTGTGTTGGTTGTACAGTGAGCAAAGTCATAAGCGTTATCGTAACCGGCAGCCACTGCTTTCGTCGTGAAATAGCTGTTCGCTTGTGTGAATGCATTGTTTGCAATCGTTGCATTCGCGGCGTCAGACAATGTTGCCGCTGTAATTGCCGTTGCCATGATTCGGCCACCGATGACATCCAGTGGTGAGTGCATGCCTGCAACAATCCGGTTTTGTCCTAAATCACCGGCACGGGCTACCATTTCAGCAAAACGCTCAGGGATTGCATAAGCATAACCCAGACCGCGGTCGAACGCCTCAGCTGTGTGACCACTTGGGAAAGCCCCATCTTTTGCACGGCTTGAGTAGGTCACTGTCGCCAGCGGAGATGCACTAAAATCATACCCTTCGCTATAACCGCCGCTGTCTTTCGCACGGTAAGTGGTTCGGGCCGCACACAGCAGGCCCGACATTGGTTCTACAATCGGATTGGCTGGACGTTCGTAGTATTTTGCTGTATCCGTTGAGCCGTCTAAATTCAGGCAACTGACCTGATCCAGTGTGGTCAGATCGCTGATAGTGCTGTAAACCGAAGCCGATGCATCATTGAATGCAGGGACGTCATAGTCATCTTTGCTGATGCGCCACGGACGGGGTGATTCGAAGTGATACTTTGGTGCTTCACTCGATGCGCCATAGGCAGCGATTGTCTGAAGTAAAGTGACTACGTTGCTTAATGCTGTTGCACTCCCATCCAGTGTGGTGGTGCCGTATCCGGTTTTTGTATAACTGGCCAGTTTTGTGTTCAGGCTTTTATTATATGTTGCAGCGGTCACATCAACGGTTGTCACCTGGCCGTCATTGTCTGTCAGTGTCACATTATTGTTGCTGTCTGTACCATATGAAGAGTGAGAGTTTGCACCGGAATGGTAATCGTCGGCGAGCGGACCTAACCCTGAAGTGAGACTGAAACCTTTATCCCGCTGATCATCCAGATAGGCGCTGACCATGGCTGCTTTGTCACTGCGGTCAACGTCTGGTGTTGATTGTCCCTGACGTGTCAGCGTCGTGACATAATCAAAGTTCTCTTTCCAGACCTGCATATCCCGGATGACATCGTTCGAGAAGTCAAACGGAATTGCCAGTGTCGTGCTGTTTGAGCCGCCACCTTCAACACCGCTGTTACCATTCACGACTGTCAGGGTGTTGGAACCGTTGCTTGCCCAAACATCATCACCCGCATACCAGATATCATCAAAGCCGCTCAGAATCTGGATGATTGGGTTCTTATCCGGGTTGTAAGCATCCGTGTTGTGTTTGTCATTTGTTGTTGGGATATCACCATCAACGATAGCTACGTTGGTGCCACTTAATACCGGCTCACTGATAGTGACAGTACCTGATTTGCCCGTTGGCATTCCCGGATTTGTATAGGTGGTTTGATTATCAGAAGAGTTACATGCAGCCAGTGCCAGCGTAATCGCAGACAGCGCAAAGATGCGGGTTTGTGATTGATGATTCATGATGGATGAGTATCCTTACCTGTAAAATTCATACATTGAAGCCCTGATGCATAGATCAAGTGATCCTGAGTATCAGAGGCAAAGTTTCCAGCTATAAAAAGACAAAGTTTTCTTTAATCGAATGGAAAACTATCAGCGAAGAATGAATGAATCGTGAAGCTTGTATGACGTATTTGTTAACGTATTGAATACGTTATAAACAGAAATGCAGTGAATGAGCTCATCCTGTTGAAATCTGAATCCGGAGGTTGTCCGGTTATAAAAGATATTGAAGTCATACGAGCATCTTGAGGTGGTTTGAGTATATAATCATCTTCTTTCTGTATAAATAAACAGTGATATCATCATGATGGATCCTTCTCTTTTACTCGATGGCCTGAACGACAAACAGCGTGATGCTGTGGCCGCCCCGTTGCAGAATTTACTGATACTTGCTGGTGCCGGAAGTGGTAAAACCCGGGTTCTGGTTCACCGGATAGCCTGGCTTATCTCTGTCGAAGAGGCTTCTCCTTTCTCTGTCATGTCGGTCACGTTTACGAATAAAGCTGCTGCTGAAATGCGGGGGCGAATCGAAGCATTGATGATGGGCAGTGCTTCCGGCATGTGGAATGGGACATTCCATGGTATTTGCCACAGGATTCTCCGGGCGCATTATATGGATGCCAAGCTTCCTGAAGATTTCCAAATCATTGATTCAGAAGATCAGATGCGCCTGATTCGCCGGCTGATAAAAGCGCAGAATCTGGATGAGAAGCAGTGGCCAGCCCGGCAGGTTTCCTGGTGGATCAACGGGAAGAAAGATGAAGGGTTGCGACCAAAACATATTGAAACTTATCAGGATCCGGTGACGGCGACGTATTTGCGGATCTATCAGGCTTATCAGGAAGCTTGTGACCGGGCCGGATTGGTTGACTTTGCTGAGATTCTGCTGCGTACCCTTGAGTTGTTACGTGAAAATAAATTTATCCGGGAGCATTATCAGGCCCGGTTTAAACATATTCTGGTCGATGAATTTCAGGACACAAACAATATTCAGTATGCCTGGCTGCAATTGATGGCCGGGCCGGAATGCCATGTCATGATTGTTGGTGACGATGATCAATCAATTTATGGCTGGCGGGGTGCGAAAGTTGAGAATATTGAAAAGTTCTCCAGAGAATTTGCCAGTGTGAATACCATTCGCCTTGAGCAGAACTACCGCTCAACCCAAACCATTCTTGAAGCTGCAAACACCCTGATATCTAACAATACCGAACGCATGGGTAAAAACCTGTGGACGGAAGGGCAGGAAGGTGAACAGATTTCGGTTTACTCAGCTTACAACGAACTGGATGAAGCCCGGTTTGTCGTCAATAAAATTAAGGTCTGGCAGGAAGAAGGCGGTGAGCTGAATAATACGGCATTACTTTACAGAAATAATGCCCAATCGCGGGTATTAGAAGAAGCGTTAATTCAGTCCGGACTTCCTTACCGGATCTATGGTGGTATGCGATTCTTCGAACGTCAGGAAGTCAAAGATGCCCTGTGTTATCTGCGTTTAATGTCTAACCGCAATGATGACGCTGCATTTGAGCGAGTGGTCAATACACCGACACGAGGTTTAGGAGAAAAAACCCTGGAAACGGTGCGTTTTGCTGCCAGAGACCGGGGGTGTACGTTATGGCAGGCCAGTGTTGCGTTGCTGGAAGAAAAGGTGCTGGCAGGACGTGCTGCCGGTGCAATGGGCCGGTTTATTGAGCTGATTGATGCCTTAGAGGATGATACCAGCGAGATGACACTGCATCGCCAGACAGACCATGTCATTCATGCTTCCGGCCTGTATACCATGTATGAACAGGAAAAAGGGGAGAAGTCGAAAGCAAGACTTGAAAACCTTGAGGAGCTGGTCACAGCAACGCGCCAGTTTGAAAAACCTGAAGAGGCGGAAGAGATGAGCATGCTGGTGGCCTTTCTGACTCATGCAGCGCTTGAATCCGGAGAAGGGCAGGCTGATGAATTTGAAGATGCTGTTCAGCTGATGACGCTTCATAGTGCCAAAGGGCTGGAGTTCCCGCTTGTGTTTATGGTTGGTGTCGAGGAAGGGATGTTCCCGAGTCTGATGTCTGCGGAAGAAGCCGGGCGTTTGGAAGAAGAACGCCGTCTTTGCTACGTCGGTATGACGCGCGCCATGCAAAAACTTTATATCACTTATGCAGAAATGCGCCGGTTATATGGTCAGGACAAATACCATAAACCATCACGTTTTATTCGTGAGTTACCCGAAAAGTGCCTTGATGAAGTCCGGATGAAAGCACAGGTGAGTCGTCCGGCAAGTCATGGACGCTTTAGTCAGAAGACGGTGAAAGAGAACTTCAATGAGACCGGCTTTTCTTTGGGAAACCGGGTTAAACATCCTAAATTTGGTGAAGGTACCATTATCAATTTTGAAGGGGCCGGACCTCAGAGCAGAGTTCAGGTTGCATTTAATGGTGAAGGAATTAAGTGGCTGGTGACCGCTTATGCAAAACTGGAACTGATATAATCTTGTTTTTTCTGATAGACCCAATCAACCGGTTGTATTTATCTGCCGGTTGTCCGGGGCCAGGTGTGCCGGATTTTTGAATTTTTTTAATGACTTGATTATCTAAATTTAATTTTCGTAATTTTATACCTTTTTTAATTAATATAATTAACACTGTAAACATAAATAAAAAGAAGAAATAAAATGAACGGATATTATTTTATAGTGAAAAATAAATAATATCATAATAGGTCTCTGTAATTTTATTACTGAAACTATATATAGTGAATTTATTTTTAACCGTATATCTCATCTATTTGTAATTTTCATTATCTTATTGTTTTTATTGGATAAATTTTGTATTTGTTGTTTTTAATATTACCGTGATGATAATAGTGTAGTTTATAGTATTATTTTTTTCGATAGCAATAACAGATACATAATTCATTATCCGCACATGATAAATAAGGTTTGACAGGCGGTTAATAATTGGTCAATTATTTATACGCTACGTAACTTAATTTCACTTTTGTTTATTTTTTTGGGTTTATACCTGAATGGAATTATATTATTTATGAGTGTAACCGGTTACAGATGTGAATGAGTTCGGCTTTTCTTTCTTGGCTAATGACATATGTGTCAGATGTTTGGCTGATAAGTCACTTAAGATGAAAAAGAAATATTGATTAAGACAAAATAAAAATTTAAATAAATTGAAGGAGCAAAAAATGAGAAAACAACAAGTTTTCAGGAACGTCAGTTGCAGGAAAAAGGCGCTAAGTATTGGGATTGGTCTGGCTTTGGCTGCATTGTCTGGATCTACATTTGCGAAGTGTGTATACGAAGTACAAAATGATTGGGGTACCGGGTTTGCCGCGAACATTACAGTGACAAACGATACATCCAGCGCTGTGTCTTCATGGAACGTGGGATGGGAATATACCAAAGGTGCTACCATCTCTAACTCATGGAATGTCACTCTTTCTGGTACGAATCCTTATACAGCGACCAATGCCAGTCATAATGGTAGCTTGCAACCAGGCTCCAGTGCGACGTTTGGCTTCCAGGCAACAGGCGCTTCTGAAGTTCCAACGCTGACAGGTTCACTCTGTTCAACCGATCCAACTGACCCAACGGATCCGACTGACCCAACCGATCCAACTGACCCAACGGATCCAACTGACCCAACGGATCCAACCGACGGAAATCAGGTTGTCTTCCGTGTTAATGATGAAGGCCGTATTACCAAAGATGGCGAAGTTAAACCGGTTCACTGTGGTTCATGGTTTGGTCTGGAAGGCCGCCACGAATTACCAACGGATGCAACTAACCCGAATGGTGCGCCAATGGAACTTTATGTTGGTAATACATTCTGGGCAAATAACAGCCAGGGTACTGGCCGTACCATCCAGCAAACAATGGATGAAATCAAAGCGAAAGGCATCAACCTGATTCGTCTGCCTATTGCTCCGCAAACACTTGATGCTGATGATCCTCAGGGACAGCCTGCTGTGTTTAAAAACCATGCCTCTGTTCGTGCAACCAATGCTCGTCAGGCTCTGGAAGATTTCATTAAACTGGCGGATAAAAATGATCTCGATATCCTGTTAGATATCCACTCTTGTTCTAACTATCTTGGTTGGCGTGCCGGCCGTTTGGATGCAACACCGCCATATACAGATGCAACCCGTGATAACTACATTTACAAACGTGAAGATTACTCTTGCGGTACTGATGTGGGTGAAGGTGTGACTGTTCAGGAATATAACGAACAGAAATGGCTTGAAGACTTACGTCAACTGGCTCGTTTTGCGGATGAACTGGGTGTAAACAACATTCTGGGTATCGATATCTTTAACGAACCATGGGATTACACCTGGTCAGAATGGAAATCACTGGCAGAAGATGCTTATCAGGCAATTAACGAAGAGAACAAAAACGTGCTTGTCTGGGTTGAAGGTATCGGTAGTTCTACATCTGATGGTACGGCAAACCCTCATGGTGATGAAGATACTAACCCGAACTGGGGTGAAAACTTCTACTCAATGGCGACCAGTCCGCTCGATATTCCAAAAGATCGCTTAGTTATCTCTCCTCACACATACGGTCCTTCAGTGTCTGTTCAGAAACAGTTCATGGATCCTGCTCAACCAGAGTGTGCCGGACTATCTGAAGATGCGGCTGCAAAAGCGAAATGTAACATTGTGATTGATTCTGATCTGCTGAAATCAGGTTGGGAAGAGCACTTCGGTTATCTGAAAGACAAAGGTTATGCGGTTGTATTGGGTGAGTTTGGTGGTCACTATGACTGGCCAAAATCTGGCGCGATCCGTATTCAGGACATGTGGAGCTTCCTGCCTAAATCTGATTATGACCAAAAATGGCAGAATGCACTGGTTGACTACATGTCTGATAAGAAAATTGAAGGTTGTTACTGGGGTATTAACCCTGAATCAGATGACACCGGTGGCTTATACACCCACGCATATGATGCCCGCACCAATACATCTGGCTGGGGTGAATGGACTGGCTTTGAAACTGAGAAATGGGAAATGCTTCAACGGTTGTGGGATTCAAATCCAAAATAATTGCTGAGTTTTACATCGTTAAAAGTACATCAATAATAAAAGAGGAGCTCAGGCTCCTCTTTTTTTGGTTGTTATTTATAAAGGAACTGACGCTTATAATATTTGTGTGAGCTTAAGGAAAAAATACTGTTAGTTTTTATTGGGTGCTTTTTATCTGGAAAATAGATTTCATTATTGACGAAAGGATATCTTTATACTTGTTCTTGTCCATATTTTTGATTTTTTAATAAATTATTTTTTGTGACCTTATTTCCATGATCCTTCTTTTTAACAGTAAGTTCATTTTTATTAAGGTCTGAATAATGGTACGGGTTACATTGTCTTTATTTGATATTTATCGCAAATATTCAATATCTTATAATGATAAATCAATCTTTAAAAGTTGATATTTTTTTGAATGGTATTAACGTTTAGCATGTTTTTTATACGAATTTAACCCGGTGTTATTTAATACCGGTTGACATGATATGTATGGATGATTAGTTTTTACGTGAAATTTAACTGTGAAAGAAAATCAACTTTCAATGTTATTCTTTCGCTCCAATTTCATATTTATTCTGAGTGGTTTTTTCAGTTCGTTTGAATAGTGCGACTGAAGAGTTTCTGTCTCAGGGTCTATTTATTTCTATATAACTAAAAAATAAAAATAGTCTTACTTTTTATATAAAGGAACAAAAAATGAGAAAAACTTTCCGTAAAGACGTCAGATGTGCGAAACGTGCACTCAGTGTCGGCGTGAGCCTGGCTCTGGCAGCTTTATCAGGTTCAGCGTATGCAAGTTGTACATATGAAGTTCAGAGTGACTGGGGTGCCGGTGCCATTGTCAATGTGACAGTTCAAAATGATACTGATAGCGCAGTGACTGCGTGGAACATTGGCTGGGAGTACGATGGCAGTGCCCGTATTACAAATATCTGGAATGCACAGTCTTCTGGCTCAAATCCTTATGTCATCAATAACATGGGTTACAATGGTGGACTGCAGCCAGGACAAAGCACTTCATTTGGTTTCCAGTTAAGTGGTGCAGGTTCATCTGAAGTTCCTTCTCTGACTGGTTCTCTGTGTGATGCTTCTGACACAGGCAATACTGGTGGTGACACAGGCAATACTGGCGGTGACACAGGTAATACTGGCGGTGACACAGGTAATACGGGTGGTGACACTGGTGATACGGGTGGCGACACAGGTAATACTGGCGGTGACACTGGTAATACTGGCGGTGACACTGGTAGCACTGATGGAAAAGATGGTGGTAATCAGGTCGTCTTCCGTGTCAATGATAACGGTCGTATTACTAAAGATGGTGAGGTTAAACCTGTTCACTGTGGTTCATGGTTCGGTCTTGAAGGTCGTCACGAATTACCAAGTGATGGTGTAAACCCGAATGGTGCCCCAATGGAGCTTTACGTTGGTAATACATTCTGGGCAAATAACAGCCAGGGTACTGGCCGTACAATCCAGCAAACAATGGATGAAATTAAAGCAAAAGGAATTAACCTGATCCGTCTTCCTATTGCGCCTCAAACTTTAGATCCGAATGACCCTCAGGGCCAGCCAAAAGTATTTAAAAACCATCAGTCCGTTCGTGCAACAAATGCTCGTCAACAGTTAGAAGATTTCATTAAACTGGCAGATAAGAATGGTCTTGATATTCTGTTAGATATTCACTCTTGTTCAAACTATCTTGGTTGGCGTGCGGGTCGTCTGGATGCAACACCACCATACACTGATGCAACCCGTGATAATTACATCTACAAACGTGAAGACTACTCTTGTGGTACGGATGTTGGTCCTGGTGTCACTGTTCAGGAATATAACGAGCAGAAATGGCTGGAGAACTTACGTGAGTTGGCTCGCTTTGCTGATGAACTGAAAGTGAACAACATTCTGGGTATCGATATCTTTAACGAACCATGGGATTACACGTGGTCTGAGTGGAAAACTCTGGCAGAACACGCTTATCAGGCAATCAACGAAGAAAACAAAAACGTACTTGTCTGGGTTGAAGGGGTTGGTAGTGCAAAATCAGATGGTACGAAAAACCCACACGGCGATGAAGAGCTGAACCCGAACTGGGGCGAAAACTTCTACTCAATGGCCACTGATCCGCTGGACATTCCAAAAGACCGTTTAGTTATTTCTCCACATACTTACGGACCTTCTGTTTCTGTTCAGCCACAGTTTGTTGATCAAACAAATCCTGATTGTGTCGGTTTGTCTGAAGATGCTGCTGCGAAAGCCAAATGTAACATCGTGATCAAACCCGATATGCTGAAAAAAGGCTGGGAAGAGCACTTTGGTTATCTGAAAGACAAAGGCTATGCTGTTATCCTGGGTGAATTTGGTGGTCACTATGACTGGCCAAAATCTGGTGCAATCCGTATTCAGGATATGTGGAACTTCCTGCCAAAATCTGACTATGATAAAAAATGGCAGAATGCGCTGGTTGACTACATGTCAGACAGAAAGATCGAAGGTTGTTACTGGGGTATTAACCCAGAGTCAGACGATACCGGCGGTTTATACACTCACGCGTATGATGCACGTACAAATACATCAGGCTGGGGTACATGGACTGGTTTCGAAACTGAGAAATGGGAAATGCTTCAACGGTTGTGGAAAGCGAATGCCCAATAATTGCTGAGCAATTATTCAATGGGTTATATCTGAGAGGGGCTGTGTGCTCCTCTCTTTTTTATCGCAAACCTCTCCTGATCGTAAGTAAGATAGCCTGACAATGTTGCCACTGACCGGGTTGGGAAAGTTTACTCAACTCTGAAGAACTCTGTCGCTTTGGCGCTGAATAAAAAGAAAATGATAGTGGCAGAAAAGATCAGGCCGGGAACAATCATTTTTTTATCCGGAGTTACTATCAGGCTGATGATTAACGAAACTATTGTCCATCCGATATAAAGGTGCCTGCCTGCAATTTTCCCCCGGTGTATCTGTAAGCCGCAGATAAAAGTGATGACGCTGCCCACATATGAAAAAATGATCTGGACATGGACCGGTATCATACTTTTTTTCATAATTTCCATGACCTCCGGATTGTTTGTACTGATGAAAACAGAAATGAGGGTCATCACACCGGCGATCATTAAAAACCAGCTGATAATCTTAACTGACCATGGACGTTTGGACATAATATTTCCTGAGTTGACCTGCGAACAAATGGACGGTGGATTATACCCGAACGATGTCAGCGTGTTGATTGTTCGCTATCTTTCACAGAGAAAAATGAGCGCTTACATATGTTTTGTACTGAAATGTTTTATACAGAATTTCGGCGGGACGCCATGAATTGACAATTGACGAAATCCTCTTCCAGCCGCATCAAAGGCCAACAGAGTATGCAAGTGTGAATTGTTTATTTGAAGCTAGAGCGTGCTCTAGGGACTGCTGAAAAAACAGGGAATGATATGGTTTTATTCATATCATTCCCTGCACAGGATTAGCTTGGTATTCAATATGACATATGTGAACTATTTGGTGTCAGCGGCTTTTTTATCAAAGACATCCAGGTGTTTACAGGTGAATTTTGATGACAGTTCACTGTTTTCTTTACATATTTTCTTTATTCTGTCTTGTGCTTTCTTGTTTCCTGCCCGTGCCGAAAATTCGATATATTTAAAGGCCAGTGGTTGATCTTTTTTCAACCCGGTACCCTGATAATAAAGCATACCGAGCTCAAGGGCGCTATTGGTATCTCTTCCATCGACAGCTTTTTGATACCACTTAGCTGCTTCCTGATAATCTTGTTTGGTAGCAATGCCATCTCTGTACATTCTTGCCAGTTTATACATTGAAAAAGTCATACCCTGCTTTGATGCCAGTGTATATAGTTTAAAAGCTTTTTCATGACTTTCTTTCACACCACGGCCATCCATATACATATTAGCAAGGTTGTGCTGTGCCATCGCACTACCTTGTTTGGCTGCTTTATAAAACCATTCTGCTGCTTTTCTGTAATCAGCTTTCGTGCCTATTCCTCTTTCATAGAGACTGCCGGTTTTTGCCTGGGCAACAGGATCACCTAGCTCAGCTGCTTTGACATACCAGTTTAATGCTTCTTTGTAATCCTTCTGTTGGGTATAAAAAACACCAACATTCATTAAGGCAAGTGGGTTTTTACTCTGTTTAAAAAGCGCCAGTGCTTTTTCTTTATCCCCGGATTTTAATGCTTTCAAGCCATCGTCGTATGCGTTTGCAAAACACAGGTTTGTCAGCAACAGAACTGAGATTAAGGCTTTTATTAGTTTCATGATTGACCTTTTTGAATGCAATGCGTTGATAAATCTTGTTAATCGGTGAAGCCGTATGAAGCTTCTCAGCATTTAAACCAATAGAATTGTAATTAGTTCAATGTTTCTTACGTTTTTTCTGATACTGCTGAATGATCAGGCCGGTAATAATAATCACTAAGCCAACCACTGTCGAGATGTGGATAGGTTCATGAATGATCGTTGCCAGAAATATCAGAGACAGAAAGGGCGAGATAAAAATCAGGTTGCTGATGCGTGAGGTATTTTGAGTCAGACGAAGCGCGCTGATCCAGAGAAAAAAAGTAATCCCCATTTCAAACACACCAATATAAACAGCACTCAGCCAGCCGGACAGATGTTGCGTTGTCCAGTCGGCCTGTTCATAGCAGGCAAGAGTTATCATCAGCGGGAGTGCAACCAAAAAACCAAGCAAAATACTGATAATGGGATCTGCTTTATTTTTGGTATTCAAAATCCAGTAACCTGACCAGAGCAGTGTGGACAGTAAAGCCAGTCCGACACCAGCCGGACTTTGAAAGTGAAGTGTCAGCAAATTGCCCTGCGTGGCAATCACCAAAACGCCCAGATAGCAGATTGCAGCTGCGAGATAGTCCTTATGCCGGATTGGCTGTCTGAGAAAGATGGCAGCCATAATCGTTAAGGTAATTGCCCAGCTATAGTTAATGGCCTGTGCCTGAGAAGCGGGAAGCAGGGCATATGCTTTAAACAAAATAAGATAATAGCCTAACGGGTTAATCAGGCCGGAAAGAATGAAACTGGCTGGCTGAGCTAAAAATGTCGGAATGATGTCTGTCGCTTTTCCCTGAATGAAACAGAGAATCAACAAGACACATGACGAAGTGACACCGGCAATGACCAGCATCTGAACCGGAGTAAATACTGCCAGAGTTAGCTTAAAAGCGGTTGCTACGGTTGACCATAAGATGACGGCGGCTAATCCGAAAAACAGTGCGCGTTTCTCATTCATGCTTATTTTTGCTTCGTACAGGAATACAGTTTGAGTCGACCAATATACGCAAACAATTTGTCTGTTGCACCTTTGATTTTGTCAAAGACAGCGGAGAATCATGATGAGGTGAATGACACAAAAAAACCTGTGCTGATCAGATCAGCACAGGCATATCTTGTAGGTTACAGCCTGATAATATCAAACCAGTTCATCCAGCCATGCCAGTGATATTCAGGAATTGGTGGATAAGGGAACCATCCTTCGCCGTCATTATAGTCTGCAAAAATTTGCTGACGGGTCAGGTAGCCATCAGTCAGCACATCTTCCCAGGTCATTTGATAAGTGCCTTCCAGACGTTGAGAGGTATCCAGTGGATAGCCAAGCATGTTCATGCTGTTAAATTCACGCCAGCCTGCCGTCGAGGATGCAGTCTCCGGGGTTGGTGCCGGCTTATCCAGCCACCCTGTTTTACGGATATGGTCATCCATCCATGTGTTAATAAATGCGATATTGTCATAGCATCCGGGACACCCGCCACTGCGTGCAAGGTAGACTGAATCATCAGCGACGGAGTAACCATTTTCGCTATCTGCTCTGGTCAGAATTGAGTTGAGGAACACAAATCCTTTATCATTTTCGTCTTTCACTCTGGCCTGCAAAATATAGCCGCCATTATTTTGGCCTCTGGAATCACCCAATGTACGGATTTCACTGTTTTCAAACAGAGATGCATGGGTGTAACCCCAGATGAAGTCAACGTTTCCTGCCACCATGGATTTGTAGAACCATGTCCAGCCATTCAGCATCAGTGTGTCCTGTTCACTGATGAAATTGCTGCGGTAAGCAATCAAGCGACCTTCATTGCTGTTGAAATATAAAGCTTCAGCCTGATGGCCTTCACCAATCAGGGTGGTGTTTTTCAGTGTTAAATCCTGCAAAGTCAGCAGATCGACATCTTTAGCCAGGAACAATGCGCGTGCGTTGGTACCTGAATTCAGCTGCTCATTATTTTTGTAGGTAATGATGGTTCGTTGCCGGCCCTCTCCCATGATGGTCAGATTTTTTTGTCCGTAAACATAAATTGGCTCTTCATAAATACCGGCTTTCACCAAAATGGTCATTGGTGTTTCAGTATCGTGGTATTGGCGAACAAAATTGATAGCCCCTTGCACGGAGCGGAAATCAGCCTGATAACCATCATCATCGACGATCAGGAATGTTTTGTTTACGTCTGGCTTATTTGTCCGGGTTGTGAACACCCAGTTGCTGTTTCTGCCAATTCCGGCAAACGTTTTACCGGCCAGAGTTGCACCAGTCAACGCCGCTTCAGGAATCACGACATAATATGTTTTCCCCTGCTTCAAAGCATTTGCATGAGGTGTGATATGGACTTCATTACCAACGATTCTGACAGAATGTGTTTTGATGGTTCTGAGTTGTTTATAACCAATATTGTCTTCATCGGTATCAACATTAATCTGGTCAACCAGTGTATCGTCATCAGCATCATAAATCCGGACCGAGCCAATGCCTTTGGTTGGTTGAGAATCAAACGTGACAGATAATGTTGTATCTTCATAAACACTGTAGCTTTGTGCCGCAGGAGCTAACTGATCAGTGAAAGAATAAGTCGCTGTTGGCATCTCAAAGGCCGGAGCAATGACGGCATGAATTGATTTTGATACGCCGGAGCCTGTGGTGATTGTGACCGTAACTTTCCCCTGAGAGAGCGGTGTTAATACGATATTGCCGTCAAGGAGTTCGGCTTTGACAACTGTGCTGTCACCAGATGTGACTGTGATTGTGTCTGCTTCTCCGTCCCGGGTTGTGGCGCTGACCGGAATGGTTGTTGCTTCGTCTCCGGCATCGGCTGCATATTCAAGTAATTCACTGTCAATGGTCAATGATGCTGGTTCTTCATCCGCATTACCGACATTGATATCATCAATTTCAAATGATTTATTCGATGTCCACAGGCCGATTAATCCCTGAGATGAGAGTTGAGTGTCAGTTGTTGAAGCAATTTTATCACCATCAAAATAGACGGTGAGGGTTTGATCTTTCATGACAAACCTGAGCTGGTGCCAGTCGCCGTCCAGTGCGCCTGCCGTGCCTTGTGAAATAGGCACTTTGGCCCGTTTAACCCGGGAGAGCTTACCTTCACTCATGACCGCAATTTCAACCTGAGTGCTGTTGGTTGAATTTTGAACGTTCAAAGCGCCGGCATACCAGTTATTACCGTCCTGATACCGGCCCAGTAAATAGAGCTGTTTATTCGCGGTAGTGCTGTTTTTTCGTGGTCGGATCTTTGCTTCAACATAATAATCCGCACTATTTAATTTGCTGAGTGCTTCTGGTTTCACCAAGGCAATGACGCCACCTTTACTGCCGGCGGTATACCTGAGCATGGTATTGTCCTGATCGGTCACTAAATCAAACTGACCATCAGGAACAAAAGCGTTTTCGTTTTCAGGAAGCAAGTTCCAGTTATCTGTATTTCCGGCACTAAAGTCTTCGCAAAAATAAGCCGTTGTATCTGTGCAGATACTTTCTGAGGTAGTGGTAAGATCTGAATTTTCAGATGCATAAACTGACGTGAAAGTAACGGGAACAGATAACGACGCAAGCATCATTATTCTGATTGAATGTTGTTTAAGTTTCATTATCTATCCTGTGTTTCGTTATTTGGTTTCTAATAATTAGTGATTTCAATTATGGGTATACCTGGTTATATATTACCGGTACTCTGAATAATTCATTTCCCTATCGCAGCTGGCTTTCTGACGGTTCATAGGTTTCAGGATATGCTTCACCTTATGTCTGTCAGTCTTCTTGCCTGCCCGCTGAATCAAATGTTGAATCTGATTTGAGTGAATTTTTCTGGTCCATTGTTGTAATATAATTATTTACTGGTTTTATTATTATTGGAATGTTGTTTTATTTAATGTTTGATGTAAGCGATAGAAAGATTATCAGAAAAAAGAATTAAGGCATATTTATAGTATTTTTTAATAATAAATATATCAATTAATAATTTTAAATTTAAAGCTGAAAATAATAGTAGCCAGATTTTTTATATTGTTATTTCATCCTGGGTATAAGATGGTATTCCCTATAATTGAGTAATAAAGATCGGTTCCTGATTGTCGCTCACGAGGCAGATATCGAACACAGATACGCATCAACCTTTTAGCGGGAGAGAACGGTGATGACGAATTGCCGGGCCATTTGATGCCCGGCAGTCGTGACTGAACATGATAAATCAGAGAGTTGGTATGCTCTGAAGGTTACAGATTGCTTAGCAACCGTATGTTTCCGTAATATATTTCTCAAACTGCTGACACATGTCAATATCCGAACCGGTATTGGATGCCAGCTCTTTATCCCCATCAACAACCTTGATTGTTGCATTCAAAGGGATGACCGGGTTTTGTTTTCGTGTCGCTGATGCCCGGATTTTTTGTTGTTCTGATTGCCACAATTGCTCTGCCGACAGGTTACACTCATCTGCCAGATATTTGGCATTAAAGCCTTCGCCACATAAACTTTCGATGCACGCATTCAGGGACACACTATTTCCCGCATGCCAGTAATGTTCTGCCAGTTGCGGGCCGATTTCCGGATTGTCGGTTAAATAACCATATTTTGCCAGGAAATGTGCCCGGGTTTGATAAACAGCCATATGGGCAAGCAGGTACCCCTGGTAAGAACAGGCAGATTCATCTGAGAGCAGATGAGGGATCGCCATGAGCGGACGTGGGCTGCATTCCAGACCGAGAATCTGTGCTTCCATTTTTCTGGCCAGTTGCGTTGCATTTTGCGGGGTAAGTTCTTCGTCACTCAGCTGATATAAAGTGCGCTCAAAGTAAGGAACAACCAGAATGCTTCGCTCCTGATATGCCCGGAATGGTTGTCGGCTGTCGATCATTGCCTTAATGATTTCATCCGGTACCGGATTACCTTCTGCATCATGTGCGTAGCGTTTGAGCCAGTCAGCATCTTCCAGCAGGCTGTCACAGAACATGGATTGTGTTTCTGCATAGGCCATTGACGTCGGAGCAAACTCCTGAGAAAAACAAGGCGCATTCATCTTTACATTGGCAAAATGTGCGGCATGGCCTCCTTCATGGAAGAGCGTGTTAATCCCTGAATATCCGCTGCCAATCTGATCTGGTTTTGCATTACTGGTGAAGTTCACCTTCGCCGGAATCCATTGATTTTGATTGTAGAATGAAGGGACGGGACCATGACAGAAACCATTCTGATATTTGCCCTTGCGATCCAGTAAATCAAGCGTTAGATCAGCACCGGAATAATTAATGTTCAGACGGCTGAATGATTCAACCCAGCGGCGTAATGACCTGGAGAATGGCACGTACGGATCCAGTTCACGCATAACATCGCCGGAGAAAGCATTGATAAAGTTATGGCCGAGCAGAGCCTGAGTGCCTTGCTGATTCTTCAAATCTTTCAGGCTGTTAAGATGACAGTCTCTTGTCCGGCATTCAAAATCATCCAGAATCCTGAATAATTGATCCGTTGTCATTTGCTCTGTTTTTTGCACCGAGTAATCAAAAAATGTGTCATACCCCATCGCTTTGGCAAACTGATTGCGTAGTTTGACCAATTCGAGAAAACCGTTGCTGAGCAGCCACTGCTCTAGATCCAGTAAGGCCTGATGCGCAGACTGCCTGACTTCCTCATTATCACTGGTGCGGATAACTGATGCGAGTAAAGGCAGTGAGCCCTCTTTAAGTTCACCTGACTCATCGCGGTAAGTCATCGTGTGATTTTGTTTCTTTTCAAACAATGCTGCTTCGAAGTCGATGAGTTCTTTTTTCAGCATTTGTGCTTTTTCAGATTCGAGTGCATGTGCTTCAAACATGGTCAGCCAGCCTTTTAGTCCGGTGACTGTGCTGCGTTTTTCATCTGGATCCGCAATAGATTCTGCGTTGAGGATTTGCTGCCTGAGCTCGGGAATTTTTGATGCCTGACTGAGGAATTCTGTCCATTTCGTCTGAGCTTGTGCTGATCCCTGATGATCATCACTGGTTCCCATATAGGTTTCCCAGAAGAAGTCTTCTTTTGTGCGGTGCAAGGTCAGATATTGTTGGTTGAGTTCATAAAGATAGGCTGTTGCAGTCATATGCTTCCCTGAATGTTTCATGCGGTTATGTGATCGCATGATTATTGCACGCCCGGCATGAATCGGAAAGTGGTGATATTTTATTTACTGGACAGATATCCAGTATCGCAATACCATCAAATGGGGAATAAAAGATAAAAAAGTGATGTCATCATGCATTGGATAATTGAGAACCAGCCATTGTTAATTGCTTTTCTGGGCGGTGTATTCGGGGCTTGTGGGCTGACATGGTTTGGGTTGAGACAAAAGTATCAAATGACGATATCTCAGCTCCGGCAGCAATCGGAGATGCAGCAGCAGCTCAGTGATCAGAAAGTAGCACAGCTGAATCATCAGCTGGAGTCGTCTCTGGATAATGTACATGAGCTGGAAAGGCTTCAGGATCAGTCAGCGATTGAGTCGCGGTCACTGCATGGTCAACTGATGGTTGCACGTGAAAAGCTGGAACAGTATTCAGTCATTAAGCAGGAACGGGAACAGTTGCTGCAACGAATGAATCAGTTGCAGGAGCAGAATGCCCGGTTGAACGGAGAAGTGCGCGAGCTCAATGCAAAGTATGAAGCACAGCTGAAATCAGGCCAGGAAAAAATCCAGTTGCTGGAGCGGGCTGAAGAGCGCCTGAAACAGCAATTTGAAAATCTGGCCGGTCAGCTTTTTGAGGAGAAAACGGCAAAAGTTGATCAGCAAAACCGTCAGAGCCTGGAGGGATTATTGAATCCGCTGAAAATTCAGCTCGAAGGTTTTAAAAAGCAGGTCAACGACAGTTTTAGTTCAGAAGCGAAAGAAAGACATACACTCGTGCATGAGCTGAAAAATCTGCAACGCCTGAATGAACAAATGGCAAAAGAAGCCGTCAATCTGACTCAGGCGCTGAAAGGGGATAACAAGCAGCAGGGGAACTGGGGAGAAGTGGTTCTGGCGCAGATTTTGGCTGAATCTGGTCTCAGAGAAGGGCATGAGTATCAGACGCAGATAAGCTTAAATAATGAGGCTGGTAAGCGCTACCAGCCCGATGTGATCGTCAACCTGCCGGATAAAAAGCAGGTCGTGATCGATTCTAAAATGGCTTTGGTCGCCTATGAACGTTATTTCCATGCAGAAGCAGATGAAGACCGGGAAAGAGAAATGTCGGCACATCTGATCGCCATCCGCTCTCATATTAAGGAGCTGGGGCGCAAGGATTATCAAAAGTTAGTAGGTGTTCACTCTCTTGATTATGTTTTGATGTTTATCCCGGTTGAACCGGCATTTCAGGTCGCTGTTCAGGCCGATCCATCATTGGTGAATGATGCGATGGAGAACAACATTATTATTGTCAGCCCGACTACTTTACTCGTGGCTTTAAGAACGATTGATAATTTATGGCGGAATGAATATCAGAACCAAAATGCTCAGGTTATTGCCGATAAAGCCGCAAAACTTTACGACAAACTGCGGTTATTTATTGATGATATGGATGGACTTGGGCAAGCACTCGAGAAAGCAGGACAAAGTTATCACGGTGCGATGAAAAAACTGTCAACTGGTCGTGGTAATCTGATTCGTCAGGCTGAAAGCTTCAAAAGTCTTGGTGTTGAGGTGAAACGTCCGATTTCTCCGAAGCTGGTCAGTGACGCTCAGGACGACCCGGAAGAAAATCTGTCGATTGCACAAAGACATCCCGAAAGGGATAAAGTAAACTAATTCTCAATTTGGTTATCTCAAAGATGTTGATATTTTTTCCGGGCGACTGTTTCAGGGAAATCTGGTTTTGGGTAAGTCTTGCGTTGTCTGCGGTCTTTGACTGAATCAACATGATGAAAAGGTACGGTGGTGATCTCCTGATGCGGGAGCCGCGTATCTCAGGAAACGGCTTTTATTTACAGGCTGTTTGTATAGTTTAAGGTAGGTATTGGTGTGCAATCAGAAAAACTAGACGATATTCAGGAAACCACACATTTTGGTTTCGAAACCGTAGATAAAGATGAAAAGGTGCGTAAAGTTGCACAGGTATTTCATTCGGTTGCGGCAAAGTATGATGTGATGAACGATTTGATGTCTGGTGGTATCCATCGTTTATGGAAACGATTTACGATTGATTGTAGTGGTGCCCGACCCGGACAGAAAATTCTTGATTTAGGCGGCGGCACCGGTGATTTGACCGCGAAATTTTCCCGGATTGTCGGTGACTCAGGCAAGGTTATTCTGGCAGATATCAACAACTCAATGTTGTGTGTTGGCCGGGATAAGCTACGTGATAAAGGCTTTGTCGGTAATATTCATTACGTACAGGCGAATGCAGAAGAACTGCCTTTTCCGGATGATTATTTTGACTGTATCACTATCAGTTTTTGTTTGCGAAATGTCACTGATAAAGAGAAAGCGATTCAGTCGATGTTTCGGGTACTTAAACCGGGTGGCCGTTTATTGATTTTAGAATTTTCCAAGCCTGTCTTTGAACCCCTGTCAAAAGTGTATGATGCCTATTCGTTTCATATTTTGCCGAAAATGGGGCAGCTGATTGCAAATGATGCCGATAGTTACCGTTATCTGGCTGAGTCTATCCGGATGCACCCTGATCAGGAAACATTGAAGGCCATGATGGAAACAGCCGGTTTCGAACAGGTGAGTTATTACAATATGACGGGCGGGATAGTTGCGCTGCACCGGGGTTATAAATTTTAGTGGTTACACATTTTTAAAGGTCTGGTTTATGCCATTTTCATCTTTGATTACCGCGACAATTGAAACGGTTTTGAATCGTTTAATTCAGGATGATCCCATGCTTGTTCGTCAGGCTGCCCGCCTCAAGGGGCAGTCTGTTCAAATTCATCTGAAAGAACTGGATCAAACACTGACTTTTGTGTTCAGTCAGCAGGTTGATGTTCTGAATGGTTATGAAGGGCAACCGGATTGTTTTTTATCTCTGAAACTGAGTGTGTTACCACAGCTGAAAGAGCAGGCAAATATTACCCGGTTGATCAAAGCAGATGAACTGGTTCTGGAAGGCGATATGCGTTTAGCACAAAACTTTTCCGTATTGCTTACGGAGTGTCAGCCAGACCCGGAAGAATGGTTGTCCCGGTTAACCGGAGATGTTGTTGCGCATTCTGTTGTGCGTGGAGCCAAAGATTTGGGCCATTTTTTTCAGGCAGAGTTAATCCGGCACCAATCTCATCTTGGACAGGTCATTACGGAAGAGTGGCGTATTGCACCCGGACCACTTGAAGTCGCTGACTTTTGTGATCAGGTGGATGATTTACATAGCCAGCTTGCCCGGCTGGAAGCCCGTATTCAGCACGTATCGCGTAACATTGATAATCAGGTAGCAGACAAACAATGACGCCGACAGAAATCAAAAGACTTTACCGGATTATTAAAGTTCAGCTGGAATTTGGACTGGATGAACTCCTGCCTCATCACCAGTTATTGAAAGCACCGATGCTGGCCCGAAAATCTTTATTCTGGCTGAAAAACCGTCATCCGGAAAAACCTATCGGTGAGCGCTTAAGGCTTGCATTACAGGCGTTAGGGCCTGTGTGGATTAAGTTTGGTCAGATGATGTCGACCCGCCGGGATTTATTCCCGCCTCATATCGCTGATCAGCTGGCGTTGCTGCAAGACAAAGTGGACCCGTTTGACGGTGAGCTGGCCAGGCAGCAAATTGAATCGGCGTTAGGTGGACCTGTTGAAACTTGGTTTGATGATTTTCAGGTCAGTCCGCTGGCGTCGGCATCCATTGCCCAGGTTCACACTGCGACGTTGAAATCTTCCGGACTTGAAGTCGTGATTAAAGTCATTCGACCGGATATCCAGCCAGTGATTAAGGCGGATATTAAGCTGATGTTCCGTCTTGCCCGGTTGGTGGCAAAAACATTGCCGGAAGCGCGTCGTCTGAAGCCGGTTGAAGTGATTCAGGAATATGAAAAAACCCTCAGAGATGAGTTGGATCTGCGGCGTGAAGCTGCGAATGCCATTCAGTTGCGGCGCAATTTTGAAGGCAGTGATGAGTTATATATTCCGGAAGTTATTTCTGAGCTGAGTAACCAGACTGTCATGGTTTCTGAACGTATCTATGGTATTCAGGTCTCTGACCACGAAGGATTACGGGCGAATGGAACCAATATGAAATTGCTGGCGGAGCGGGGAGTAAGTGTCTTTTTTACACAGGTTTTCAGAGACAGTTTCTTCCATGCTGACATGCACCCTGGTAATGTGTTTGTCTCTCCGCATCATCCCGAAAATCCTCAATGGATTGGTTTGGACTGCGGGATTGTCGGCACACTGAATAAAGAAGATAAGCGTTATCTGGCTGAGAATTTTCTGGCCTTCTTTAACCGGGATTACCGGCGGGTAGCTGAGTTACATGTAGAGTCTGGCTGGGTGCCTTTTGACACGAATATTGATGAGTTTGAAAGTGCAATCCGGGTTGTGTGCGAACCTATTTTTGCCAAGCCACTTTGTGAGATTTCATTTGGTCACGTTTTACTGAATCTTTTTAATACGGCCCGGCGCTTTCATATGGAAGTTCAGCCACAGTTAGTTTTATTGCAGAAGACTTTGTTGTATGTTGAAGGTCTTGGCCGTCAGCTTTACCCACAACTGGATTTATGGGAGACAGCAAAACCTTTTCTTGAACGATGGATGCGACAGCAGGTTGGTCCGGAGGCTATCGTCCGGTCTATCAAAGAGAAAGCGCCATATTGGGCTGAGAAATTACCTGAATTTCCCGAACTGGTTTATGAGAGTCTGAAACAGGGACGGGTGATGAATCAACGGGTTGATCTGATGTATCAAAACTACCGTCAGGTGAAACGGGAACATGGAACGGGGAAATTTTTCCTCGGAGTTGGTGCCACATTGATGATTTGCTCCGCAATTTTTGCAGTGAATGATCATGTTGATATTTCTGTTAGCACTTTGATTGGTGGTACTATCAGTTGGGTGTGCAGTTGGGTACTTTATCGTCGATAAACTCAATGATTCAGGTGCACCACGATTATAAATAGAAATATGACTTCAAAAGGAGAGTAAAGGATGGGTGGAATTAGTGTCTGGCAATTATTGATTATTGCTGTGATCGTGGTTTTACTGTTTGGAACAAAGAAGCTTCGCGGTATGGGAAGTGACTTAGGTGGTGCCGTTAAAGGTTTTAAGAAGGCTATTTCTGATGATGATCCTGATAAACTACAACAGGATAAGTCTGATGAAGATGCTCTTAAATCTGGTCAGCCTTTGAGTCATCAAAAGGAACAGAGTCATCAGGATAAAGAGTAGGGCCTAATCGTGTTTGATATCGGTTTTTGGGAGCTGGTATTAATTTTCGTTGTTGCTTTAGTCGTGTTAGGGCCGGAACGGATGCCATCTGCGATTCGCTCTGTAGGCCGTTTTGTCCGCACAGCGAGACAAATGGCCAACAGTGTCAAAGATGAGTTAAACCGTGAGCTTGAGCTCAATCAGATTCAGAAAGATTTACAAGATGCAGAACAGACGATCAGAAAAAAAGCTTCTGAATTTGAGTCTTCTGTCAACCAGGTAAAAGAAACTGTAGATGATGCTGTTGAGCGTGAGAAAAAAGCCTTAACCTCTGGCGCAGAAAGCGTACCTGATACGTCAGCAACGGAAAAAAAGCCGGAATCTTAGCATAGAATTGTTTTCAAAATAGTGAGTTATTACTGACTGTTTTGATTGCTGTCAGGAGTCATCGTCATTATGTCATCCGCAGAACAGACTCAACCTTTAATCAGTCATCTGCTTGAGCTTCGTGATCGTCTTTTGCGAAGTATGGGTGCGGTGTTAGTGATTTTCATCGCACTGGTTTATTTTTCAAGCCATATATATGAATTTGTTTCCCGTCCTTTAATTGAGCGGTTACCTCAGGGTGCAACGATGATAGCGACGGATGTCGCTTCTCCTTTCCTCACACCACTGAAACTGACTTTAATTGTGTCGGTATTTATTGCAGTACCTTATATTCTTTACCAGCTGTGGGCTTTTGTTGCACCGGGTTTATATCAACGTGAACGCCGTCTGGTGATGCCGCTGATGTTCTCCAGTACTTTACTGTTTTATTGTGGTGTGGCGTTTGCCTACTATGTCGTATTTCCGCTGATTTTTGGGTTCTTTACAGCGATTTCTTTAGGTGGCGTGGAATATGCGACAGATATTGTCAGTTATCTGGATTTTGTGCTGGCCCTGTTTTTGGCTTTCGGCATTGCATTTGAAGTGCCGGTTGCAATTATTTTGTTGTGCTGGACAGGGGCTACCTCTCCGGAAACTCTCCGGTCCAAACGCCCTTACATCATTGTCAGTGTGTTTATTGTGGGGATGTTGTTAACGCCTCCGGATATTTTTTCACAGACATTATTAGCTATCCCGATGTGTTTACTGTTTGAAGTCGGTATCTTTTTTGCCCGTTTTTATACCCGGAAAGAGACTGAAAGTGACACCGTTCAATGATTAAAAAAACCGTGTCACCAGATTGATGGCCCAAAGCTTTTGTTGGCCAGTCGGCCCGTGTTATCAGCTGAGCCTGAAAAGCGTTTTGGCATTTTGTGTGGTCAGGCGGTCCACATCTTCCGGGGAACATGACTTGAGTGTCGCAATGCGCTCTGCGACTAACTGTGTGTACGTCGGTTCATTGCGTTTCCCTCTGTGTGGAACGGGCGCAAGATAAGGGCAGTCAGTTTCAAGAATGATATGGCTCAGGTCAAGATGCGGGACGACTTGATCCATCCCGCCATTTTTAAATGTGGTCACACCGCCAAGGCCCAGATGAAACCCGGAATCAATGATTTGTTGTGCTTCATCCCGTGTTCCGCCAAAGCAGTGAAAAACGCCCCGCAGAGAACCATCCTGTTCTTGTTGCACCAGTGCCAGTGTTTCCTGAATCGAGTCTCTGGTGTGGATCACGACCGGGCGCTGCTTTTGTTTTGCCAGCTGTAGTTGGGTAATAAAGGCTATTTCCTGCTGCTTTTTATAGGTTTTATCCCAGTACAAATCGATGCCAATTTCACCCACAGCGATGAAATCCCGTTGCTCAAACCAGTGCTCGATAAGAGCGAGTTTCTGCTGATAGTCTTGATCGACATAACACGGATGAAGCCCCATCATGGCATAGCAGAAATCCGGATATGCAGATTCGGTGGCAAGCATTGGTGCTATGGAGTCGGGATCAATATTTGGCATCAGGATCTTTTCTATTCCCGCTTGTCGTGCTCTCTGAATGACGTCGTCACGATCCGGGTCAAATTCGCTGGCATAGATGTGGGCATGTGTATCAATCATAGTTTTGTCTGAATATTCGGATTTGTGTTGCTTAGTATACCGGAATATCCTGAGAAAACAGGGGAGAACGGGGTATGAAGATTTTTCATGATTGTTGTATGGTGGAGAATCAGTGGAGTGATATACCCAAACCATCTTTCGGCTGGCGCTGAATGATGTATGTTCAGGTGGTTTGGGTATATGATTTTAATCACTCAGACAGAGTTCAAAAGTCTGAGCTTTGTGGCCTGAGTATTGATGATAAAAGATAAGGAGAAGTGCGTGTCAGTTTCTGTATTTGGTCAGTTTCCCGGTCGCCGGATGCGTCGTGTCCGTAAGCATGATTTTAGTCGTCGTTTGACGGCAGAACATACATTATCAGTCAATGATTTAATCTACCCGGTGTTTATCCTGATGGGTAAAGATCGCCGTGAACCTGTTGAATCTATGCCCGGAATAGAACGGTTGTCGATCGATCTGTTGATTGAAGAAGCTTTATATCTTGCCGGGCTTGGTGTTCCTGCGATCGCTTTGTTTCCTATGGTAAATCAGGATGCTAAAAGTCTGGATGCCGCTGAAGCTTTTAACCCGGAAGGATTAATTCAGCGTGCTGTCCGTGAATTAAAAGAGCATGTCCCTCAGATGGGGGTCATTACTGATGTTGCGCTGGATCCATACACAACGCATGGTCAGGATGGAATTATTGATGAGGAAGGTTACATACTCAACGATGAAACAACCGAAGTTTTGATTCGCCAGGCTCTTTCTCATGCTGAAGCTGGTGCTGATGTTGTTGCGCCTTCGGATATGATGGACGGACGAATCGGGCTCATCAGACAGGCATTGGAAGATGCAGGTTATATCAATACACAAATTATGGCTTATTCAGCAAAATATGCATCTTGCTATTATGGCCCATTTCGTGATGCTATCGGAACTGCTGCAAATCTGAAAGGTGGGAATAAAAAAACCTATCAGATGGATCCTGCAAACAGTGATGAAGCGCTTCAGGAAGCTGCAATGGACATTCAGGAAGGGGCAGATATGGTGATGGTGAAACCAGGTATGCCTTATCTGGATGTCGTTCGCCGGGTTAAATCCGAGCTTCAGGTGCCTACCTTTGCCTATCAGGTTTCAGGAGAATATGCGATGCACAAAGCTGCCATCATGAATGGATGGCTGAAAGAAAGAGAGACAGTTCTTGAATCTTTGTTGTGTTTCAAAAGAGCAGGCGCTGACGGTATTCTCACGTATTTTGCGAAAGATGTTGCACAATGGTTGGCTGAATCAAATGAGACGGTTGTCAGCAATTTAAAGAAATGATGATATTAATTCTTATTTGCACTTGACTCTCAAGTGAGAATGGTTATTATTAACCTCGTCATAGGGAATGCACTTGCTGTTCTGTATATTCATAAACGAAATATAGTCAGGCATATTCATTCTTTTTGGCACGACATTGCTCACATTGCTTCCAGTGTAATTTATAGCTTTACAGGAAAGCGATTTGTCACATAAATCACTTTCTTCCTTATGCTAGGCGATATTCATATTTGAATATCGCTTTTCTTTTTTTACGATATATAAAAGTCCCTCATTGTACAAAAGCTATACTTTTCCACAGCTATTGATCACAAAAGGATCGTTGTCATTTACACAGATCTTTTTATTTTTTATTAATAATCAATGTCTTATTTCTATTTTTATTGCATATTTGTCCGTGTCTATTTACGGACGAAAAAAAGTATGAACAGACTTATCCACAAAATACCGTTCCCCCATCTTTCAATGATTCTGCTCATTTCAACCAAAAGTAATTCAGAGCGTAGCATCCTGAAGACAGAAGTGGCATTCTAAGGCCTGCTTGTGATTCCCGAAAAATTTGGATACCAACAGACTATGGCTCAAATTCCTGATAATCCTCTCATTCTTATTGATGGCTCATCTTATCTGTATCGCGCATTCCATGCTTATCCTGAAACGATGAGCAACGGTAACATTCAGACGAATGCAATTTATGGCGTTGTGAATATGATTCGCAGCATGCTACGGCAATATCCATCTGATCGGATTGCCGTCATCTTCGATGCAAAAGGAAAAACTTTCCGGGATGATATTTATCCACAATACAAAGCGCACCGGCCACCCATGCCGGATGAATTGAGCAATCAAATCGAGCCGCTACATAAAATTATCCGTGCTATGGGGCTGCCATTACTGGCGATAGAGGGTGTGGAAGCCGATGATGTGATTGGTACAATTTCCACTCAGGCCGCGCAGGCTGGTATACCTGTTTTAATCAGTACCGGTGATAAAGATATGGCTCAGCTTGTCAATGAGCATGTGACGTTAATCAATACGATGACAAACGTCATTCTGGATCGTGAGGGTGTGATTGAAAAGTTTGGTATCCCACCCGAACTGATTATTGATTACTTATCATTAATGGGTGATAAGGTCGATAATATTCCGGGTGTCCCCGGGGTTGGAGAAAAAACAGCGAAGGCATTACTTCAGGGAATCGGCGGACTGGATACGCTGTATCAAAACCTTGATAAAATCTCAGAATTGAGCTTTCGGGGCGCCAAAAGTATGGCGAAAAAGCTTGAAGCGCATAAAGATGATGCTTTGCTTTCTTATCAGCTGGCGACGATTAAGCTTGATGTGGCTCTGGACGAAACGTCGGACGCATTAGTTAAACAAGATCCGGATAAAGATACTCTGACAGAGATGTATAGCCAGCTGGCATTTAAGTCATGGTTGAATGAGCTGACTGAAGGCAGCGAAAATGCGGAGTCTGCGCCATCATCCGGGAATACTCAGAATGAATCCTCATCTCAGGTGAATACCTCAGCCGTCAAAATCGATCAGTCCGGTTACCAGACAGTTCTGGATGAAGCGACATTTTTATCCTGGCTGGATAAATTGAAAGCGGCATCTTTATTTGCATTTGATACTGAAACCGATGGTTTGGATTACATGACAGCTAATCTGGTTGGTTTATCTTTCGCAACTGAAGAGGGAGAAGCTGCTTATGTACCGCTGGCTCATGATTATCTTGATGCACCTCAGCAGTTGAGCAGGGAGTGGGTGTTAGAGAAACTGAAACCGCTGCTTGAAGATGAGAACCTGGCAAAAGCCGGGCAGAATCTGAAGTTTGATATGAGTATCATGGCCCGTTACGACATCGAACTGCGCGGGATACGTCATGATACCATGCTGGCATCCTACGTTTACGACAGTGTCGGCGGACGTCATGATATGGATAGTCTGGCATTACGTTTTCTGCAGCACCAATGTATTTCGTTCGAACAGATTGCCGGTAAAGGTAAAAATCAGCTGACATTTAATCAAATCGATTTGGAACAGGCAGGTATATATGCTGCTGAAGATGCTGATATTACTTTACGTCTGCACAATCGCTTAACCGAAAATATTGAAGCAAATCCGAAGCTGAAGCGTGTGTATGAAGAGATCGAAGTTCCTTTGGTTCCTGTTTTGTCCAGAATGGAAAGAACAGGGGTCTTAATTGATGATTCGTTACTTCATGCTCAGTCTCAGGAAATCTCGGTCAGATTAACGGAACTTGAGCAAAAAGCTTTTGAGATAGCAGGTGAAGAATTCAATCTCAGTTCTCCCAAACAATTGCAGGTTATTCTGTTTGATAAGATGGGCTTACCTGTAGTGAAGAAAACGCCATCCGGTGCACCTTCAACCAATGAAGAGGTTTTACAGGAGCTGGCTTTAGATTATCCGTTACCTCAGGTAATACTGGAGTACCGGGGACTGGCTAAGCTCAAATCAACGTATACCGATAAATTACCCAAAATGATCAATCCTGCAACCGGACGGGTTCATACGTCATATCATCAGGCAGTGACGGCGACAGGGCGTTTATCATCGACCGATCCAAACTTACAGAATATACCGGTCCGTAATGAAGAAGGCCGGAGAATCCGTCAGGCGTTTATTGCGGAAAAAGGCTGGAAAGTTGTTGCTATCGATTACTCTCAAATTGAGTTAAGAATCATGGCTCATCTCTCTGGTGATCAGGCCTTACTGGATGCTTTCCGTGAAGGAAAGGATATCCATGCTGCAACTGCGGCTGAGATTTTAGGGGTTCATATTGATGAGGTTTCAAGTGAACACCGCCGACGTGCCAAAGCCGTTAATTTTGGGTTGATCTATGGGATGAGTGCATTTGGTTTAGCGAAACAGCTCGGGATCTCGCGGGCAGAAGCGCAATCCTATATGGATACCTATTTTGAGCGTTATCCTGGTGTGATGCAGTATATGGAAGATACCCGTTCCAAAGCGAGTGAGAATGGTTACGTTGAAACTCTGTTTGGCCGGCGTTTATATCTGCCTGAAATTCGTTCAAGAAACGGAATGCGGCGTAAGGCTGCTGAGCGGGCGGCAATTAATGCACCGATGCAGGGAACCGCAGCGGATATTATCAAAAAAGCGATGTTATTAGTTGACCAATGGATTGAAGATGAAGGGCAGGGCAGAGTTCGTTTACTGATGCAGGTTCATGATGAACTGGTATTTGAAGTCCAAGAGTCATTTTTACCCGAAATTGAAAGTAAAATACAGAAACTCATGGAGTCAGCCGCATCGCTGAATGTTCCGTTACTGGCTGAATGTGGTGATGGCGAAAGCTGGGAACAAGCGCATTAACCATTTTTAACTTTAAAATGAATAGGTTTGTCCTGGTTAAGTGTATTCACCTGTTGAATGTGTGATCTTAATCTTATTTAAATCAATAACTGGTGTTTATACGCCAGTTTTTTTTTAATTGAAAAAAACAAGGATGAATCATGACCTTATGTATTTTGATAAAATAAAATATGAAAATTAATTACAAAAAGGGTTTCTTTTTTCATCAGTATATTGTACATTAAATGACGTAGGGTACAGAGGTAAGATGTTCTATCTTTCAGACCTTTTGTTTCACGTTATTGGATTAGGCTGTTTCAGCCGCCCCAGTCAGTTTTTGACTGGGGCGTTTTTTATTGTATTAACATATTGATACTAAAGCTTAAATCTTCGCTTTTGAGACCTTTCCGTGTCTTCTCTCTCCGTTTTTCTTCTCCGTCTGTTCCGATGTCGGCTATCTTGAATGAAATGAATGTATATAACGAATTTGTAATTAATTGTTTGTCACAAATTAATTAATTCTATTTGTGAATAAAGATATAAAATTAATACTTTTATCTTTATTATCAATAGGATAGGTTTTAAATTGTTTGACTGTTAAATTTATTAATTCGGGATTGCAATATTCTTGATATTGAACGATGCTTCTAGTGGCACAAAAACAAATAACAAAAAGTTCATTATCTCTCCCGTTAACCCCGCCAGGAAGGTGGGGTTTTTATTTGTGCTGATACTCAAGCATCTTCTGGTTGTGGAGGACTGATGAAATGATAGTGATGTTTTAGCTGAGGAAATTAAACTTCATCCGCATCAGGATCGGAGCCGGAAGTCAAAGCCGGTGAAAACCAGCTATCAAGTTTATTGCGTAATGTGTCAACACCGATGCCTGACAAAGAAGAAAATAAATCAACGCTGACATCACCACAAAATGCGAGTGAAGCTTCTCTGATCTTCAGCAGTTGTGCTTTTCTGGCACCACTTTTCAGCTTATCTGCTTTGGTGAGCAGAACCTGAACCGGAATATGACTTTCAACTGCCCAGTGAATCAGCTGTTGATCCAAATCTTTCATTGGATGACGGATATCCATTAAAACGACCAGACCATTCAGGCACTGGCGCTTTTGCAGGTATTCTCCCAGGGATTTCTGCCATTTCTTTTTCATCTCAATGGGAACCTGAGCGAATCCATATCCCGGTAAATCGACAATATGACAATCCTCAGTGACTTTGAATAAATTTATAAGCTGAGTTCTGCCGGGTGTTTTACTGGTTTTCGCCAGACTTTTCTGGTTAGCCAGCCGGTTTAACGCACTTGATTTCCCTGCATTTGAGCGGCCGGCAAACGCAATTTCAATGCCTTGATCTTCAGGTAAGTGCCGAATATCCGGGGCACTGGTAATAAAGTGTGTGTTTTGATAGTTAATTTTTACACTCAAAGTAAACTCCATTGTGGCAAAGTCTGGAACAGCATTGAGTATATCATGAATACTCTTGATAGCTGGATAGTTCAAAAGAGAGGATGATTATCTTTATGATTCATGAGAGCGTATTCGGACGCAGTAGTCGATTATCGGATAATTTTCTTTTTTTCTGATGATTTTTGTAAGAGATTGCCCATAAATACATCCTCTGTTTATGGTTTGATTAATTTAATCATCTGATTTTTAATATTTTTTAAAAAATTGTTTCAAAGTGTGATAAATAAACAAAGCAGGCACGTTGTTCTTACTGAAAATTCAGGTAAATTTGATCGTGGGTTTCGCGAATAGTCTTTGTGATAGCCTTTCAGGGTCGACAAGGCGTTGTACCCGATATGGATGGTCTATTTGTTTCAGGAAGAAGCGTGGAAAGGACCAGGACACGGAAGTGCCCATAACAGTGAAGTTTTCATGGACAGTTAAAATTCATCAGGATGATGACAAACGATGTTTATGCATGGAAAGCACGAATAACAAATGGAAAGTTGTGCACAGTTATGTGCCCGAATCATTTTCTGCTCAGAAAGCAGAATTAGAAAGCGACAGGTTCTCCTGTCGTTTTTTTTATAAATAAGCCTGAAAAAGTCGGTATACTGACTCCACTATTTTCTCAGTTTCTGGTATGTTCCGCATCCTTATGGTTAATGATCCTCTAATCCGGAGTGCGCATGCATAGTTGTCCGCTTTGTGACGCTTCTTCTTTGCAGTTTTATCATCAGGATAAACGGCGTGAATATTGGCAGTGTCCTTGCTGTGCCCTGGTGAGTGTTGCTCCCTCTTATCGTTTAGAGGCAGACGAAGAAAAAGCCATCTATGATTTGCATGAGAATCATCCTTCTGATCCCGGATACAGGCGGTTTTTGTCTCGCTTGTGTCTGCCGCTGAAGCAACGTTTGCCGCCCGAATCTTCAGGGCTGGATTATGGATGTGGACCGGGACCGACGTTGTCAGTCATGCTGGAAGAAGCTGGTCACCAGACAACGCTGTACGATTTTTTTTACCATCACAATATATCGGCTCTATCATCAACCTATGATTTTATTACGGCAACAGAAGTGATTGAGTATTTATATCATCCCGGAGAGGTTTGGCTGCAATGGTTAAACATGCTGAAACCTGGTGGATATATTGGTTTAATGACGAAATTAGTTGAAAGTCAGGATGCATTTTCAACCTGGCACTATAAAAATGACCTCACCCACGTGAGTTTTTTCAGCCAGAAAACATTCCGGTATTTAGCTGAGCGGGATAAGCTTGAACTTGAATTTATCGGGCGTGATGTAATTTTACTGAGGAAAGGCTTGTCATGACTCGCAGAAAAGTAACAACAACAGGTGTGAATGGTGATCTTGTATTTGCACGGAAAAGTAACCGTAAAAATGTAGATATTGAAGGTCGTCTGAGAAAAAAAGAAAAGAAAAGAAAAGGATTAAAAACCGGAAGCCGCCACTCTCAGGGCGCTGAAGGTGATTTTGTAAAAAGCAATCAACACGGAGATCCGCGTCTGGGGAGTAAGAAAAAGGTTCCTCTCATTGTCGATGCGCCCAAAAAACAAACCAAACAGGAGCGACGTCTTTCTGCTGAACAGGAATTAATACAGCTGGAAAATGATGCGCAGTTACAGGTGCTGTTGGGGCGTTTGGAGAACGGTGAAAAGCTTGGTGCAGGTTTACAAAAGTATGTCGATGAAAAGCTCGATCGGATCGAGCAATTGATGCAACAACTTGGTTTACTGGAAGAGATGGATACTCAGGCACCAGATGATGATGACCAGCCGGATACTTCTGATTTTTCAGGACTGTCGGATGAAGATGAGTTGTTACAGCAGTTTACCGATCTGGACACTGATAAATTGTAATCTCTGGAGCCGAGAATGAATTTAACCGTACTTGTGGTCATTGGCAGTATCATTATTCTGGTTTTGGCTGTTTATGCCGGATATTTGTTATTCAAACTGAAAAAGCAGAAAGCTTTGCTTGCAAAGCATCAGGCTTTGGCAGTTGAAAAGAGAAACGCGAATATTTTTGATAATGTGAACACTTTATGTATGGTTGGTATTCAGGGGCAATGTGACCTGTCTGAACTAAGTATCCGAATCTACTGTATTATGGATTATGTTCAGGGAGAGCAACGGGTCGACTTTGAGCAAACCTACCCGGCTATCAGCGAACTGTATCATATTGTCAAAGATATGGCGCGAGGTGAGGCGCGACAGGCATTGCCTAAGCAGGAGCGCATGAAGCAAAACCTGAGTCGTATGAAAGCGGAAGAGCGGCTTCATGAAGCTATTAATCAGGAGTTACATCAGCTCCGGAAAGATTTAAAGGCAACAGATAACCAAATTCTGGTTCAAACCATTTAGTCGTGGTGCAAATGAATGAGTTCAGTGATCTGAGTAACAGTTTAGACGATTACTAAGATTTTCTGTTTTCTTATTCAACTCGAGACCCAATCTGTGTGGCAAAATACACTTTCAGTGTTGAGTGCGGAATAAATGAATATGTTTCAACGAGCAATATTGGATCAGCAGGTCATATGGGACCAGGATATGTTGGATAAGTACAACTACTCCGGGCCCCGCTACACCTCGTACCCGACTGCCTTAGAATTTCATGAAGCTTTTACTATTGCTGAATTCGACATGGCATGTACTCAGTATCCCGAGCGTCCATTGTCGTTATATATTCATATTCCATTCTGTCATAAGCTTTGCTACTACTGTGGCTGTAATAAACTGGTGACCCGTCATCATCACAAAGCTGATGAATATCTGGATGTTTTAGAGCTGGAAATTCGTCAGAGGGCCTCTCTGCTACAGCTGCAGAATCGGGAGGTTGTGCAGTTACATTTTGGTGGTGGTACGCCCACTTTTCTGACCGAAGCCCAAATCAGCCGTTTAATGACGCTGTTGCGTGCCGAGTTTGATTTTACCCCGGATGCTGAGATCAGCATTGAAATAGACCCCCGGGAAATTGATGTAACTTTGCTGGACCATTTATATCAGGAAGGTTTTAACCGTCTGAGTATCGGTGTTCAGGATTTTGATAAACAGGTTCAACAATTGATTAACCGTGAGCAGGATGAAGCGTTTATCATTGATTTAGTCGCACGAGCGAAATCAATTGGCTTCAGATCTGTGAATCTTGATTTAATTTATGGTTTACCGAAGCAAAGTTGCGAATCATTTACGGAGACACTGAAGAAAGTCATTCAGCTGGCGCCCGAGCGTTTATCTGTTTTTAATTATGCTCATATGCCACAGTTGTTTGCAGCGCAACGAAAAATAAAAGAAGCAGACTTGCCGGTTGCTCAGGAAAAAATGAATATTCTTCAGTCTGCTATCCGGCATTTGACCGGTGCGGGTTATCAATATATCGGTATGGATCATTTCTCTGTGCCTGATGATGATTTGGCCGTTGCACAAAGGCAAGGGTGCCTGCACAGGAATTTTCAGGGATATACGATTCATGGCGACTGTGATTTGATTGGTTTTGGTGTTTCTGCCATCTCAATGGTTGGTGATGTGTATGCACAGAACCACAAAGAGCTATCGCAGTATTATCATCAGGTGGATGAACAGCGCCATGCCTTGTGGAAAGGTGTTTCTCTTGATCGGGATGATTTAATCCGGCGTGAAGTGATTAAGCAACTGATGTGTAATTTTGTACTGGACAAGAAAGCCATCCAGTCTGATTTTGGTATTCAGTTCGATCGTTATTTCAGTGAAGATTTAGGGTTGCTTCAGACTTTCGCAACTGATGGTCTGGTAAAAATAACGCCCAACGTGATTTTGGTGACTCCAAGGGGGCGGTTACTCATTCGCAATATTTGTATGTGTTTTGACCGGTATCTACGAAACAGGGCCCGGCAGCAACAATTTTCCCGTGTGATATAGTCATTTCTCACGCTATCACGCTATATAGATATTTACGAAATTAAAGCGATTGATGAAATAAAAAAGCCAGTAAGCGTGTTACTGGCTTTTTGTTTTGTTTTGTTCTGTTGTCTCTTCATTTTATATCTGTAGCACTTGCGAGGCTTAATGCTTTCTGACTGACATCGTGAGCTGCCTGTGCCATGTTTTGGTATTCCAGAGCTTGTGCCAGATAACGATAATCTGATATCTGACTTCTGCCTCTTAACGCGGTTTCAAAACAGGTTTGAGCTCTGCTCCACTGTTGCTGTTTCATATAGAACCGGCCTAAGGCACTCTGAGCTTCAGCATTATGTTCATTACTTTGAACCATGTCTTTAAGCAGCTTTATTGCAGATTCAGCCTGAGGTGGCTCAAGATTGAGTTCGGGAAGAAGTGTACTTAACAGAGATTCAGGTTGTTTTTTCAGTTGTTCTTTGATGAGTTTGAAGGCTTGGGAATCTTCATTATGCTTAATCAGCAATCGAATATAATGCGTCAGAATTTCGGGTTGTGATTTGGTTTTTCTTGCAAGTTGATTCCAGTGTTCCTGTAACCCTTCCTGATTCAGTTGATTTGCTGCCTGTGAGAGTTGTTGGCAATGTGCTTCAACTTTTAGTTTTTGTAATTCATCATCTTCAATTAACTTACGTTTTTTGAGCTGAGGCAACAGATAGAGTAATTCAGGCCATTGTTGTAACTGGTAGTAAGTACTTTTCAGCAGGGTGAGCACAACCGGATTGGATGGATAATGTGTTGATAACTCAGAGACAATTTTTTGTGCTGCCTGATAATTCTTCTCTTTAATGTATTGTCTCGCTTTCGTCAGTTCCACAGCAAGTGTTGAATCTTTTTGCTGTGAGGCCAGAGATAAATAATGTTCCCTTTTTTGATTATTTCCCTGCTCTAATGCTGCCTCGGAAGCAATGAGATAGCATAGTAAAGGCATATCATGATTTTTCGCCAACCGGGTGACTTTTTTTTCTGCGAGTTTCCAGTCACCTTCAATGAGTTTGACGATACCTTCATTGGTGAACCGGCGGGACTTTTTCAGCTTCCGTTCACCAAACCAGTTCCAGGTTGAAGTGGTTGTATTCAGGACTTTTTTAATCAGAAATTCAAGGCCGAACAGGATTGCCAGTAAAACAATAATCATGACGACAAGTGATGTCACACTCATTTCAATCGTTTTACCAGCAGCAGAAATTAAAACGTAGCCTTGCTGTCCTGCATACTGAGTGCCGACAAATAAACCGATGCCGAGAACAACAAACAGAAAGATTGAACGAATCATGAATCATCCTCCGTCAAACTGGTTACTTCTTTGCGCAGACGTGTATTAATAATATCAGTCAACTGACTCTGTGATTCCAGTTTGACCGGGTAGTTGACCTGAATATTTTTCTTACTGAGCGTTTCCAGCATATGATTGAATTGCTGTACATGATTGTTTTCCTGATTCAGGAAAGACACCGACCACTCTCTGGCAGTTGAAAGCGCTGTGCTGTATACCGCTTGCTGTTCGTCGTAAACCGCGCGAATTGCTGTTTCCAGTTTCGCTTTTAAATTTTCTCTTAAGTAGAAGTCCTGCTTTGGAGAAAGCAGTGGAATGACATTACCGTCTCTGGTTCGGAACGTGATGAAATTATTGACAAAATCTTTCGCTGAAGTCAGCAGGTTATGTTGCCAGTCACTGATATTCTCAGTCACTTCTTCTTTCTGTATTTCAGGTGCGTCCGGCAGAATTGCATTCGCGAGCGGTAATTGTTTGATCTGTTGTTGCAGGCTGGTCAGACGCAGTACCAAACCATCTTTGTCTATCAGCGGAACGGCCTTGAGCGTTGTGATGTCATGGGCCATTGATTTGCGCAACGGCACAAGACTCGGGTCGTTCAGGGCGGCAATGCGTTGATCTGCACTTTCCATTAACAATGTCGCGCTTTGAACATCATGTTCGAGAAAGAGTTTTCTTCCGGCAAGTTTGACCAGATAGTCAGATTCAGCCAGCAGCCAGTCATTCGGACGACGGCCCTTCATATCAGCCAGTGCCAGCTGAAGGCTCTCAAGACTTTTTTGCTGTTGGTTCAGCAGTGTATCGAATTTATTGGATGTCTGGACCAGTTTTTCCTGGGTCGATTGGTCTTGTGAGGTGACTTGTTGATTGAGTTCAGAGACTGAATTCTGAAGTTGTTGCTGAAGGCTGGCTATCTGGGTCTGATAATTCTTCTGTATGTGGTAAACATATGCCCCCATCCCACCGGCAAGAATCAGGCTGAGAATAATGGCTGTTTTGGCAAGCCCGGTTCCTGGTGTTGCTTTATCTTTTTGTTTTGGAGTGGATGTTTTTGCTGAAGAACCGGAAGTGTGCTGTGTCGTGCCTGAAGATGTCTGTCCCTGAGCCGGTGATACCTGAGACTCTGGCTTACTGTCTTTTGGCTGCTGTTTTTCAGGTTGATTTTTTTTATCAGTCATTGATGGTTCCTATCACTCTTTCTGGGGCTGAAGTGCAGCCACTAAATCTGAATTGCTGGCGCTACCCACCACGATAATATGTTTGAATCCCATGTTTTGTGCAATTTCTTCTATACGCAAACCAGGGACAAGTAATATCCGATCAAATAGCCATGGGTGGCAAAAATCAGGTATTTGCGAAACAAAAAAGCTGAGTTGAGAAGCACTGGTCACGACGATATGGTCTATCGCTGCATTCTGCCATTGTTGTACCATTTTTTCCGCATTAAACGGCACCATTTCCCGTTGATAAACTTCGCAATAGTTTATCTTGGCTCCCCGTTTCTTTAACTCCTGAGCGATGAGCTCTCTGCCACTATTTCCCCGGAGTATCACTATTGAGATACCAGAGAGATTCTGAAGTTCCGGAAGTCCGATAAAGTGTTCGCTGTCACTAATTCCGGGGTAGTTTACCGGTTGTTGGGTAAATTTACTCAAAAGTTGTGCAGTTTTTTGACCAATGGCAAGATATCTGATGTGTTCCGGCCACTTGTAATCAAGCGCTGTGAGATATTCGTGGCTAAACATGACAGCCTGCTGACTTACGGCAATAATTATTTGGCTTTGTTCTGTCAGGGGGATGATTTTCGGGCAGTCTCGTCCTCTGTTAAAGCGGACGAGCGGCAGATGAATAGCGGGAAGACCATGCTGATCAAGTTGCTTACACAGGTCTTCTCCGTGTGGATGCGGGCGGATGACAAGTATGCTCATGAGGGCTCTGTTGTATGACTCAGGCGGTTGAGTATCTCTTGAGCGCCATCCTGAATCAGTTGTTTTGCCAGCGTCATACCCAGCTTTTCAGCTTCTTGCCGTGGACCGCGTATTTCTCCACGGATAATTTTGCTGCCATCGGGTTCACCGACCAGTGCTCTGAGCCATAGTTCATTGTTCTCCAGAATGGCATAACTTCCGATTGGTACCTGACATCCACCTTCAAGTGTCAGATTCATCGCCCGCTCACAGAGAACACGATCTGAAGTTTCATCGTGATTCAAAACTTCAAGTTTTTCCCGCAGCCAGACATCATCAAGTCTGCATTCAATGCCTATGGCCCCCTGACCAACCGCTGGCAGTGAGTTTTCCGGTGATAAATAACTTTTAATTCTTTCTTCCAGTTGCAAGCGCTTTAACCCTGCAGCCGCCAGAATAATCGCGTCAAAATCCCCCGCATCCAGTTTACCCAGCCGGGTGCCGACATTGCCTCTCAGTTCCCTGATAATCAGATCCGGGCGATAAGATTTCAGCTGACACTGTCGGCGCAGGCTACATGTACCGACGATGGCTCCCTGCGGGAGTGCATCAACAGAAGAAAATGTATTTGAAACAAACGCATCCCTCGGATCATCCCGTTCACAAATCGTCACAAGCCCCAGTCCGGAAGGAAAATCGACGGGGACATCTTTCATGGAGTGAACCGCAAGATCTGCCCGCCCTTCGAGTATTGCCACTTCAAGTTCTTTGACGAAAAGTCCTTTACCACCAACTTTTGCGAGTGGCGTGTCTAAGATGACATCTCCTTTTGTGGTCATTGTGACCAGCTCAACAGTCAACTCAGGGTGTTTCCTGAGCAGTGCTGCTTTTACATATTCTGCCTGCCAAAGAGCAAGTGGACTTTTTCGTGTTGCAATGCGGACTGGACGGATATTGGTCATAATTATTTCTGATGTTGAATCGCTGAAGGCCTTTAAGTCATCCTAACATTCTTTTCATAAAAATCGAAAATCAAGAATAAATTAGTGAATCTGGTTGAATATTGAGTCGCATTATTTTATTTTTGTGATGTAGCTCTTGTTTATAGAATGGGCTATTATTTAGTAGTGACACACAAGAATATTGATAATTTGGTGAAGTAGGTCGTATTTCCCTGTATGGCCACTGGCTAATTCTTTACCATAGATAAATAAAATGATACATTGATCACGTTTTTTCTGCGATGTCGTGCAGGTAGTGAACAATTTTACAGACTGTATTTAACCAAGGAAATTTCCCTTGCTAAGCTATACTGAGACTTTGATAGAAAGATTGGATCATCTGAATCAGCTGCGCACTGAGCGTGCGCTTGCATTGATGGATCTTCAAAGTCAACGTGTATTTCGCCTTATTCCCGCACTTTTTCATTTCAATCATCCTGCAATTCCCGGTTATTACAATCAAGATGTTCCTTCTGGTGTCTGGGGGTTTGAGCCCGACGAATATCAGCAACGCTTTATCAGCGATACAGAGCTCACTTTGGGTCATTCTCTGTATCAGGAGCCGGTGCCAGGCATCCTCGGTTTGTACACGATGGGAAGTACTTCCTCCATTGGCCAGAGCACATCCAGCGATCTGGATGTTTGGGTATGCATTCATTCTTCTATGGGGCTGGAGCTGAGAGAAAAGCTCTCCAAAAAATGTTTGTTGCTGACTGACTGGGCAAAAACTCAGGGGGTTGAAGCGAACTTCTTTATCATGGATGAGCAGCGTTTTCGTCATCAGCATTCAGAAGAAATGACGGGTGAAAATTGCGGCTCTTCCCAGCATTTATTGTTATTGGATGAGTTTTATCGTTCTGCTGTACGTTTAGCAGGAAAACGTCTGCTGTGGCAAATTGTTCCGCCAGAGATGGAAGAGTGCTATGACGAGTACACGCAGCAGCTATGTCAAAAGTCCTATATTAACTGTGACGAGTGGTTCGATTTTGGCCGGTTGAATCATATACCTGCTGAAGAGTATTTCGGAGCCAATCTCTGGCAGCTTTATAAGAGTATTGACTCACCCTATAAGTCTGTTCTGAAAGCCATTCTGCTTGAAGCCTATTCATGGGAATACCCGCACACACAACTGTTGAGTATCGACAGTAAGCGCCGGTTTTTTACCCATGAACCTGAGTTATATGGTATTGATTCGTATTATCTGATGCTTGAGAAAGTCACGCTGTATCTCGAGCGAATCAATGATCAGACACGGCTTGATTTGGTTCGGCGCTGTTTCTACCTGAAAACACATGAGAAATTATCCCGTGAGCCGGGAGTGGGTTCCATGCCCTGGCGACGGGCGGCACTACAAGAGTTGTCAGAATCCTGGGGATGGACGGCTGAAGAGATCGAAGGTCTTGATAACCGGCGGAACTGGAAAGTGGAACAGGTGAAAATTGTTCACAGTGATTTACTGGATGCTTTAATGCAAAGCTATCGTAATTTAATCCAGTTTGCGCGCCGTAACGATATCACTTCATCTATCAGTCCACAGGATATTTCTATTCTTGCCCGGAAGTTGTATACAGCGTTTGAAATTTTGCCGGGAAAAGTAACGCTGCTGAATCCTCAGATTTCTCCCGATTTACATGAATCGGATTTATCATTTATCGAAGTGCAGGAAGGGCGGGTGAATCCGGATGGCTGGTATCTCTACAAACAACCGTTGATTCCGGAGCGGATTATCGGTCACCGGTATTTAGAACATCACGAGTATTTGAGTAAACTGGTCGCGTGGGCATTTTTTAATGGGCTGATCACCGAATCAACCCGGCTTGATGCGGTGATTCGTGATGGGCAACTGGACATTGACAAGTTATATCAGATGGTCAGTGATTTACGGAATACCTTTTCGTTAAATAAACGCAGGCCGACAATGCAGGCACTGGCGAGCCCCTGTGAGATTAATCAATTAGCCATGTTTATTAATTTCGAGCAGGACCCAACTTGTCATATTTCCGGGAAAACGCTCAAAATTGATTTAAAGACAGTCGATATCCTCAGCTTTGGCAGGGAACAGCAATGTTTGGTCGGCAGTATTGATTTAGTTTACCGGAATTCATGGCATGAGGTCCGTACGCTGCATTTTGAAGGTGAAACATCCATTCTTGATGCGCTGAAAACCATGTTATGTAAAATGCATCAGGATGCGCTTCCTCCGGAGTCTGTGGATGTTTTTTGCTACAGTCAGAATTTACGTGGCGTGATCCGGAATGCGATTTATCAGCTGTTAGCGGAATGTATTGATTTAAGGTTAAAACCAATCGATCAGATGAAGCGTCGTCGTTTCAAAGCATTGCGCGTTCAGGGGCAGATGTATGGTTTCTTTTTTGAACGCCGGGGTGTTTCTGTTCAGCGGCTGGAAAATTCAGTCGATTTTTACCGCAGTATTTCCATTAATAAAGTCAATGGTTCGCCTTTGCTGATGATTGATCGGGAGCAGGACTTCAATTTACCGGATGTGATTGACGGCTTTGCCAGTGAGGGACTGATTCAGTTTTTCTTCGAAGATTCGGAGAAAGGTTTTAATATCTACGTTCTGGATGAGTCGAACCGTGTTGAAGTGTACCATCAGTTCAGTGGCAGTAAAGATGATATGGTTTCAAGCCTGAATAACTTCTACACCTCGATGCGTGACGAGAATAAAGTCTCCTCTAAATTTATCAACTTTAATCTGCCGCAGTACTACCAGATACTACACCCTGAAGACAACGGGTGTAGTCATGTCATTCCGTGTCGTAGTCAATCATCATCCGGCTCTGCTGAGCGGGGAGCGGACTCTCTCTCACAACAGCGGTTTGGCTGATTTATTCCCATTCAATGGTTTCGTCGGCGTGTTTTTCACATTCCTGTCTGACCAGTTCCGTTAGTTCCAGACCTGTTTTCGAACAAATCCACTGATTGTTTGTATACTGAAAATGAAACCCACCCGATTTGGACGCAAGCCATATCTCGTGCATCGGCTCCTGACGGTTGATAATGATCTGGCTGCGATCCTCAAAATCAAGCGTCATGACATTCCCGGTTGTTTCATAATCTATATCGGCGCCGGAATCATCAATTAACTGCTCAATGCATTCCATTTGCTGGTCAACATATTGATGAAATTCAGTATCGTTCATTCTGATGTCCTATTGCTTTTCCTGAATCTGGTGCGATTATAGAGGGCATTGAATAAATAATCACGATATATACAAAATGAATAAAAAGTTGACGGCATTTTTGTTACTCTGCTTGTTAGCATTGTCTGGCTGCGGGCAAACGGGTGCCTTATATATGCCGGCAGATAAGCCTCAAAATGAGCAATCTCAGCCATAATCATCAATTAGTGTGAAGGGAAAAGATTTTGGATTACTTTAATTACCGGGATGGCCAGCTTTGGGCCGAAGATGTCACTGTTTCGGAACTGGCACAAGATTTCGGAACGCCCTTGTATGTTTATTCCAGAGCGACACTGGAGCGTCACTGGCATGCATTTGATAAGGCGGTTGGTGATCACCCGCATTTAGTTTGTTATGCCGTTAAAGCCAATTCAAATATCGGTGTTTTGAATGTTCTGGCCCGTCTGGGATCAGGCTTTGACATTGTTTCCGGCGGAGAGCTTGAGCGGGTGATCGCCGCTGGCGGCGATCCGGAAAAAATTGTTTTCTCCGGGGTGGGGAAAACGGAAGCAGAAATGCGCCGTGCCCTTGAGCTGGGTATTAAATGTTTCAATGTCGAATCCGAACCTGAGTTGGAAAGACTCAATAAGGTTGCCGGATTATCTGGCAAAATTGCACCGGTTTCATTGCGGATTAACCCGGACGTTGATGCAAAAACCCACCCTTACATCTCTACCGGGTTGAGAGATAATAAATTTGGTATCACCTTTGATCGTGCTGTGGATGTTTATCGTTTAGCGAATCAACTTGAGCACCTTTCTGTACAGGGGATGGATTGCCATATCGGTTCCCAGCTGACGAATATCGACCCATTCATTGATGCCACCGACCGTCTGTTAGCGTTGATTGAGCAACTGAAATCGGAAGGAATCGAGATTCATCATCTGGATGTCGGTGGCGGTTTGGGTGTCAGCTATAATGATGAGACACCACCTCAGCCATCTGAGTACGCTAAAACGCTGTTGTCACGTTTATCGAATCATCAGAATCTCGAACTGATCTTTGAGCCTGGCCGGGCGATTGCGGCCAATGCAGGACTGTTGCTGACCAAAGTGGAATTTCTGAAACATACGGAACATAAAAATTTCGCGATTGTTGATGCCGCGATGAATGATCTGATGCGTCCCGCATTATATCAGGCATGGCAGGAGATTATTCCTGTTGTTCCGCGTGAAGGGCAAGAGACTGTCTATGATATTGTCGGGCCTGTGTGTGAAACCAGCGACTTCCTTGGTAAAGACCGCAGTCTGTCTGTTCAGGAAGGTGATATTCTGGCTGTCCGATCAGCCGGTGCATACGGATTTGTGATGTCTTCAAATTATAATACCCGCCCACGGGCTGCAGAAATTATGATTGATGGTGATCAGGCGTATGTGGTTCGTCAGCGGGAATCTCTTGCTGATTTGTGGGCTCAGGAGACCCAATTGCCGGAGTAAAGAATTTTATGCACTTCCATTTTTCTAAAATGCATGGACTGGGTAACGATTTTATGGTCGTTGACTGTATCACCCAGAATGTGTTTTTTTCACCTGAATTGATCCGCCGACTGGCGGATCGTCACACCGGGGTCGGTTTTGACCAGCTATTGATCGTTGAAGCCCCTTACGACCCTGAAACTGACTTTCATTACCGGATTTTTAATGCGGATGGCAGTGAAGTTGAACAATGTGGCAATGGTGCCCGCTGTTTTGCCCGCTTTGTCCGGATGAAAGGATTGACGAATAAGTTCAGTATTCACGTCAGCACCAAAAAAGGAAAAATGGTTCTGAAAGTCGAAGAAGACGATCAGATTACCGTTAACATGGGGGTGCCGGACTTCACGCCTCACAAAATTCCGTTTAAAGCAAAACAGCAGGAAAAAACCTATATTTTACGTGTAGGCGGGCAAACTTTGTTCTGTGGTGCCGTCAGTATGGGAAATCCGCATGTTGTGACTGTTGTTGACGACGTATTGACTGCCGATGTTGATACGATGGGGCCACAGCTGGAATCACACGAACGTTTCCCCGAGCGGGTGAATGCCGGGTTTATGCAGATTGTTCATCCCGGAGAAATTCATTTAAGGGTTTACGAACGTGGTGCCGGGGAAACTCAGGCTTGCGGAAGTGGTGCCTGTGCTGCTGTTGCTGTCGGGATTCTTCAGGAGACTCTTGAGGAGACTGTTTTGGTCCGGTTGCCGGGAGGCACACTGAAAATTCAGTGGAAGGGGCCGGGTAAGCCGTTATATATGACGGGACCCACTGCACATGTTTTTGATGGTCAGATTTCTTGCTGATAAGGGATATTGTGTCTAGCACTGATATAGAAATTGAAGAAAGTGATGCACTGACAGCAGAGGTGGTGGCTGAGTATCTTCGCCATCATCCTGATTTTTTTATCCATCGTCCGGAACTGGCTGAGCGGTTGACTTTGCCGCAGGAGCCGGGAGCTGTCTCTCTGGCTCATATCCAGATGCGTCGTCAGCGCCAGCGGATTGAGTCACTTGAGGAAGAAATAACAGCTTTAATGTCGCTTGCCGCCGGTAATGATCGTACATTTCAGCACTTTATGATGCTACAGGAAGACATCCTGCGTTGTGATGAACTGTCTGAGGTGATTCGGCTGGTTGAGCAAAAAGCAGCTGATATCAATCTGAAAGCTTATATCCGTTTATCCGCGCCGCTGTCGGTGAGTCAGTATCAGTTAGATATGGATTACTGGCATAACTTTTCCCGCAGTTACATTCACGGTGGTCAGGCTTATCTGGGCAGAATGAGAAAAATCGATCGGGTTGGACTGTTTGGTCCCCAGTCGGTCTCACCTGAATTTGGCTCCTATGTTGTTCTGCCACTGACGTCCCGCAAGATGAATGGCATTTTGGCTTTTTCCAGCGAAGATGGCGGGCATTTCCAGCCTTCTATGGATACGCTATTTTTGTCTCATCTCGGGGTGGTTCTGTCCCACCTGATTGATATTTTACCCTGGAAGCGTTCGTGATATGCATGAGACGTCGGCTTCAGTGTTACCGGAAACACTCCTTCAGCCCCTGAACCGTTTCGATGATTACATGCGAAATGAGAAAGGACTGAGTGCTCATACCCGCCAGAATTACCGGCAGCAGTTGGTCCACATGGCTGAGTATCTAGCAGAAAGGGGGCTCAAATCCTGGCAGCAGGTCGATGCATCCTGGGTCAGACAGCTTGCCGCTCAGGGAATGCGTGAGGGGATGAAGGCCAGCAGTGTGGGGACCCGGTTATCATCACTGCGAAGTTTTTTTGATTTCCTGATCCTGCGCGGAGAATTGCCAGCCAACCCTGCGAAAGGTGTTTCTGCACCAAAGAAAAAACGCCCTTTGCCAAAAAATCTGGATGTCGATGAAGTGGCTCAATTGCTTGAGGTCAATGAGGATGATCCGCTGGCTGTTCGTGACCGGGCGATGATGGAATTGATGTATGGCGCGGGTTTACGACTGGCTGAAATGGTGAGCCTCAATCTTGCTGACCTGTCATTTGATCAGGGAGAGCTCCGGGTGGTGGGCAAAGGTGATAAGGAGCGTAAAGTTCCGTTTACTGGTCTGGCAGCTGAATGGATCCGCCGGTGGATTCCTTTCCGGGCCCAATGGGTTCTCGCCGATGAGCCTGCGCTGTTCATTTCTAAACGGGGGTGCAGAATTTCTCACCGGAATGTACAAAAGCGTATGGCTGAGTGGGGAATTAAACAGTCTGTTTCCAGCCATATCAGCCCCCATAAGCTCCGTCACTCATTTGCGACTCACATTCTTGAATCAAGTCATGATTTACGTGCGGTTCAGGAACTGCTGGGGCATGAAAATATTTCAACAACTCAAATATACACTCACCTTGATTTTCAGCATTTGGCGAATGTTTATGATCAGGCTCATCCACGTGCGAAGAAGAAACGGGAAAGCTGAACTATGCATTATTATCGTAACATGCCTCGTATCCGGGCAATGACCTTTGATCTCGATGACACGCTGTATGATAACGGACCGGTCATCCGGCAGGTTGAAAAAAAACTGATGGCGTGGATGCATACGCATCATCCGGTGACTGCTTCCTGTCCGCTATCGTGGTGGCAGCAGCAAAAACAATCCCTGCGGGAAGAATATCCGGAGATTATCCATGATGTCACTCAATGGCGTTTTCAGAGTATTTGTCGTGGTATGCAGGCATTGGGTTACGATGAAGAAAAAGCAACAGCAGTGGCAAGAGATGCGATCGTCGAAGTGTTGTACTGGCGTAATCAGATTCATGTACCCCAAGAGACTCACCAGGTGTTGCAGACACTGGCTGAAAAAATTCCTTTGATTGCGATTACCAACGGGAATGCCAGTCCGGAAAAGATTGGCTTGTCATCCTATTTTCAACAAACGTTAAAAGCAGGTCCGGACGGATTTTCCAAGCCCCATTCAGACTTATTTATCAAAGCCAGACAAGCGCTATCCTGTCCGGCCGGACAGATTTTACACATTGGTGATCACCTGAGAACTGACGTCGCCGGGGCAAAATTAAACGGTTTTAGTGCCTGTTGGATGAATGTCGGTGGCACACGAAGTTTGAGCCGGGCTAAACGCTCCCGGTTGCTGCCGGATGTTGAAATTCACCAGCTGAATGAGTTGCTGCTGTTGGTTGAATAATTTCAGATTTGCAGTGCGTGGCCGCTTTTATCAGTCTGCAATCTGGCCATAAACCGCTGTAAAAACAGCCGGAGTGCCGCTGCTGCCTCCGGTTGGTTTAACTGGCTCAACAGTTCAGACACAACTTCCAGTGTACACAGTTCACCGGATTGCTGGTTCTTTCTCAAACGATACTCTGATGCCTGAGATGGACTGAGTTGTACCCGTGGCACCTCTTTTAACCACTGACTCTTCCTTTCCATTTTCTTTGCTTCCTGCCAGGTGCCATCGAGCACGATAAAATGCGGTGTTTTGCTGCTTTGCCCGGCCATTGCCAATCCTTCTGACAGTGACAGGCTTTCTTGTGAAGGGAAAAGTAATAGTGGCAATGCCTCGCTGTGTTCCAGTTGCTGTTCCAAACCGGGAGCAGGCTGAAGCCGCTGCCATTGATAAATCTGGCATGAAGGAAACATATCAGCGAGCCAGCGGCCGGTATTGGTATCCCGGCGAGCTTCCTGTTCATGCATCAGCAATGATAAATGAAGAGATGTACTCAGATGAGGAATCTCATCACATAAACACTGGTACTGAAGTCCGCAATGTGAACATTTACTCACTTTTTCTCCCTGTAGAGTGTCAGGCCACCATTGTTAATCTGGTAAATTTGTGCACCAACCTGCTCTTTCTGAGTGTGGAGCTTGTCACCGTCACGGCTGAAAATTCGCTGGGATAACAGATATTGTTGCTGATGCTGAGTCATTACAACCTGAACCTGATGATCATTCAGCGCTTGCCAGAACCCGGTTTCAATCAAAGGAGCCGGGTCATTGGTATAGGTATATAAGGTTCTTGCGCTATGGTCCGGATATAAATGGAGTGTGACTGAAAAGTTGTTGCTTTTGGTCGATGAAGCAAAGTAAGTGCCCACCCATGATCGGGAAGCGTCAATGTTACTCAGACGGGCACATCCATAACGGCGCTGTTTATTGTGTGTCAGTGTCGCTGTCCAGCCGTATACCTGGCTTTTATCGGGTCTGCAGGTCTCTGGTGTCAGAGACAGCTGTCCCTGACTGGTCAGATACAGTCGCCTGTCGGCCTGGGTCTGAATTTGCTGTAAATGCCATTGCTGGTTTGTCTGGCCGGGCAGTGTCGCAATGACTTTTTGCCCTGAAAGCATCACAGACCAAACCGGTTTAATACCACTGGCCTGCGTTGGCTGATAAGCCTGACTACAAGATTTCAGTGAGTCCGGGGTGGCATAATTGAGCTGCTTCGTGACCAGCATTGCCTGAAAGTCAGCGTTATAGCCGGTCAGACTGGGAATCGCCAGATGACCAAAAACTTCCCCATAAATTTCCTGATAGGGTGTTTTTGCCATGGTCATCAATGTACGTTGCATGGCCGGAGTCAAATGAAGCAGATATTGCTGACGACTGCCACAAGGAGAAAAAGAACTGCTTTTCGGGCCAATGGTTATCCGCCCGCGAAAGAGAATATCTGGTGTTTTAATATTGGCCAGATTTTCCAGAGAAACATCTCTTTTCCCCGGCTGAGGAGATGATACAGGAAGACTGCATGCCTGAAGTAAGTGCATGGTCAGAAGGATGATCAGCAGTCTTGGTGTCTTCATGGAACGATTCCTTGCCGGTAGAATAGGGTGAGGGGTTATTATGGCATATTCTGGCGAAATGCCGATATGCTTGTGACTGATATCATGCAAGACCAGAGATTTGGCTGTTCTACAGGTAAAACCGACATATCAGTACACCCTTTGTCGGGTGTACTGGCTGACGATATAGAAATGACAGGGCTCGTCAAAACACTTATTTGTTTTGCTTTTTCAGATATTCAGCAACTTTAGCTTTCATAATCTCTGAAGGCGTGTAGTTAACGACTTTGGGGGCATTTGAGTTATCAGAAACATCGTCCTGAGTTTCTTCCAGTAAATCAATAAAATCAAGAAAGCTGTCAGCGATATGAAATAAGCTTTGGCTTAAATCTCCTGAAACGGTTCTGTCCCAAACTTTCACTGAATCACCGGCGTTTTTATCTAAACAGATAAGGTTCCCTCCTGTAACTTCTCCAATAACAAACAGGTTGTCCGGGAGTTGCTCCGCATATTTTTCTCTCAGAGAAAATAAGTCATTATTTGAATCTTCACATTCTGCAAACAATGCTTCCAGAAACTCCTTGCCATGATCTGAAAAAGCAGAAGCCTCTTGACCTGTGAAACAAACTTCCTTGTCAAAAACACTGGTTTGGGAGAAATGGTTCAAAAAATCTCTGTAACCTTTGTCTTCGGGTAAATCAGAAGCTGCGGCTTGATGATTTTTTAAATATTGCTTTAAATCTGACTGGGCATTCTTTAGCGGACGAATACCCAGGTTGATTAAGTTTTGAAATTTATCAGTCATACTGAATTTTATCCATTATTGCGTAACTTAGATGCCCCACCAATGTGAGGTATATTCCCAGGGCAAGATCGCGAACGTTTTTTGAACTATTAGAACGATCAGGTTGACGATCATATTTCCCTGTGATCATATACGCTCCTTTGATGAAAGAGCGCTTCCTATTATGCACATTGACGAGTTTAAAGAATATTTCCATGCGGTAACAGATGAACGCCAATCTGCAAAGGTAACCTATTGCCTGTTTGAGGTATTGTTTGGCTCTTTATGTGCCGTTATTGCCGGAGCAAAAGGGTGGTTTGACATTCGCGAATACATTCTTGGTCATCATGATTGGTTTAAGCGTAATGATATGTTTATTAAAGACATCCCTGCCGATGATACGATAGCCCGTATCATCTCCAGAATTGACCCAGAGTCGTTTCACGCCTGCTTTATTGACTGGATGTCAGCGGTGCATTCATTGACTGATGGTCTCAAGTCGTTGCTATCGATGGAAAGACGCTTCGAGGCTCATACAACAGAGATGATCGCGCCAGCACTATTCACATGATTAGTGCTTATGCCTCTTCAAACAAGTTGGTGCTTGGACAGCTTAAAACAGAAGAGAAAAGCAATGAAATCACAGCAATACCTGAGCTGATTAAACTTCTCGATATCAAGGGTGCTTTGGTCACTATCGATGCAATGGCGTGTCAAACCGAAATAGCGAAAACGATCGTCGACCAAGGTGCCGATTACTTACTTGCAGTCAAAAACAATCAGGGCAAATTACGTCAGGCAGTCGAAGCAGTTTTTGCAACGCAACGGGCAACGGCGCCAGAGCGCATAGAGGCTGAGCAAGGTCATGGTCGTATTGAATCCCGTCAGGCATACGTATTAAGCAGTGAGACTCTCGATGGTAATTTCTCACGTTGGAAAGGACTTAAGTCCATTGTTACGGTAGAAAATTTCCGCTATCAAAAAGGCAAAGCGGCAGAGCTCGAGTATCGTTACTACATCAGCTCAAAGCAGTTGAATGCAGAGCAAGCAGCAAGCGCAGTTAGAGAGCATTGGGGCATAGAGTCAATGCACTGGGTTTTAGATGTCACCATGGCCGAAGATGCTTGCCAGATTTACAAGGGTCACGGAGCAGAAAACCTCTCTTGCTTACGTCATATTGGTCTAAATATGTTGCGTTCAGAGCCAACCAAACTGAGCATTGTTGGAAAGCAAAAACGCTGCATGATGAATACATCCATGTTGGAAGCCGTCCTTAATGCTGGTTTGAACTCGATGAATAAAAGTTAAACACTCATGCGGTCACCCTAAATAGTAATATTATAAAAATCATTCAAATAAAATTGCTTCAATATTACCACCACTATTATTAATAAACCTTACCATTTCATTGGAAACATCTATTCTTTTTTCTGAAGCGATATTTTTTTTATCCTGAAGCAATTTTGATATAAAATCACTCTTATATTCATTAGCAATTTCCAGATCACCTTTTACTCTGAAAACAAAATTCAATTGACAATAATCTGGCTCCTCATCGAGATCATAATCTTCATAGTCTAAAGGTGGACCAATCAGCATAAACTCAATATTTTTAAACTTTGCAATATATACAGCCAAAAAATCATCATAACGATCTGAGTGATCTTGCTCAAAATAAAATTCATCAAATATATTAGACAAGCTGGCTGCAACTCCAGAAAAACACTCTTCATCAATTCCTTTATCTATTCTTATTCCAACTTGCGCTTTATATGAATAATTCATAATTCTAACCATTTAAACTTATAGTTACTTCTGAGGTTTGATTTTTGATTCCAGATAAACCTGTGTATCACCCTTATTTAATTTTTTAATAATATCTTTTCCTCTCCAAACACGTATATCCATTTTTTCCTGTTTCAATCCCTTCAAGGCTGGATTGTTGTTCAAAGACTGTCTTACAGATTCCAGAATATCATCAATATTATCATCAATGTTAGATAAATCTTTGAAGAATGGTATCTTCGGAAATTTTGAATAAAGCTTATCACTAACAATAAACAAGTCTACATCATATCCCTGAGGGCCGTTATGAGGTACGGCAACTTTGTTTTTATGTGTATATTCACCATCAAAAGGGACTCTGTCTCCATCTGGACCACCAAACCTCTTATGTTCCCCTTTCATACCAGAAGCAACACTTCCCCGGAAACCAACCTGAGCATCAGGATCGAGTTTGTGAATGTAATCAATCACAGGCTGCATTTTTTCTTCAATCGCATCAATAATCTTCGCTCTTCTGGCAGCACTATCTTGACATTGACTACCTTTAATAACATACAACCCCAGCGGATCCACCCACCCCGTCGGGTTCGGCACATACTGATAATTATTCAAGCCACCCGCAAGCCCTATCGGGTCGATCGTAGTAAACCGTCCCGTGCCGGGGCTGTAATAACGGTGCCGGTTGTAATGAAGGCCGGTTTCGCTGTCATAATACTGCCCCTGAAAGCGCAGTGCACTTTGTATTTCTTCTGTGTGTTGGGTCAGCACATTGCCGTAAGCGCGGTATTGTACCGACCAGACACTTTGGCCCTGCACATCCGTCAGCTCGATGGGCGTACCGATTTGGTCCAGATGGTAGTAATACACTTCGCCGTTGTTTCTGCCTTCACCGCTGATTTGGGCCAGCGGGCGGAAGGTGCCGGGCTCGTACACGTAGGTTTTGTAATCACTGCCCGTGACTTCACCAATCAGGTTATCACCCTGCCATATAAACTCGGTGGTTGTGGTGGTTTGCGCTTTGTCCGTGACGACTTTTTTGGTTCTGCGGCCAAATGCATCATAGGTGTAGGTGGCGGTGGTGCCGTCCGGCATGCTGGCCTGAATCAGACGGTGTTGGCAGTCATACTCGTAAGTAGTAATGAGAGATTGATTCTTACCGCGTTTCTCAGTCATGAGACGCCCGAACTCATCGTACTCATAATGACTGTCCCCGTGGAAAGTGAGCTGGTTGCCGCCGGCTTCCGCCAGATTCAGTTCATCCTGACGTCTTCCCAGATGCTGAGACAAGACATTGCCCGTCGCATCATGGACAAAATGCTCTTCCAGATTGCCGCGTACGGCTTTCAGGCGTGACAGCGGGTCATAATCGAAATAACTGTCTCCAAAGCGGCTGTCAGCGATTTGCGACAAATTGCCCAGCGCGTCGTAACCGTAATCCCGCGTTCGGGTTTGGTGCCCGTTAATCGATTGGCTCTGATGAACTAATCTGCCCTGTGTATCATAATCAAAACTGCTGATCACCGCGCCCTGGGTCCGGCGGCTTTCTATCCCGTTCTGATATAAGTGCCGTGTCAGCACATGGTCATCCAGACTGATTTGATTGAGTAATCCGCCCTGACCTCGCTGGTAGTGCAGCACTTTGGCATCCGGCAGTTGCCATTTCACTACCTGACCGACCACATCATACTCAAAATAGTTTGAGGCCCAGTTCTGATGCTCTTCCGTGACCCGGTTGAGTAAATCATACTTCCATGCAAGTGGGGTTTCACCATCATCGATACTGGCAAGGTTCCCACTCTCATCGTACCCGTAGGCCACTTTGTTGCCATCAGGCAGCACTTTTTCACTCAGGCGGCCCATTTCATCATGAGTAAATTCGGTCACCAGTTCGGTGCCTTCGCTACCCACTTCGGTTTTCTTCAGCAGCTGGCCGAGCAAATCATACGCATAATGCATCTGCCGCCCGTCGAAGGTGGTTTCTGTTTTCACCAGGCCATTAGTAAAGTAATCAATGTTGTAGGCTTCACCGCGTTCGTTGGTGATTTGGCTGACAAAACGTTTCGGGTTGTCGTACAGATAGCTCAGGCTGGTGCCGTCCGGATTGGTCACCCGGCTTAGCAGATGGCTGTTCTCTTCGTATTCATACGCTGTTTTGCGTCCTGCTTCATCCATCACTTCTGTCACTTTGCCGTAAGCGTTGTAACAGAAGGTTTTGGACTTGCCGTTGGGCTGAATCAGTTTGACTAACCGGTCCGCTTCATCCCACTGATATTGCGTCACGCCGCCAATGGAGGATTTCTGGTAAATCACCCGGCCGCTGATATCATGGCGGTATTGGCTGGTGGTGCCGTCCGGGTACCTTTCCTCAATCAGCATCCCCAGCCGGTTCCAGCTGAGCTGATGCTCACTGCCGTCCGGGTACGCAATCCGGGACAGATTGCCTTGCGGGTTATAGTGGTAGAATGTGGTTTGATGCAGTGGGTCACGCTTTTCGGTTAAGTCGCCTTCCAGATTATAGAAATAACGCCAGGTGGCATCGCCACAAGTGACTTTGAACAGGTGGCCCAGCAGATACTCAAAACTGATTTCTGTTCCATCCGGCAGAACTGTGAGTTCCCGTTGCCCTTCATCATCATAATAATGCAGGGTTTCATAGCCTAAAGCATCGACACTCCGGACGAGTTGCCCGTCATCATTGTATTCCTGAGTTGTGACCGCACCATCCGGATCTGTTGTGTTGATCAGGTTGGTTTCTTCATCATGCTGATAAACTTCTGTGCTGCCATCCGGATAACTCACAGTGACTGTATGTGCTTCATCATCCCACAGGTAACTGGCCTGAAAACCGGTATTACTCCAGTGTTTGGTACAACGAACATCTTTACTTTCGCCTTCCCACTCCCAGCCAAATGTCATTCCGCCAGCCATTTGTCGCCCGGTAATCACATGTTGTTCGTTGTAGTGATAATACTCGCCTTCACCCGCTTCATTCTGTTCTGAGATGAGCTGACTGCTTTCGTTGTAGTCATACTGATGCATTAACCGTTGTGTTTGCCACTCACGTCCGTCGGGGGTATCTGAAAAGGTTTTCAGTTCAATGCTGCTGATTAAGTCAGCTTCGTTATAGTTCAGCCACAGGGCAATACCATGCGGATTCACTACCGCTTGCGGTTGCTGGTTCTGGTTATATTGAATGAAGAGTTCGTTGTTGTAGTTATCTGAAAGCCGGACTAAGTGGCCTGTATTTCCCTGACGCTTAAAGTGCAGGAAAGGAAGCTCTGGTGCAGATAAAACGAATTCACCGGCTTTATCACTGAGATAGAGTGTTGCACCGGCGATCGGATTTGTCGATTCACTGATCGCTTCATCCGGTAACAGTAACGATGTCACTCTGTTTTCATTGTCATACCAGAGGACTTCATCACCGGTAAATTCAAGTTGATGAGAAAGTGTATGGCTCCATCCGTAACCCAGATAAGACTTGACCTCACAGGCGGAAGTCCGGTAGGTCCGTTTAAATGTAAAAGGGACGGCTCCGGGGAGTATGACATCTTCAATCGTCAGTAATTCTTCTCCACTGACCATCGATACCGGGCATCCGTTGATACAGATGTTTTTTTCTTTGTTGGTCTTTTTCTTATTCCGGGTATTGCCCTTTCTTTTCAGTTTCTTGGTTTTTTTATTGTTGGTTATTTTCAGCCTTGTTTTGCTTTTACCATTCCGGCTGATGCTGGTTGCTTCTTTGGTGAGTTTCGTTTTGTTTTTTTTGCCGAATTTTTGTTTCTTTTTGCGTGCTTTGTTGAAGCTTCCTTCTCCTTTCGTCACCGCTTTTTTGAGTTCCGGCATGTACTTTTTGGTATCTTTTTGGGCAATTTTGATGATTTCTTCAATTTTTTTGACCCAATCTACGGCCTTGCCTAATTTTTTCTTAGCCATCAATGACTCCTTGTGCCATCCCCGCAACATCCCGTAATTTTTCAAAACTTTTAGAAATAATTCCGCCGGGAACGACAACGGAAAGAATGACTTCCACCAGGACGGAAGCCAGGCTGACAGAAACAAAATCAATAATCTGGCGGGGGCTTAACAGTTGAATCCAGCAAAACACCGCTTTGACACATAAAAAACAGCGGGCTTCATCTTTGAGCATCATCAGCATTTCAACGGCTTCTTTCCCGGCTTCCTGAATTTTTTGTACGATGAGTTCCGGGTTTTCGACATATTTTGCCAGTGTTTTGATTAACTGAGTGGGGTGGGAAAGTAATTTGAACAGGTCCGCGATCTCATCCCACGCTTTGACCAGTTCGATGACGGCATTGTGCAGAAAACGCTTCACCTCAGCACCCACATCAATCGGATGGGCAAGGAAGTCTGCCCACTCTTCTTTTTGACTTTTCCACTGAGATTCAAGCCAGTTCATCATACTGTTGAGCGTGACATCATATGATTGGAGCAATCGGTTCATGTCACTTTGAGTGACATCTGGCTGAAAATTAATTTGCAGCATTTTGCCGGCATAAGTTGCTTTATCAAGATGGAGATCTTTATGTCCATCTTCTCCAATCGTATCTTCATATGGCGGACCATCCTTGATATAACTATCTGATCTGAACCAGTGTTTTTTTACTTTAACCGGCTGAATTTTAAACGGAGTCCCTCCGATAGGGATAAAACTTTCCGCTTCAAAGCAATGGACTAAAGTTAGCTTCCCATCCAGTGGACACTTGACTATATCTGCACGGATACTTGAATCATCAATGTCAGCGGATTTTGTATGTCCGTTGACCATTACCTTTTGATCCATCTCTAATGCCCAGCCATAGAGCAGGTTTTCAGATTGCTTTTTATACTCATCAATTGAACTCATGAAATCAGCTTTTACTGCGTTGAATTTTTCGTCTAAGAATTGATTGGTCGCATTTTTATCAGTCATTGTTTAACTTCCTGTCCGAACTGCCAATAAGCAAGCGAATGTTGATTGCTGAAATGATTCACAGAAAATAAAAACCGGCACGATAGCTGAGGCGGAAGAGAGAAGGTGCTCAACCCATGCTGATGGCTCAGTTCTTTTTGATGTACTGATTATTTAAGTGAAATTAGGTGATATGATACTTCATTTATATCTAATGTATCTAATGTATCTAATGTTATTTGACATAAAGCACTGGGTGAAAATCCCCGGCCTTAAAAAATGTGAGTCAGATATCAATTAATGACTCCGACCCACAAGGAGAGTTCCGGCGTATGTGTTGGTGTCAGAACAAAGGCTTCAGATGTTGATAAAGTTTCCGGAACGTCACGCGTTTATTTTGATACGCCTGATGAGCGGCCAGGTCGGGTTGATGACGATCAAGCTGAGGTGGCACCGGACAAATGTCATCTGTCCGGGATAATCCCTCAGTGCCTAATGCTGCGAGTCTGGCAGCTCCGAGCGCCGGCCCGACGTCTCCGCCCTGCCGGTAGGTGAGTGTCATGCCGGTAATATCAGCCAGCATCTGACGCCAGTAAGCACTGCGTGCACCGCCGCCAATCAGGCTGACTTCCTGTGGAATATTTCCGGTTGCATGGAGTGCGTCTGCGCCGTCAGCAAAAGCAAACCCAACACCTTCGAGAACTGCCTGAACCAGATGAAAGCGTGTGGTCTCATGCGTCATGCCAAAAAAGACACCTTTTGCATCTGGGTTATTATGTGGTGTCCGCTCCCCGGATAAGTAGGGCAGGAAGATGACCGGATTCAGTTCTGGCAGATTGTCTTCAAGTTGCGTCAGCATCTCGCCGACGGCACTGAAGCCGGTTAAATTTGCGACCCAGTCCAGACAGGAGGCCGCACTCAGCATGACCGACATATGATGCCAGGTCTTGGGCAAAGCATGACAGAAAGTATGTAATGCCGACGCCGGGTTGGACTGACAACCATCGCTGACCGCAAAATATACGCCGGAAGTGCCTAGTGACAGCATCGCTTGTCCGGGCCGGGTAATCCCTGAGCCCACCGCACCTGCTGCATTGTCACCGCCGCCGGCGATAACGGGTACAGACGGCATGCCCCATTGTTTAGCGACAGATTCACTCAGATAACCGGTGATCTCTGTTCCTTCATATAATTTTGGCATCTGCGCCTGCGTTAAACCGCAGGCTTGCAGCATGGCATCATTCCAGCAGCGTCCTGCCAGATCCAGCCAGCAGGTACCGGCAGCATCAGACATATCCGTTGCAAACTGGCCGGTCATTTGCCAGCGCAGATAGTCTTTCGGTAAGAGAACTTTCGCGATTCGTGTAAAGATATCCGGTTCATGTTTTTGCACCCATTTGAGCTTTGGTGCGGTGAAACCGGGCATGATCAGGTTGCCGGTAATTTGACGGCTTTCCGGGACCTGTGTTTCCAGCTCCTGACATTCTCTGGCACACCGGCCATCATTCCACAAAATCGCCGGACGCAGCACATTGCCTTTGACATCAATCAGTGTTGCGCCGTGCATTTGTCCGGAAAGACCAATGGCTTTGACCTGCTTCAGATCAGCCTGTTGTCCCAGTTGCTGAATACAGTCACAGGTCGCCTGCCACCATTGCAACGGATTTTGTTCGGACCAAAGGGGCTGTGGACGTGATATATCTAGTGATGATGTGCCGGTTGCGATGATTTCTCCGGATGAAGACAGGGCAATCACTTTTACCCCGGACGTTCCAAGATCGATACCAATGTACATATGCTTATTTGCCTTTTCGGGTATATTTATTGTGGCTATTCCCTGAACTATCGTCACAGTTCAGCAGATCCAGATGTTATTTTTGTATGTTAGTCTGATTGATATTACGGACAATTATGATTTCTGGTTGCTTATTTCTGTTATTTCATCAACGCGTGAGTGATCACACTACCGGGCGGGACACACTGTTAATCTTGACGATCGTTGTAGATGCATTGCAAGCGGATGATTATTGGCGTTCGCGAATGTTCCGGTTATTTCAGGAAACAGGTATTAAATAACATGATGGATAAACGTTATCGGATAAATCTGCTTTTTAATGCAAATAAAGTGTATGACCGACAGGTCATTGAGGGAATTGGAGAGTATTTACAGGCATCCCAGTGTAACTGGGATGTCTTTCTTGAGGATGAGTTTACTGCAGATCCTGAGAGTTTTCAGGCATGGCACGGTGACGGTGTGATTGCTGACTTTGACAATCCAGAGATTGAATCTTTGTTCCGCAACGTCGATATTCCGGTGGTTGGTGTGGGCGGATCATATCAGGATGCCAGTATGTATCCTGATGTGCCTTATGTGGCGACAGATAACGCTGCGCTGGTGAATCTGGCACTACAGCATCTGAAGGAAAAAGGGCTGGAAAACTTTGCCTACTACGGATTGCCCGAAGACCCGCGCAAGCGATGGGCGCAGGAGCGTGAAAGTGCATTTCTGGCGCTGATGAAATCTGAAGGCTATTCCGGTGCTGTGTTCCGCGGTAATGCGACAGACCCGAAAACCTGGCAGTACGATATGAACCGTCTGGCTGACTGGCTGCAAATGCTGCCGACTCCGGTCGGTATTATTGCGGTGACGGATGCCAGAGCGAGGCACTTGCTTCAGGTATGCGATAATCTGAATATTATGGTGCCGGATAAAGTCGCAGTTATCGGGATTGATAATGAGCAACTGGCTCGTTTTCTGACCCGGGTTTCTCTGAGCTCAGTCGGACAGGGTTGCAAAACGATGGGCTATCAGGCGGCCAAATTATTACATCAGCAGCTTGAGTACCAACAGCAGAAGAAAAATGAGCCCTGTCGCATTATTATTCCGCCTGCCAAAGTATATGAACGTCAAAGTACGGATTATCAGGCGCTGAAAGATCCTTATGTGATTCAGGCAATGCACTTCATCCGGCGCAATGCCTGCAAAGGCATCAAGGTGGAACAGGTGCTGAATTCGGTGGGTGTTTCACGGTCTAATTTAGAAACCCGCTTCAAGCAGGAAATGGGGCATTCGATTCACCATGAAATTCACCATGCGAAGCTGCGCCGGTCCTGCCATCTGCTGGCAACCACGATGCTGTCTATTCAGGAAATTTCGGAACTATGTGGTTATCCATCTCTGCAATATATGTATTCAGTGTTCAAAAAAGACCTGGCACAAACACCAAAAGATTACCGGGATATCAAACTAACGCGCTGATCCTGTTAACCTCAGATGCGTGAAGCGGGAATGGCGCTTTCTGGTGACAGAACCCTCCCGCCTGATCGCTGAAAACCGGCTCATTTTTCCTGCATGGATTGATGCAAACAGAGACCCATTCCGGTTTTACCACATGGCGCTTCTATTTCAGGGATAACCTGCTACGATAAACCGGTGATGTCTTTTGAATCCCGGTATCCGTTAGTCAATGCTTTGCCCCGGGATTTGTTGTACAGGAAGATATGATGAGCAGGTATCTGATTTTACTGATGATATATTTTTTTTCGTGTGCGGCTTACGCAGCGGGGATCATTGTCGAGCCTGATTCCCCGGTCGCACAGGGGCAAACTTTGTCTGAAGATATTGGTATCGGGATGCATAGTGGCGAGATGAACCCGATTTTGTTTATGGGGTGTGAGCTCCCGTGTCGTCAGGTGCAAACCTTCAGTACAGCCGATGATGATCAGGAAGAAATTATCATTCAGCTGTTTCGTGGCCGCTCTAAATATGTCAAAGATGATACCGGACTCGGCACGTATCAATTATCCGGTATATATCCGCAGAAAAAAGGCAAAGCGCAGATTCAGGTTTTGTTTGGGGTTTCTGACGGGCGGATCTGGCTGATGGCTTCTGACGTGAATGGTTATGCCGACATTAATATCAATAAAGTGGAAGCCCGATAATTTGCTGTTTTTCTCATCTTTTTATCTGAACCTGCTTCACATTTGTTTAATATCAGGGCGAATTATTCCCGGATATCAAGTATTAAGAATTCTGTATATACCCAAGTGACCTCAAGACGCAGGATTCAAAGTGTCATCAACAGGTTCATCAACAGGTTCAGTTCAGGGAAAATAACTGAAGGTAAGATGACCCTTTCACCATTATTTTTAATGAGATCCCAAGGTATAAAAATCAGGTGATTGAAGCGGCTCTTGTGACTTCGATCACCGGCCCAATCGTTTATTTTTTATGAATAGTCGTTTTATTTTCTAACAACAGTATGTCCGCATCCACCGGATATATTTTGAGCAGTGAACGTCGATATGGAACCAGATATTATTCATTTACCGGTGATGAAATTTGCCGGCTGCCGGGAAGCTCTGGATTTGCATTCCGGTAATCTCTCTGAGGTTCAGCAGGCATGGTATCGTTTTTTTCACCTGGATTCCGGCCTGCTTAAGCATAAAGTCCGAAACAATCAGTTTTGGGGAGTGACTTCTGAAATTGATTCAATCCCCCATACTTATATGGCTGGCTGTCAGGTTGCTGAATATGACTTAAACTTAAGTACACATGGCATAGAAACTTTTGAAACGAGAGCGCAGCAATTCGCCAGGTTTGAGCACCGTGGTCATGTTGACAATATGGGCGAAACGATTTGTCAGGCTTTTGAATGGCTGAAGCAGAGTGATTTTGAGCTGGAAGATACTTACATTTTAGAGATGTATGATGAGCGGTGTGATTCTGACTATCAGGAGTCTTATGTCGTTGAACTTTACTTTCCTGTTCAGCATACAAACCGGGGCTGAACGCCCCGTCGATCATTTATAATGATACAGTCTGGCGCAGCCATGAGATACCACCGGCAAAGTTCTCTTCCCGGATTAAAGATTGGATATCATGGCTGTCAGTTTCGTAGACAGCAACAGTCAGTTTGTCACCTGGCATCAGATAGTTCTGCTCACCAAATGGCGCATATGCTGTTGCACCCACAGAAATAACGCAAGTTTCAGGATAATCATGGGCTTTTAACAGGGCAGGAATATTTTCCAGCGGGCCGTTATCGTCCTGATGATTCATTGCGTCAATCAGCCATTCAATCAATTCCTGATTAAACAGGCTGTAATCGCTGATTTTTGCATCGATGCCATAAGGGTGTAATTCACCATCTCTTTCCACAAAAGAAGCCAGTGAATATTGATGGATGTTGCCTTCAGGATTAAATTGATCAAGCGCGATCCATGTCTCGCTGACCCCTTTACTGGCCGGTCCCCAGTTTTTCTTTTCAGAAATTTTCTTTGCGCCTTCTTTTCTCAGTGTACAGTCATTGAAAGCCGCAAAATGTGTTGGTTTCAGGCCGACAACCTGATTGTTCTCGTATTGAACCTGACAGTAAATAGCAACTTCCGGCTCAAGCTGAGGGCACTCATGATCAGGAATGATTTGCTCTGAAGATGAGTATGGATATTGACTGAGCACAGTCTCTGCTTTTGGCAGATAAAAAGGAAAAATACCTTTTGGTTTATTGGCTTCAGTGATGATATTGGCGAAATCTTTCATTTCTCCGGCTTGTTCTAAATGTCCGGCAAAGTTACCGGCAATTCCGAATCCGATTACATCATTTAGATTCATAGTTCGTTCCGTATATTGGTTAATTGTTAAGCTAAGTGAGATCGGGAGATTAGATTGTTGAGCATTAAATCTCCGCCGGGATGTTTTTTCCCTGTTGTCAATCTTTCATCAGCATACTATCAGGATTATTGTTAAAGATCTTTTCATATAATGTTAACCTTATGATTTTTATATTTTTTATTTGTTTAATTGACTTTTATTCGTGTTGTTGATTATTACGGCTGAGCAATAACGTGAGGCAGATCAGGTAAATTGGTTAATTTTGAGTCATCTCTCAGTTTTGGATCAAAAACCAAGATCCTTAAAGACATCATAAAATGTATGGAATAATATATTTGGTAATGGATCCATTATCAAATATTAAATATAATACATCAGGAGATACCATGACCCCTACATCTATCACATTGATTTTGCTGCTCTTTGCGGTAGTCATGTTTATTTGGGAGAAAATCCCTTTGGCACTTACCTCTATGATTGTTTGCATCGGGCTGGTTTTAACCGGCGTACTGAATGCCACGGAAGCCTTCAATGGCTTTGTGAATAAGAACGTCATTTTATTTATTGATATGTTTATTATCGGCGCGGCGTTGTTTGAAACCGGCATGGCGAAAAGCATTGGCGGTGTCGTGACCCGGTTTGCCAAAACAGAAAAACAACTGGTGGTAGCAACTATGCTGATCACGGGTTTGATGTCAGGTTTACTGTCCAACACCGGTACGGCGGCGGTATTAATTCCGGTGATTATCGGCATCGCTGCCCGTTCCGGTTTTGCCCGCTCCAAATTATTAATGCCGGTTGTTTTTGCTGCTGCAATGGGCGGAAACCTGAGCCTGATTGGTGCACCCGGTAATATGATTGCGCAAAGTGCGCTGGAAAAAGTCGACATGAAATTCGGCTTTTTTGAATACGGTTATGTCGGGTTGCCGATTTTGCTATGCGGCATCCTGTTTATTGCCACGATTGGTTATCGTCTTTTACCTGACCATCACGTCGGCAACGAAGGTGATCAGAAGGTCAAAGAAGACAGCTATGACCATATTCCGGCATGGAAAAAGCAGACCTCACTGGGTGTGCTGGTCGTCGCGATTCTGTGCATGGTATTTGAGAAAAAAATCGGAATTCCCCTGCATATCACCGGTGCTATCGGTGCCATTGTGCTGCTTTTCCTTGGTGTTATTTCTGAAAACCAGGCTTATAAGTCTATCGATTTAAAAACCATTTTCCTGTTTGGCGGCACGCTGGCGCTGGCCGCGGCAATGAAAAAAACCGGCGCCGGGATGGTGATTGCCAATACGGTGCTCAGCTCTGTCGGACAAAGTACATCCATGTTTGTGATTATGCTGGTGATTTTCCTGCTGGCGGTGGTCATGACCAACTTTATGTCGAACACAGCGACGACGGCCTTACTTGTGCCGATTGGCATGTCGATTTCCACTTCCATCGGTGCCGATCCCCGCGCGGTCATGATGGCTGTCGTCATTGGTGGTTCTCTGGCATATGCCACACCCATTGGCATGCCTGCTAACGCGATGGTGTTAGGTCCGGGCGGTTTCCGCTTCAGTGACTATGTGAAGTCCGGCCTGCCACTCATCATTGTTTCAACCATCGTCAGCATGATTCTGCTGCCGATACTGTACCCATTTTTCCCATAAAAAGTTCTGATGAAAGGAGAACGAATGTGAGCGAACAAAATAAAATTCAGGAAATGACGGAAGTCATGGGCAAATTTGTCTCTATGATTGGGAAAATTCTGCCGGACGACGTGATGGATAAACTGACTGAACTGAGAAGTCAGGAAGATTCCAGACTGGCAACTGCCATCTATTCCACCATGTTTGATAACCAAAATCTGGCGAAAGAATTAAACCGCCCGAGTTGTCAGGATACGGGGGTCATTCAGTTCTTCGTCAAATGCGGGGAAAACTTCCCGTACATGGGCAAGCTGGAGAGAATTCTGGAAGCTTCTGTCTTGTATGCCACGGAGCATGCGCCGTTGCGTCATAACAGCGTGCAAACCTTTGATGAATACAACACCGGGAAAAATATCGGTAAAGGTACTCCGACCGTGTTCTGGGAGATTGTACCGGATAAAGATAACGTTGAAATTGATGCTTATATGGCTGGTGGTGGTTGTACGCTGCCCGGAAAGGCAACCGTGCTGATGCCGGGTGCCGGTTATGAGGGCGTGACGAAATTTGTCCTCGATATTATGACCAGTTATGGCCTGAATGCCTGTCCGCCGCTGCTGGTGGGAATTGGTGTTGCAACATCCGTTGAAACTGCGGCGCTGTTATCGAAAAAAGCGCTGATGCGGCCGATTGGTAGTCGTAGTGAGAATGAGCGTGCGGCAAAAATGGAGCAGCTGCTGGAAGACGGTATTAATGAAATTGGCCTCGGACCACAAGGGATGTCTGGCAATAAATCCGTGATGGGTGTTCATATTGAAAATACCGCGCGCCATCCATCCACCATTGGTGTGGCTGTGAATACCGGCTGCTGGTCTCACCGTCGCGGCCATATCATTTTTGACAAAGAACTTAATTTTGAAATCACCTCACACGCGGGGGCACAGCTATGAGCGTTAACCACATGAACGATAAAAAAATACTGCAAACACCGATTCAGAATGAAGATTTAGCGGATATCCATGTGGGGGATGTGATTTATCTGACCGGTTATTTAGTGACCTGCCGGGATGTGGCACACCGGCGTTTGATTGAAGAAAAGCGTGAATTGCCGGTGGATATTAACGGTCTGGCCATCTTCCATGCCGGTCCGATTATCCGCTCTCTGGGTGATGAAAAATACGAAATGGTTTCTATCGGCCCGACGACCAGTATGCGGATGGAAAAATTTGAAGAAGAGTTCATCGGACAGACGGGCGTGAAGCTGATTGTCGGTAAAGGCGGAATGGGCGAAGGGACTCAGGCGGGGTGTGAAAAACATAAAGCTCTGCATGTGGTTTATCCGGCGGGATGTGCTGTACAGGCCGCCACGCAGGTGGAAGAAATCGTCGATGCACAATGGAAAGACCTTGGCATGCCGGAAACGCTTTGGGTGTGTAAAGTAAAAGAGTTTGGTCCGTTGATTGTCTCCATTGATACCCATGGCCGGAATTTATTCGAAGAGAAGAAAGTCGTTTATAACGAGCGTAAAGACAAAGTCTACGAAGATATTTGTCAGCATGTGAAATTTATCAAATAGCACCGAATAAACGTTCCTGAAGCGTCTTCAGGAACGTTTCGCATATTCAGGGTCTGTCGACCCTGATAACCATGTCCGGGTATCCCGCTTTGCCGGGATGCTCTGATCCAGATTGCTCAGGAATAAATATGAATGAAAGTTTATTTTCTGAAGGCGTGACACTCATGCTTTTGGGAATGGGGTTCGTGTTTGTTTTTTTAATGTTTCTTGTCGTCATGATCCATCTTCAGACGAAACTCACTGCTTTACTGCCTGAATCTCAGCACAACCAGGAAACACAGAAGAAAAACAAACCGGCCGGAAAAATTACACCGGCGAATTCAGATGGCGGCCAGCTGATTGCAGTCCTGACTGCGGCCGTGCATCAGCACAGAAAAGCGTTGAGGGGAGAGTCATGAACGCAGGAAAAAAAATCGGTATTACCGATGTTGTACTCAGAGATGCACACCAGTCGCTGTTTGCTACCCGGCTGCGGCTGGATGATATGTTGCCGGTCGCGCAGGCACTGGACAGCATTGGCTACTGGTCACTTGAATGTTGGGGCGGCGCCACCTTTGACAGCTGTATCCGCTTTCTTGGCGAAGACCCGTGGGTGCGCTTGCGTGAGCTGAAAAAAGCGCTGCCTAACACACCGTTACAGATGCTGTTGCGTGGTCAGAATCTGCTCGGATACCGCCATTATGCGGATGATGTGGTTGATACGTTCGTCGAGCGGGCCGTGAAAAATGGCATGGACGTGTTCCGGATTTTCGATGCAATGAATGATATCCGCAACATGACGCAGTCGATTCAGGCGGTGAAAAAAATGGGCGCTCATGCACAGGGAACCCTGTCTTACACCACCAGTCCGGCGCATACGCTGGACACATGGATTGATACGGCGCAGCAACTGGCGCAAGCCGGTGTGGATTCGATTGCTATCAAAGATATGGCCGGTATTTTAAAACCTGCCGTTGCCAGTGAACTGATCAAGACACTGAAACAGCAAGTCTCTGTACCATTACATCTGCATTGTCATGCGACGGCCGGGCTGGCGGATATGACGTTGATGAAAGCCATCGAAGCCGGGGTAGATCGCGTCGATACAGCGATTTCTTCGATGAGCGGCACTTATGGTCACCCGGCGACTGAATCACTGGTTGCTGCGCTGGAAGGCACCGGATTTGAAACCGGCCTGAACCTGTCAGCGCTGGAAAAAATCGCGGCTTATTTCCGCGATGTCAGAAAGAAATACTGTGATTTTGAAGGCCAGCTGAAAGGGGTTGATTCAAGAATTCTGGTGGCGCAGGTGCCGGGTGGGATGCTGACCAATATGGAGAACCAGCTCAAACAGCAGAATGCGATGGATAAGCTGGATGCGGTGCTGGAAGAGATTCCGCGGGTCCGCAAAGATCTGGGCTATTTACCTTTGGTGACCCCCACATCGCAGATTGTCGGTACACAGGCCGTGATTAACGTCATGATGGGAGAACGCTACAAGAGCATCACCAAAGAAACGGCAGGCGTTTTGAAAGGGGAATATGGTAAAACCCCCATGCCAGTTGATACAACTCTTCAGGCCCGTGTCCTTCAGGAGAATGAATCGCCGGTTACCTGCCGTCCGGCTGATCTGATTGCACCCGAGATAGAAGCGCTGAAAGCAGACGTTCAGGCAAAAGCGGAACAAAAAGGGATCCGGCTGTCAGACAATGTGATGGATGACGTGCTGATGATTGCCCTGTTTGAACAGGTCGGCTGGAAGTTTCTTGAAAACCGCAATAATCCGGCAGCATTTGAGCCTGTGCCGGAGGCGAAGGCCGCACCGCAATCTTCCGCCGCCGTTGCCAAAACCGCAGAGTCTCCTTCACATCCCGGTGTTTATACCATTACGGTCAATCAGCAACGCTATGTGGTTCAGGTGACAGAAGGCGGAGATATCACACAGGTTCAGCAAATACAGTCGGCTTCTCCGGCTCCTGCTGAAGTTGCACCGGCTGCCGGAGACGGTGAAGAGATGACTGCGCCATTGGCGGGGAATATCTGGAAGATTCACGCTCAGGTTGGTGATGTTGTTGAAGAAGGCGATGTGCTGCTGATTCTTGAGGCCATGAAGATGGAAACCGAAATCCGGGCCGCTTGTGCCGGGACGGTTGCTCAGATTGGTGTGAAAGAAGGTGAAGCTGTCGCTGTCGGTGAACCGCTTTTAACGATTGCATAAGGAGCGGTACTGACAATGGATAATGTAATTAATTTGATCCGTGATTTCGGTATCTTCCACCTGTCACTGGGGCAGGCGGTCATGATGGTGATCGGCATGGTGCTGCTTTATCTGGCGATTGCTAAAAACTTTGAACCTTTACTGCTGGTGCCGATTGGCTTCGGCGGTATTCTGGCCAATTTACCGGAAGCCGGGCTTGCGCTGTCTGCGATTGAGAACGCCCTGCATGCCGGCGTGCCGGAGGTGATGCGTGAGTTTGCCGGGGCACTGAGTCTGAATCATTTTGACCCAGCGGTGATTCAGCAAGCCATGCATCATGCCACGCCAAAGCAAATGGCTGAGCTCGATTATCTGGCCCGGCAGTATCAGTACTCTAACGGTATGCTGTATCAGTTCTACAGTCTGGTGATTGCCTCCGGTGCCGGGCCGCTGGTCATTTTTATGGGCGTCGGTGCGATGACTGACTTCGGTCCGCTGCTGGCGAATCCGAAAACACTCCTGTTAGGAGCTGCGGCACAATTCGGGATTTTCACCACGGTACTTGGTGCGTTGGGACTCAGTAGTCTTGGCATAATGAACTTCAGTGTCGCTCAGGCCGCATCGATTGGCATTATTGGTGGTGCGGATGGCCCGACGGCGATTTACGTCTCCAGCCTGCTTTCTCCTGAGTTGCTGGGAGCCATCGCCGTCGCGGCATATTCCTATATGGCGCTGGTGCCCATGATTCAGCCGCCGATCATGAAAGCACTGACCACCGAAGCCGAACGCCAAATCAAAATGGAACAGCTGCGCCCGGTGAAAAAGATTGAAAAGATCTGCTTCCCGCTGATGTTGCTGGTTCTGATTGCGATGTTGCTGCCTTCTGCAACCCCATTGCTGGGTATGTTCTGTTTCGGAAATTTAATGCGGGAGTGTGGTGTAGTTGAACGTCTTTCTGATACTGCGCAAAACGCACTGATTAATATTGTGACAATATTTCTGGGTGTGTCAGTTGGATCCAAGCTGATGGCAGACAAATTCTTACAGGCTGAAACCATCGGGATTCTGGCATTAGGAATTGTTGCATTCTGTGTGGGCACTGCGGCCGGCGTATTAATGGCGAAGCTGATTAATAAATTCTCCCGGCAGAAAATGAACCCGCTGATTGGCTCGGCCGGGGTCTCTGCAGTACCAATGGCAGCGCGGGTATCGAACAAGGTTGGCCTTGAAGCGAATCCACAGAATTTTTTGCTGATGCATGCGATGGGTCCCAATGTGGCCGGAGTCATAGGCTCTGCGGTTGCAGCGGGAGTAATGATTAAATACGTTTTAGGTTAAATCAGGGACTGTTAATTTGGGGTGATGTTGTTTGCAGTAAATATTGCCAAACTGTTCAGGACGAACGACGTTTTGCCGCTGAAAGGTTAACAGACTCTGGAAAGTAATCAGGATTTACCCGTCATTGCCGGGGGATCCTGAAGGGAGTGATTATGTTGGTCAATAATATTTCTCATGATTTAGTTACTGAGCGGGCTAAACGTGACTGGTTCGCTTACTGGAAACATTACAAACAAGGCGATTGTGAATACTGCGCGGAAGCGAATTGTCTGAATAAGGCGACTTATGGTGCGCTGGTGACGATTCAGCCAAAGGATTACGATCATGTTTACGTGATTGGTCTATGTGAGTGTCACGGAAAGAACGTCAATCAAATTGAACAGCCGCTGATTGAATTATCTCCGGATGCTGAGCTGATTGAGTCCAATCTGACTTTATAATCAATCCATCGGGAGACAGAGAATGAAATCTAATTCCGGAAATAATGCTCAGGCAGCACAGCTTGCAGACCGGCTGGAACAGGCGAAAATTTACCAGCACTGGCGAAAGATGTTAACCAGCCCGATGATTACAGTAGGCTGGCGGAAAATGCCCTATAGTCCGCATACGGAAACCCGTCTGCTGGTGATGAATGCTGCACTGGAAGAAATCAACCGGGTGACGGAGATAAACGGCTTTGCTATCCGGATGCAAAAAGTTTTCTGGACCGGGTTAGGCCCGAATGCTCTGATCACAACGAGCTGTTTCTCTGCGACCAAACTGAAAAAATGGGCGATTGATATTGAAGACCATCATCCGCTGGGTGCGTTAATGGATTTAAATATTATTGATACGAATGGAATGAGTATCAGCCGCAGGGACACGCATATTCAGCCAAGAACCTGTCTGGTTTGTCATCAGGATGTTTATACCTGTCAACGCGGAAAACCGCATTCCCTGCAGGCCTATCTGGCTGAAATCAATGAACTGATTTTGCGGGAAAGATTTGGTCAGTACGGTGTGGAAAAATAAAAAACCGGGCAGCATCTCTTTGCTGTCCGGTTCTTTTTATCCCTGTATCTCTGGAACATTTGCGTATTCGCGCGTGTTTATCTTCAGTCTGGCCGGATATGAGTCAGCATATCTTTTTCACTTCGCAGGATATGTTCCCGCATTAACTGATAAGCGTGTTGTGAATCCCTGGCTTTGAGCGCGTTGATTATGTCTTTGTGTTCATTGAGCGACTTCATGGCATAATCTTTTTCCGTGGTGTTATTTTCCATGGAAAGTCCGTTCCACAAAGAACTCAGAATTGAGAAAATACGGCTGTTATCCGCGGCCTGCCAAATAGCCATATGAAAGGCCTGATTCAGGTTGGAATAATTATCAAAAATTCCCTGTTCAACTTCTTCTTTAGATTTTTCGTAAATATTACAGATTTCAGAAATATCAGCGTCCTGATTGTCACAGAGCTTTTTGATCATCTCACTTTCTAAAATCAGCCGAAGCTCGAAATGTTCTTTGATGTATTGCTCGTTGACGCCTAAAACAATGGCGCCTTTGTTTGGTCTGAGTTTAATTAAGCCATCACTATTGAGGAGCTGAAATGCTTCCCGGACCGGAGTCACTGACACGCCTAATAACTTAGACACCTGATCGAGCGTCAGGATATCGCCTTCCTGATATTGTGAAGAAAGAATCGCTTTCCGCAGCTCAGCAGCCACTCTTTCACGGGCGGGTAAAAGATTAATGGGTTTAAAATTCATCATTTAATTGCATTTAAGATAGTCTGGTTGGCACTGGCAACCAGTGATTGAATATGAATCTCATCAATGGCTTCGTTGTGTAATAATTCTAGCGCTTTTTTTATATAAGAAACAGATAGAGCACAATCGGGATGACAATACCGGATACTGTGCATCCAGAAAATATTCAGCGTACTGAGATGATAATGGCGGGTGTAATCATCACTTGTCATCTCTGACAGTGCATGGTGAAACGCAATTAAATCCTGCTGTGGATGACCACTGGCCTGTAGCTGTTCTGATAATGTCTGATAAACCCGTTTATCTTCCCGGAAACTCATGAGCAGCACGTACTCTGCTGCCGATAACATCTGATTATAAATTGTCAGTGTCCGGGTGTTGATCTCTACCACTTTTAACTTTCGGTTATTCAGCTTAATAATTAAGCCTTCCTGAATTAAGGTATTAAACGCTTCACGAATCGGCATTCTCGATAACCCGAATTGTTCGGCAATATAATTTTGGGTAATCGTATGTTGATTAGTGATGTTGCCGGCAATGATTTCTCGTTTGATAATCTCAGCAACTTCATCTTTGGTGTTTGTAAAATCGATTCGTTCCATTGAACTCAGAAGGGGTCGTGTGGCGTAAACATATGATAAATACGTGCTATGCATATTGCAACATTGCTGGTTCAGGTGAATAACTGCCTGAAATCACGGGGTGGAGATGCGCTCACTCACCCCGTGCGGATATTATTGATTCTGACCAGAGATGCTATTTATTCTGACCAGAGATGTTATTTATTCTGACCAGAGATGTTATTTATTCTGACTTGATTTGCTGCAAAATCGCTTCGGTCAACTCATTGGTAGAAGCATTGCCGCCCATATCGCGGGTCCGGCATGATCCCTCCTGCAAGACGACTTCAATTGCATTGAGGATATCGTGATGGATTGCCGGACAGCCCAGATGATCCAGCATCATAGCGCCAGCCCAGATTGTGCCGATCGGGTTAGCAATATTCTGACCATAAATATCCGGCGCAGAGCCGTGGACCGGTTCAAACATCGACGGAAAGGTCTTCTCCGGATTGATATTTGCTGAAGGGGCGATGCCGATGGTGCCGGTGCAGGCCGGGCCGAGATCAGAAAGGATATCGCCAAACAGGTTTGAGCCAACCACCACATCAAAGTGTTCCGGCATCCGGACGAAATTCGCCGTCAGAATATCGATATGGAACTGATCGGTTTTGATGTGCGGATATTGTGCGCTCATGGCTTCAAAGCGCTGATCCCAGTACGGCATGGAGTGGAAAATCCCGTTGGATTTGGTCGCAGAAGTGACTTTTTTCGCGTCTCTTTGGCTGGCCAGTTCAAAGGCATATTTCAGAATCCGGTCCGTGCCTTTGCGGGTAAACACGGCTTGCTGAATCACGATTTCATCATCGGTGCCTTCATATTGTACCCCGCCGATGCTGGAGTATTCACCTTCCACATTTTCCCGCACCACATAAAAATCAATATCGCCGGTCTTTTTTCCGGCCAGCGGGCAGGGAACGCCATCAAACAAACGGACCGGACGCAGGTTCACGTACTGATCAAAGCTTCTGCGAATCGGCAGCAGTAATCCCCACAGCGAGATATGATCCGGCACACCGGGAAAGCCAACTGCGCCTAAATAAATCGCATCAAATGCTTTGAGCTGCTCAAGGCCATCTTCCGGCATCATATAGCCTTTTTGCTGGTAGGTTTCACAGCTCCAGTCAAATTCGGTCCAGTTGAATGAGATATCGTGTCTGGCGGCAGCGGCCTCCAGTACCCGGATGCCCTCGGGAATCACTTCTTTGCCGATGCCGTCTCCGGGGATAACCGCAATATTGAATGTTTTCATCATTTATCCTGAATGTTGATGTTCTTATTGGGTGTAGTAAATTTTTGGGTACAGTGTGAATCTGAGTTATCTTATGACAAACGAACTGGTGTGATAAGCCGCAAATTGTGAACGCAAGAGTAACGAATCGTGAGTCATTATCCGAATCCTGATGATATCAAAGTGTTTGTACTGGCCGCCAAAACCGGCGGTTTTTCTGCGGCAGCCCAACGGCTGAACGCATCTCCGGCTTATGTCAGTAAACGGGTGGCGATGCTGGAACGCACGCTGGGGATTCGTCTGTTTCACCGGGGAGCGAGGCATGTGGCGCTCACGACGCAGGGAAAGGTCGCACTGGAATGGGCGGAAAAGCTGCTCGATGTGTCAGAACAGATGATGCAGGCGCTGAAGAATGAGCAGATGGTGCCGACCGGTACCCTGCGGATTGTCACCAGCACCGGCTTTGGCAGCCACTGCGTTGCACCGTTGTTATCCGGATTACCGCAACAATATCCGGAGCTGGAGATTGATCTGGAGTTGCTCGATCGTCCGGTGGACCTGATTTCAGAAGGGTTTGATCTGGAAATCCGCACCGGGCCGGTGATGCCTTCTGATCTGATCGCGAAGAAAATCTATACCAACCACCGGATATTATGTGCTTCGCCCGGCTACCTTGAAGCCGCCGGTCACCCGCAAACCCTGAAAGATCTGAAACAGCACCGTTGTATTTTGATCCGTGAAAGAGAACAGGCTGGTGAGCAGTGGCAGTTGTTTCAGAAGAAAATGGTTCAGGACCAGCAGGCAGTGGAGACGAAAGTGACATTTGCGATGAAAACCAATTATGGTGAAGTGGCAAAGCGCTGGTGCCTGGATGGTGCAGGGATTATGTTGCGCTCGGTCTGGAGTGTCAGGGAAGCACTGGAAGCCGGTGCTCTGGTACAGGTGCTGCCGGAATACACTCAGCCCGCGGATTTCTGGGCGATCTACCCGGACCGGTTGTCAGCTTCGGCGAAGCTGCGGGTGGTGGTTGACTATCTGTCTCAGCAGCTGGGTGAATGACCGGTTTCAGACGAGTGTCTTGCGAAGTGCACCCGGTGACATGCCGAAAGCGCGCTGAACCCAGTGACTCAACGAATCTCCGGATGAAAGCCCAAGTTGTTCTGCCAGCTGATCATTGGTGAGTCCATCACGCAGGCCTGCCAATGTAGCGTTATGACGGAGACGATGACACCAGCTCCGGTAATTCAGTCCTGTCTCTTTCATAAATAACCGGGATAATGTGCGCTCACTGGCACCGACTTTTCTTCCCCACTCACTCAGGCTTTTTCTCATGGCTGGATGCTGAATTAACTGATCGGTGATCTTTTTCAAACGGGAATCCTCCGGCAGGGGAAGAATATACGCATCACAGTGTGTGTGTTCCAGTTCATCCCGCAGCAGTGTCATCAGCTGACGTTGTTTGTTTTGGCAGGAAATATCCCGGAGAAGAAACGTATCAATGATGCCAATCGCCAATGTGGATGCCTGAATCAGACGAACCTCACCGGGCCATCTTTCAGCCAGATCCGGTGGCAAATACAGTACACATAGCGTGGCTGAGTGTTTGCAGTGCGCCTGATGAGTCACATAAGGAGGAATCCAGATCAGCATTCCAGGCTGAATCAGCCATTGCTGGTGATCAGTTTGAGCGGATAATACGCCTTGCTTCATCCAGATCAACTGCCCCTGAGCGTGTTGGTGAGGGAGCTCGGTCACATGATGGTCGATGACGCGTTTGACGGCGAAAAGGTCGGATTGATCCTTCAGGGTGATTGGCACATAAAGCTCCGGTTCAGTGAAACAGTTGATAATTTTGATACGACTTTCACAATTCATACTAATTTATATTGATAGATATCAAGTTCATATCAATTATGTACATAATATATACTACAGATCCTTTGTCAACTGACCCGTTCTGGTAAAAATACGGCCCAATTCATTCATTTTGTGAATTATTAATAACAATAGGTGATGACTTATCTATACATCCGGGCAACCTTAAAATAGATCCTCAGGTTATCTGGTTATATCTGTCTATTCAGCTGGCTTATAATTCCCGGCGATCTCATGTCTTCTTTCAACAGTTTTTTGTCCTGTTAAAACATTCCCGGCTAATAAAAATGCCAGTAACGTATTTATCGCAGGAAGTAAATACGTCAGTTGGAATAAGTTTTATAGTTGAGAAAATAATAATGAAAAATTTTATTCTTAAAGATCATCGCCTGAATAATATCAACATCCGAATTGTACGGGCGGGTGATTCATCTGCAAAAAAAGCAAAAGACTATATATCTGATATCTATTTAAAAAACTATCAGGCCAAAATAAAACCAAAGCCGGATATCATTGTTTCGAGCTTTGGGATCTCAAACGAAAATATACTGGCCAGTGCCGGAATTTCATTTGGATCTGATGATAAGCCCTTCTTTTCTGAACGGTATCTTGAGGATTCGTTAACAGATAAAATCCGGATGGCAACCTCACAAACGATTGCCAGAAACCAGATTGTGGAAATAGGTTCTCTGGCATCCGATAAGCCCTCTGCAGCGGCAGATTTGATTAATCTGCTGCCTTTAATTACATGGTTAATGGGAAATAAAGCCATTCTGTGCACGACAACCAGAAATTTGAGGAAATTATTTAATCATTACGACATTCCCTATGTTTATTTATGTGATGCTTCACCTCAGAAGCTTTCTCAGCATGAAAGAGAAATATGGGGAACCTATTACGATCAGTCACCTGAAACCGTCATTATTTTACTGAAGCAGTGCGGAAATCTTTTCGAAAAATATTGCGGTAAATTTATGGTTCCGGAATTGATGCATATTCACCAGGCAAATTTGTCAGAGACACAGGTGGCGATATGAACATTATTTATTCTGTTCTGAAACAAGCGACATTATCCCCCCACGCTCCGGCGGTGATTCAACTTGATCAGTCATGTGGTCAAAAGCTGGTGTTGAGTTATGAAACACTGATTTCAGAAGCCGCTTACCTGGCCCGGCAATTGTCTGAATATGCTGAGCCCCGAAGCCATATCGGGATCGTGATGGGCAATACCCCGGCGTGGGTTGTTGCTGATATTGCACTGATGTTATCTGATCAGATTGAAGTCCCGGTGCCGTTGGCATTTTCTGCTGAACAGGCTGCATTTTTACTGTCATCATGCAAGATCATTCTGACGGATGAAACAGGTGCCGACAGACTGGAGCAATGGCGGCAACAGGCTGTGACACTACCAGAAATCACGCTGGCGGTCGGTGTCTGTTCCGGTGAGTTACGCAAAGATGAACCGTTGACTGAATTTCTGCCTGCACAGCAGGACCAGGTTATCAAAGTGATTCATACCTCGGGGACCACATCAACGCCAAAAGGCGTCCGGATTCGCAGTGAGGGGTTAAATGAGTTGGTCCGCTCTCTTCGGGCATGTGTCAATCAGGATGACTATCAGTGTTATCTGAATCTGGTGCCTTTGAGCCTGCTGATTGAGCAGGTAACGGCCATTTATATGCCGTTAACCAGCGGTGGATGTTTATTGATGCCTCCTGCGGATATGGCCCCGCTGGGAGATCCCGGCGTGACAGCGGAGCAACGGTTGAATTTAATCCATCAGACCGCCCCGTCAGCCATGACACTGACCCCTGCACTTGTTGATGCGCTGGCAGAAAAAGCGCGTCAATATGATCAGCATGATGAACGGGTTCAAGCCCTGTTTGGCAGTGCACGTGTGCCGCTGCTGGCTGCGGGTGGAGCCCCGGTCACAAAAGAGACGCTGCTTGAGCTGGATGGTTACGGCATTCCGGTTTATCAGGGATATGGACTGAGTGAAAACAGCTCTGTAGCGACCTGGAATCACCGGGGCGCGAATCGTATTGGCACCGTGGGGAAACCACTCAGGCATGTTGAGGTCAGGATTGCCGGTGATGGAGAGCTTTGCATTCGCAGCAGCTCATTATTTGCCGGGTATGCGAATCAGAACGATCCAAGCTGTTGTGATCTTGATGATGATGGCTGGCTGCATACCGGTGATCTGGCGAGTCAGGATCAAGAGGGGTATATCTCTGTGACCGGCAGAAAGAAAACCATGATTATTACCGCCAATGGCCGCAATATTTCTCCGGAGTGGCTGGAGTCGGCTTATCAGACTTTACCCGGAATCTTCAATGTGATTGTCTACGGTGACCAGGACCAGTTCCTTCAGGGTATTTTCATTGTTGACCCACAGGCCGATCCCGGCAAACTCAGACAGTCTGTACAGGATTATGCTGTGCAGCATCTCAATCAGATTGAACATATCCGCAATCCTTTATTTATTCCTCATAGTGAGTCAGTGGTTCGCCGTTTATTTACGGTGACCGGTCGTCCCCGTCGCAAAGTAATCGCTGAATTTATGTCAACATACAAGGGAGCACAGAATGCAGTTTGCTGAATCTTATCATCATCAGAAAACAGGGCTGGTGATCAAGCCACTTGATACAGATAAAACATCTTTGCCTGAGCCAGGTTATTTGCTTGAGAAACTTGCAGCGCATGGATACATCGTTCTCAGAGATTTTGAGCACAGTATCAGCTGTTTTTCAGAACTGGTACGGCAGACAAGCAGCCGGATCAGCCTGGACCCGGCCCGGACTTTCGATGGCGATACGGCGCAGAAAGTGGATGCCGGGTATGACAAAATTGGTCTGCATTGTGAAAACGGGAACAGCCCTTTCTGGCCGGACTTATGCTGGTTTTATTGTCAGGATGCGCCTGCTTATGGCTCTCAGACAACCGTGTGTGACGGAAAACAGGTGTATGACCACATGAGTGATGCACAGAAAGCCATATTTCTTGAGCAAGACATTGTTTATACACGTCAGGTGGAAGAGCAAAAGTGGCAGCGCTTTGCGTTTCACGCATTAGCCGGACAAGCGGATGCGCCGTCCTGTATTGAAGAGATACAACTGGATCATCTGCTCCGGTTGACAGAGCAGTCCGGATCATCAGAGATTCGTTTGAATGAGGATCACTCCATTCAGTACAGCTTTCGTACCCCGGCTATCCGGAAGAGCCATGTCAATGCCGATGAAAAATACAATTTCGCCAATAGTATTTTCGGGCCATCGACTCATTACGAAAAGCCGGTGATTACCTTTACTGATGGGACATCGATTCCTGAAGCGCTGCTGGCGCAAATGGAACAGCTGTGCGAGACGTTTACGTACGAGGTTAACTGGCAGGAAGGCGATATTGTGATGATTGATAATACCCGCGTGATGCATGGCAGACGCAAAATAGAAGATAAAAACCGCACGATCTTTAATGCACTTTCTTATCTCTGAGCCACGTTCTTATCTCTGATTAACGTTTTTATCTTTGATCAAGAGTAGATGATACTGGCATGCCGGTCTGACCTGGATTCAACGGGTCAGATCCGGCTGAATCAGTCTTTCCTGGAGCGTGTTTATCTTTCATCGCCGTTCCTGCCGGAGGCTATTTTTTACTCTGGCAACCCATCAATTCCCGCTGAACATGCATCCTGAGGTCACTTGGGTAGAGCGGTCTGTATTTCATGGTGCCGTATATGCCGTAGTAAGATTTGCCTGGCATGAGCCACCCGAACCTGACGCAATGCACTGGGGGGCCAGATCAGATAATAGTGAATCTCAGTGTCGCCTGTCGGTGGGTGGATGATGGCGAGTTCACCGGTATCAATCTGCGACTGACAGAGATAGTGTGGCAACACTGACCAGCCAAATCCCTGAATCAGCACGCTTCTTAATGCCCGCATGTCCTGCGCAACGACGGATGGAATGACCTGTGTGGCAGACAGCTTATTCTTCGCCAGCCAGTTATCAATGAGCGAGAGTTCAAGATTGTAAGCAACCAGAGGTTCCCGGGTCATTGCGGTCAGTAAATCGCCGGACTGATTCAGCCGTTCAGCCACTGATGGTGCGGCAACGGCCAGTACTTTATCCGTCAGAATTAACTCGCTTTTCAGCCGGCTGTCGGTCACCGGATGGGCTGAAATCCCCAGATCGCAGTGGCCTTCCAGTAACATCTGATTGACCATCGGACCGTCGCCGGTATGCATGCGCACCCGGATTCCGTCTTCCAGCAATGGCGTCAGCTCTTTCGCCAGCACTTCTGCCATAAAATCGGCGTGGCCGATAATCTGTAAGGCACCGGCGACATCCATTGATCTGGCCCGTGCCGAGGCGAGTGCGGCTTCGGCACTGTCCAGCTTATCACCGATGTCAGCTGCCAGATCGTCGGCGGTTGATGTCGGCTTCACGCCATCCGGCTGGCGTTCAAATAAATTCCGGCCAATGGCGACTTCCAGCCCGGCAATATGCTGTGACACCGCAGGCTGAGTCAGATTGAGTGACCGCGCTGCGCCGCTGATAGAACCTTGCCGGTAAACTTCAATAAATGTACGTAAACGAACCAGTGACATGATAAGCCCATAAATATATTTATACCCCCGGTAAAATAGCATTGTTAGCCTCTGCACTGCAATCAGTCGTATGATGATTTCAACGCAAACAGCGAGTGAAATAATCGATAACGTCACGCTGAAAAATCAGTAAAAGCCAAAGGAAGACAGCCATGACCGCACAATCTCTTGATGATATGAACGCTATCCTGAACCGTATGAAACGGGCACAACTGGCGGCAGGCCCTGCCAGTGCCGAACTCCGTCGCGATCGACTGATGCGCAGTATCCGCCTGATTCAGGAAAATCATCAGTTACTGACGCAGGCGATGCGTGCTGACTTCGGTCACCGCAGTATTTATCAGTCTTTAGTGGCGGATGTCGCAACAACAATCAACGCTTTAAAACATGCAGCAGACCATCTGGAACAGTGGATGCAGCCGGAACAGGCAGAAACGCCGGATAGTACAACCCAGGCCTGGATTCAGTCTCAGCCTCTGGGCGTGGTTGGCATTATCAGTCCGTGGAATTTTCCGGTGAATTTATCTTTTGGACCTTTAGCGGGCGTATTTGCCGCAGGCAATACTGCGATGCTCAAGCCGTCAGAACTTACCCCGGCAACGTCATCATTACTGGCTGAGCTAGTCGCCCGTTATTTTGATCCGGAAGAACTGACCGTGGTGCTGGGAGAAGCCGATACGGCGCAGGCATTCAGTACACTGCCATTTGATCACCTGATTTTTACCGGCAGTACCAGCGTTGGCCGCCATGTTATGCGGGCAGCGGCAGAGAATCTGGTGCCGGTGACACTGGAGCTCGGGGGGAAATCTCCGGTTGTGGTGGACGATAGTGCCGACGCAACGCATGTTGCAGAGCGCACACTGACGGTGAAAACATTTAATGTCGGGCAAATTTGCCTGTCACCGGATTACATGCTGATGCCACAGGCGAAGGTCGCGGACTTTGTGACCGCATCCAAAGCATTTATGGCACAAAGTTTCCCGCAACTGCAAGACAATGAAGACTATACTTCGATTGTTTCACCGCGCCATTATCAGCGTCTGATCTCGTTACTGGAAGATGCCAGACAAAAAGGGGCTGAAATTATCAGCCTGGCGCCGGAAGGTGAGCCTGATTTTGATGAGCTCAGCCGGAAAATCGCCCCGCATCTGGTGCTGAATGTGACCGACGACATGCAGATCATGCAGGAAGAAATTTTTGGTCCGCTGTTGCCGGTGATGACCTGCCAGAGTACCGGTGAGGCGATTGATTATATTAACGCACACCCAAGGCCACTGGCGGCTTACTATTTTGGCGAAGAGGAAGCAAAACAGCAGGCCTTTGCCAGCCGGACAACTTCCGGGGCGCTGGTGGTCAATGACATCATGAGCCATGCCACCATTGATAGCCTGCCATTTGGCGGGGTCGGAGCTTCCGGTATCGGTGCGTACCACGGGATTCACGGTTTCCGCCGGTTCTCCCATGCGAAACCGGTTGTGGTCCAAAGCCGGAACAGCGAACTGAGTCAGCGGCTTCAGGCACCTTATCAGCAAAAGCAGGAAATGCTGACAGAGATGCTGAAATAACACAGATAAACAATATACCCAAGTGACCTCAAGATGCAGGATTCAGAGCGCCATCAAAGCAAAGGGGTCGTGCAGCAACAACTCAATCAGATGACCGTGAACTTCACGGTAACAGGAGAAAGCAATGAAAGTATTAATGGTAATCACCTCTCACAGCGAACTGGGCAACACAGGTGGAAAAACCGGCTTCTGGCTGGAAGAATTTGCGGCCCCTTATTACATTTTCAAAGATGCAGGCGCAGAGATTGTATTAGCTTCTCCACTGGGTGGTCAGCCACCGCTGGATCCGAAAAGTGATTTAGAAGATTTCCAGACTGAGCTGACACATCGCTTCAAAGCGGACCCGGTTGCACAGGAAGCGCTGGCCAATACCGTCAAGCTTGAAACAATCAATCACGATGAGTTTGATACCGTCTTTTATCCGGGTGGTCACGGGCCATTGTGGGATCTGGCTGAATCTGAAAAATCTATCAGCCTGATTGAGTCATTCGAACGCGCTGGCAAGCCGATTGGTTTTGTCTGCCACGCTTCCGGTGTATTGCGCCATGTCAAAGCGGCTAACGGTGAACCGTTGATCAAAGGCCGAAAAGTGACCGGCTTTACCAACAGTGAAGAAGCCGGTGTTGAGCTGACTGACGTGGTGCCATTCCTGATTGAAGATGAATTCATTCGTCTGGGCGGGCTGTATGAAAAAGGCGCTGACTGGGCACCCTACATTGTCGAAGACGGCAAGCTGGTGACCGGACAAAACCCGGCCAGCTCTGAAGGTGTGGCAAAAGCATTACTGGCACAACTGGCCTGATCATTTTCAGCTTGTACATATTCAGATACCTCGCTTTGGCGGGGTATTTTTTTATCCGGCTACTTATCCTCAGATCGCTGATGTCATTTCGTCGGGCTGAGCTATTTTGGTTATACATGAGCTATTTTGGTTATACATGAGCTGCTTTGGTTTTACATGAATTGATTTGGTTTTAAAAATGCGGCCATGTGAAAGCTTTTTCCCACAATCTGATGCCATTTGAGCGGCGATGCGGAAACCAGTTTTACATAACCACACGTCGGAATATGCTTGATTTCACAACCACTCAGCATTTCACATAAATCCGTCAGGGCCGGGTTATGGCCGACGATGACAATCTCATTCAGCGAGTCATCCATCGAACGGCACCATGCCAGCAGATCGCGGCTGTCAAACGTATACAAATCCGCGATGGTTTCCCAGTGAAAATCAAGTTCAGGCAGTGACTGATGCATCAGTTGAATGGTTGCTTGTGCTCTGACTGCCGGGCTGCAAAAAACTGCCTGAAAGTCGCATCCGGCCTGACAGATAACTTTTGCCATCACAGGCGCCGTGCGCAAGCCGCGTTTGTTCAACGGCCGTTTGATATCGGCCAGCGACTCATCTTTCCAGCTGGATTTGGCATGACGAATCAGATGAATTGTTTTGATATGTTTCATGGGGTGACAGAGGATGAGCCGGTGATACTTTGAATATAGCTTAGCGGAGGCTGAACAGCCGAAGTTTTGGCCATTGGTTCAGCCAGCCTTTGGTGTTCACCCGCTGTACAAAAATCGCGTAGTCACGCCGGGGGTTATGTGTGACTTTCCCGGCAAACAAGCTGTTAAAGTCAAAGGCGGCAAGATAGTCGAGCGAACCATCATCAAGCAAGCGGACCGCGACGGCTGTTTCTTTCTCCGGCCAGTAACGCATCGCATCGAGTGAGCTGTGGTAGGGGGCGTCTCCATTTCTTACATGCATCCGGGCCTGATTACGCACCTGCCATTGCACCTGTGGCAGCATGGCTTTCAGCAGCTGTTCATAGTGCAGATAGCGCGCTGGCTGCGGTTCCTTCTTATCAAAGTAGATCACATCCACATCATTAAGCGGTGTCGCATTGGGCTTGTCATGCTGGTGGTCCCAGACCAGATTACGCAGAAAACCGGCGGCAATATAGCAGTCTGGTAACCCCAGTAAGCGAACGCACTCAAGTGCTTTCATCCGCAGCATATCCTGCTTGAGCCATGTTGTGATTTGCCGTGTTCGCTGCTGATCTGTTTTATTCATGCAGATAATCTTCAATTGAATCGACTTTGTACCGTTTTTTGTTCCAGTAGACTTGATTGACTTTATCCCATGGGATTGGATACAGCGGGGTTGTGACACCTGCTTTTTCCGCCCGTTTTTTTAAAGATGCATCACCACCGGAATAACGTCCCGGGCCAAAACCACTGGAGTCTTTAGCCGGTGTTAAGATTGGTGGGAGTTCAGTGACATAGGTATAAGTGGCACATCCCTCCAGCCAGACTTTTGCGTGGCCATTGGGTAATAGACCAAACACAAAATTTGTTTTATAGCACGGACGCTTTACCCCATCGGGACGAACAAAAGACCGCCTGGTCTGAATAACCTGACGTACTTTTTCCGGTACATCATATTTGTTGACATAGAACTTAGGCTGATGGATATAAGAGATCCAGTAAATATAGATACTGTCGGGCAGCTCCTTAGTTCCACTACCAATTTGTCGACTTGATAGATTGACAAAAGAGTGTAATGGGATACCAAAGCCATCATAGTCAGCATCGGGTAGCCATTTTGTTGCTTTATCTATCCCATTTCTCCACGACAGTTGAGTAAAGTTATGGACAAATACCGTCCAGTCTTTAGCTTCATTGACTCCATAAGCCTCAGTGATGCCAACTGAATAAAAGCTGGGACTGGCAATGGTAATTTTCCATGCGGGCATATCCTCCGGGGGCGACGAGGCGCAGCCACCAATTATTACGACAGACAACATCTTGATAAGGCTGCGACAGGTTGGTTGCATGGATTTATTGCTCCGCCTTTGGCTGATAATCTTCAATTGAATCGACTTTATACCGTTTTTTGTTCCAGTAGACTTGATTGACTTTATCCCATGGGATTGGGTCGATGGTGACTCCGGCTTTTTTGGCCCGATCAATGACGGTTCTTTTAGTACCACTTTTCGGATTTCGATAATGATCCAAAGTGAAGCCATTATAATCTCGTTCCGGTTCCAGTGCTGGTGGTAGCTCTGTAACATATGTATAGGTAGCGCAGCCCTCCAGCCAGACTTTTGCGTGGCCATTGGGCAATAAACCAAACACAAAATCTGTTTTATAACATGGACGTTTTACACCATCCCGCCGAATATAGGTCCGTCTGGTCTGGATAAACTGGCGCACTTTTTCCGGTACATCATATTTGGTGACATAGAACTTAGGCTGATGGATATAAGAGATCCAAAAGATATAGATACTCTCGGGTAGCACCTTGGTGCCACTGCCAATTTGTCTGCTGGTGATATTGACCAGTGGATTTAAAGGTATTCCAAAACCGTCATAACTATTATTTGACAGCCACTCTTTCGCTCTATCAATCCCATTTCTCCAGGAAATTTGCATAAAGCTATGAACTAGTACCGTCCAGTCTTCTTTCTCATTGACACCATAAGCTTCTATAACACCAACAGAATAAAAGCTGGGAGTCGCTATGGTAATTTCCCATACAGGCATATCTTTCGGGGGCGAAGAGGCGCAGCCACCAATTATTACGACAGACAACATCTTGATAAGGCTGCGACAGATTGGTTGCATGGATTTATTGCTCCGCCTTTGGCAGATAATCTTCAATTGAATCGACTTTATCAGTTTTATTGTTCCAGTAGATTTGATTGACTTTATCCCATGGGATTGGGTCGATGGTGACTCCGGCTTTTTTGGCCCGATCAATGACGGTTCTTTTAGTACCACTTTTCGGATTTCGATAATGATCCAAAGTGAAGCCATTATAATCTCGTTCCGGTTCCAGTGCTGGTGGTAGTTCAGTAACATAAGTATAAGTCATACATCCGGCTAACCAGACTTTTGCGTGGCCATTGGGTAATAAGCCAAAAACAAAATCTGTTTTGTAGCAAGACTGTTTTTTACCATCCCGGCTTGTATAAAAATCTTTAGTTTGGATATATTTGCGTACCTTTTCTGGTACATCATATCTGGTCACATAGAATTTAGGTTGATTGACATAAGAAACCCAGTAAACATAGATACTGCTGGGTAATACCTTGGTGCCACTGCCAATTTGTCTGCTGGTGATATTGACCAGTGGATTTAAAGGTATTCCAAAACCGTCATAACTATTATTTGATAGCCATTTTTTTGTTTTTTCTATGCCATTTCTCCATGATAATTGGGTGAAGTTATGGACTAAGACTGTCCAGTCTTCGGCCTCATTGACACCATATGCTCCTGTCACCCGAACGTTATAAAAGCTGGGAGTCGCTATGGTAATTTTCCATGCGGGCATATCTTTCGGGGGCGATGAGGCACAGCCAAACACTGATACCAATGTAAAAATACAACCAAGGCCAAATTTAATCATTTTTATTGCAGGCAAAAACTTCACGTTCATAATGTCCATGTTTGAGATTGGGTGGATTAGCGATCCCGGTTGACGATGAATGATGAATCAAATTAAGCTGCATCATTTTCTGTTGAAAACTTTGATGCGACAACGAATTACTTAATGTATTCATATCACCACTTTTTGCCATTTGAAGTATCTCCTGACATAGTTTTCCGTAGGGATATTTCTCTTTTGTTACTGAATTTAACAGGGTATCAGGTACGGTATAATATAGCTCATCTGGATCTGTCCAGACCGGGTAGTTATTTTCGTTAATGTCCGAAACTGGTACACCATAAAACTCAGCCAGTCCATACATCACCCGCAGATACAGTCGTGATAAATCCCCTTCGACAATCCGCTGAATATATAATTCGCCGGTAATTTTCCACTCGGTACGGCGATCACTGTTGCCCCGTTTGCGCTTCTGTTTTTTAAACCGGATCTGATAATCGGCCATATTCCAGCCGGCTTCTGCCTCCATCTGGTAAGTTTTTTGCAGTTTTTCGGTCAGCTTTGCCTTCACACGCTGATATTCGCGTTCAGAGAACCAGTCATCATCGATGATTTGGGTTTTTTGTGCGATCTGCTTATGTTCAAACAGCGGCAGTAAAAAATCCGGCTCGAAGGACTGGCGTGAAAAATAACCGCCACCAATATCCGAATGGGCACCGGGCAGCGACAGTTCATGAAAATTCTTTGCCGGATTAAACCGGTTCAGGCAGAAGTTATAGCGGTACTCTGTTTGTGAAGAGGCAGTCAGGTGGACCGCATGTTTCACCCGTTTCGGGTCCAGCCACAGGCGCACCTTTCCGTTCCGGGTATTATGGGGGGTAAAGTCGAAGTGGTTCATCTGGGCAATGGCCGCGACAGTATCAAAAATTCCGGCAAAGGTGACTTCACACTGCTCATTGTTTTTCCAGTCAAACACCGGGGTGAGAAAAATCTGCTCTTTTTGACAGGTTTTACGCAGCTTTTTAGCAAACTGACTTTTTTTCCCGTCGAGGACGGTATGAATAAAATGGCGGGCTGCTGCCGCTCCCCGGCTAAAACCAAAGGCATCAAATTCGAATTTAGTAATTCCATCAACTAGTTCAGGAGAACGTTCTTTAATAAACTTGAATAAGTCAGGTATTTGTTCACATAACTGTTTTATCCCTGTAGAGACTTTGGCGGTGACGCCATAATCCCCGGTACCTAATCCCTGACCTAGTGTGGATTCATCAGCTTTGGCTATTTCTGTACTATTACCTGTACCGATACCGGTAATATATTCTTTATGATAGAAAACAGAATTGTCATCGTTAAAAGCTTTTTCCATGTATAAATCATAAAGTTTCTGTACATTAGTCCACTCATTGGCAGCGCTGCTTTCCACATCTTCATCTTTTTGCCAGAACCAGTGAAAATCGTCATCATTAGGAAATTCCAGGCTTTCCGCTGGCCAGTCTTTGAAAGGCTTGTCTTGATTGGCGAGGTAATAACCGCGCCAGGTCCCGGCGTAGGCGTCCAGTTTTTTCTTTCCCCAGTTGGCACTATAAGTATTATTCGCCGTACCATCAAAAAACATGCCCAGCCGCAGGGTGATGTAATTCGCGCCCTGTATTTTCACCACATAACTGTTATCCGTGGCTAGTTTGAGTGCGCCTGCCTGACCTGCCCGGTGACGTTCCGGCAGGGTTTTCTGGGTTTTCCCTTTGGAGACCAAATCACCCATGGTGGCGTTCTGCAGCTGACGTTCGCTTGCCTCATGACCGGTCGGGTTCTCATCCAGCCACTGCTGCACCGGGTCATCGTCTGCCTGATTGGGGGTGCGCGCCTGCGCCTGTTTCAGCCATGGTTTTTTCTGCAAGCTGAGTGTTATCCGCCCCGGTGCTAACCCTTCCACCAACAGTGGCTGATCGCTGATTTCGATATCGTGTTTTTTGCCGCTGCCATCGGTCAGCGTGCCTTTGACTGTGTCAAAGCTCTGGTTGTGCTCATCCACCACCACCAGCTCAATCCAGTGGTCGTATTTTTCACACGTCGTGCAGTGACTGCCTGCGCCGGTTGCACTCATGCCTGATTCTCCTTATTGATTCTGTACAGGGTATTGCGTTCATCCGCGGTGAAATAAAACACATCGGCCAGTTGCTCTGCCGGGGTGTCGGTTTCCCGCGCCAGCGTGCTTAATGCCAGCAGTTCCGCTTGTGTATCGCTGTAATTCAGCTGTTGCGCCTGTTCCAGCGCACTCAGGATCAGGGCATACGGGTCATCGGGCTGATTCATGGTGGCGGGGATTTTCTCCCACCAGTAACGCTCCAGCGAACGGGCGTGCACATCTGTTTTGTACACCGGTTTTAAATGATGAGGCTGAATTTTCCACCAGGTGGCGGATTGCGGGGTAAAAGCAGCCTGTTCGCTGCGGTGATAACGGATTGGTGCCTTGTCTGCGATGCCGCACAAGCAAGACAAATTGCCCAGCAGTAAGTCCACTTCATCCTGTGCCATGGTTGCCAGCATCGGCAAGAGCACCTGCGGGTCATAAAACCGAAACAGCACTTCCTCACCATCCATGGCAGCCATCAGCAGGCTGCGCAGATGTGCCAGCATACCGGCATAGTCCGCCTGACTTTCAAGGCCAATGCCCTGACTGAGGATCTCAGCCGGAAGCTGGCAGGCGGTCTCAGCCCGGACCAGCCGGGGCGACATCGCCATCACCTGTGCAAAGGCCGGACCGGAGAATAAAACGCCGGTATCAGCCAGTGCCGCCTGAAGTGTTTCATGGGTTGCAGCATGTTGCTGTGCCTGCTCAAATGGCAGATACCCTGTGAGCCAGTAGCGGGATGAAGCGGGTTCGGCCAGCCAGAGGTGAATGGGTTGACTCATGCATCACCTCCGTTGGCGTAAGGGCAGGGTTTGACTGCTGCCGCATGTTTTTCTTCCGCATGTTTGAGGGCCTGTTTGGTGATTTTCGGCACATTTTCAGCCACCGTGGAAGCCGCCGCACCTGCTGCTGCCGCAACAGCTGAGGCCGCACTGCCACCCGCAGAAGCAGAAGAAGACGATCCACCCGCAGCAGACCCACCAGACGCGCCGCCACCGGATGACGAACCACCGCCGCCACCTCCTCCAGCGCCGCCGCCTCCGCCGCCGTTGGTCTGTTCAATTGCTCCGGTTCCGGCACTGCCGCCGCCGGAGCCACTTGGGTCGGTACCGCCACCGCCGCCACCTTTGGCGCTTTTCGGGCCTTTGATGTATTCAAGCTCATTAGGCAGCTCGGCCTCTTCTCCGGCATAACCGCTGCCACTGCCAGCGCTGCCGCCGGAGTTCAGGCCGACTTTCGCGCCTTTGAGCGACACACCGCCCGGATCGACTTTCACAAAGCTGCCACCGGCTTTCAGGGTCAGCTCATTTCCGGCTTCCAGCACCACGGTTTCACCGGCTTTGATGTGCACTTCTGTGCCGGTTTCATTCACCCACACTTTTCCGGCCTTGATATGCATTTCGCCATCAATCACCAGACTCTGATTACCGGTGATTTTCTCCCGGGTTTCTTCTTCCACCGTCAGATGACTGTCTTTTTTAATGTGCGTCCAGCGGTTGTTTTCAATCGTCAGGTGCCGGTCGTGTTTCACATGATGAATCTCATCATTCTCAGTAATGAGATCGGCATCTTTCTGCCCGTGGATAAAGATCTGCTCGCTGCCGGACTGATCTTCAAAACTCAGCTCGTTGTAGCCTTCGCCCTGATGGGTTTCGGTGCGCAGCACGGTTTTGGTCTTATTATCCGGCAACGCATACGGCGCTTTGTTGCTGGCATGATAGGTTCTGCCGGTCACGATCGGCTGATCGGGGTCGCCGTTGAGAAAAGACACCACCACTTCATGACCCACCCGCGGGATCATCACGGTGCCGTATTGCGGCCCCGCCCAGCCTTGCGAGACACGGATCCAGCACGAGCTTTTATCGTCGGTGTTGCTGTATCTGTCCCACGGGAAATGCAGCTTCACCCGGCCAAATTCATCACAGTAAATCTCTTCGCCGTCCGGGCCGACCACGGTGGCAATACACGGGCCGTCGACCTGCGGGGCAGGCTCAGGCATCGCGCGCCAGACTTTATCACCGGGGATGAGTTTAAACTGGTTGGAATAGGTGGTTGCCCCGGCGCTGCTGCCTTCTTCCAGTGCCTGTGGCTGACTGCCCTGATGGCTGGATGCCACCACAATCCAGTCGCGGTTCATCGCCGGGTCAAAGTGGTCGCCGACATAAAAATGCAGCCCGGCCTGCAAACGAGGCTGGTCACTTTTACCGGTCGCGGTGTGATATTCCCGGCGCAGCGCATCAAGGCGGATTTGGGTAAAGGCTTTGCCATTGCCATCGTCTTTAAACCGGCCGGGATGGTCGAAGTATTCATAGGTTTCCAGCTGGTTGATATTCACCGCTTCTGCGCTCTGCTGAAAGCTGTAGCCGGGCTTTTTGAGGCTGTAATCCTGCATCTGAATTTTGTTCGACTGCGACTGATAATGCTCGGACAGTGAAGAAATATAAGGTAAGTCGCTCACGCCACCGGAAAGGTTGTTATACAGCACCGGCTCATCACGGGTCGGGAAGCCTTCCGGATCATCAGTCAGCAGCAGAATATGTTTGTCTTTCTGGTGAATAAAGGCATACATGATCCCTTCTTCAGCCGCCAGCCGGTGGAAGAATTCCAGATCGGTTTCGCGATACTGCACGCAGAATTCCCGCTTGGCGCAGGTGCGTTTGATGCCGTCGATATAGTCGTTGATTTCCATCTCTTTCATCAGGATGGAGAGGATTTCCGGCACGGTTAAATCCTGAAAACTGCGGCTGTTGCGGCGCAGTGCCAGGCGCTCCAGCGACGGCACCAGCGTCAGGGAATAGAAAGAGTGATGATGGCCGGTGTCGCCGCGGCTGAAATTGCGCACAATGCCGTGCACCCACTGGAGCACGAAGCCATCACGGATCACTTCCAGCAGGGCAGTATGATCGACGATTTGCTCTGCCGTCAGCCCCGCGCTGCGACTGGCAAAATTAATCTGATAACGATAGCCGTAAACCGGGCTGCCCAGCCCGTCCGTCCCGGCGGAGATGGCATCGCAGCCCTGAAAATCACGCACAACCAGCGTGTCATCTTCCACCCCGTCGATGGTAAGACGAAAACCTAACCCAGACATAAGCATTACCTTTGTTGTACTTATACCTAAGTTATCTGCACTCTGAGGTAACTTAGGTATAAAGGCGAATTGAGATTATACGCATTTGAGATGAGTATTCACCCGATCTTATATTGTTCTCTTTGCTTATTAGGAAAAGTGGAAGGGAGTTAACGGTTTAGGTTTGTGCCTCTCAGTGACGACTTGAAAATATTTAAATAAGTACTTGATAAATCTCTTTTGCGAAATGCCATTCAGATCACACTATCTCATACTTTTTCCATACTTTTCCCGCTTGAATAACCCTGTTGTTCCCATTACTCTACTTTCGCACCGGCAAAATCTGGTGCACGGGCGTAGGAACCCCGTAAAATCAACAGGCGCATAAAACACTTGCTGATGCTGGTTGTTTTATGCGCAGCCTTTGCATACCTGAATTTTGGTGAGCTGGCAGGGGCGCTTCGGCGCGCCGTGTCCTGTTGAGCGGTAGTTCCTAACCCTGTCCAGTTCACCACCCGAAGTGTAGGAACCTTTGTTTGGTGATTTAATCTCATATAGCAACAGGATTAGATCATGTCTAAATCAAAACACCTTCCGAACTCAGTACAACTCAGGCGATACGGTAAAGCCAAACCTGCTTCACGCCTTGAACAGTGCCTGATGAACATCCGAACACCCGATATTCAGACCAGTGATTTCAACATTCACCTGAAAGCCCGTGAGTACCTGATGCTGATGCAGGCTGTGCTGGCTGGCCAACCACAAACCAACTACCGTGATTTATGGCAGGTACTGGCATTTATCCATGATTTAATTACGGTGTCTGAGCGGCAATATCTGGGCCATGAGCAGGAGATATAAGGCATGACGATGATAAACAGAAACGCAGAAAGCCTGTGCCATACACATGCAGGCCGGGTGCAGTCGCATGACGGCACAGACAACACGGATGCCATTCCGATGATTCAGGTGACCGGCGGCTGGCTGAAACAGTTCGGTTTTGAAGTGAAGCAGGCCTTGCGGGTGACGGTAAGTGAACGGCAGATGCTGATTGAGGTGCAGGACAAAAAGTAACCCTGTAAAAACCAGAGGCTGCTCTGGTTTTTAGTGACGGTTTTTCAAGTTCCTGTTTTTTAAGCCTCTGGTTTTTAAGCCTTTGCTCCTTTTTAAGTATTCCCGAGCCCTTCAACCATAACCGCCGCCGGTAGCACGGCCTGTCACAGCCCGGAGACAGATTCTTCCAGTGCTTTGGCCTGAATGGAATGGGCGGTGATCAGGTTATTCATATAACACTGAAACTGATACATTTGGTTTGTATTCATATCTTTTTCTCTCATCTTTTCCTGAAATTCCAGCAGCAATTCACGGGCTTTTTGGGCCAGTTCCGGATCATAAGGGATGGTTTCGAACATAGTGATGTCCCTGTCGCAGGTGTTGAAAACCCGGTCAGGTTAATGGATTTTATCCGCGCAGAAGTATGGAAAAAGTATGAGGTTGTGTGAGGTTGGTCATGATTGGCTTGATTCTAGACGGATTGATCAAGTTGAAAGTTTTGAAGTTTGGCCTCACGAATTTCTTGTTTAAACCGTATGAATACTGTCAAATGGCAATGTGCTTCAATTCAGTTCAACTGTGTAGGAATCGGGATGCTAAAAGAATTATTTGAAGAAATAACCCAGGGATGGAATCAGGCAACAAAAGAACAATTTACAGGTCACCCACTTGCTCGTACATTTCGTCAAGATTTAGAGGATCAAATTTCTCAAATCGCTTCTGAATACAATCCTTCATATATTGTGAAAGCTAGTGTTGGCGCTGGTAATTGGGCCAATGTGCCTTGGATTTCCATTCTTGACCCCGATATCACCACAACAACTCAAGACGGTATTTATCCCGTTTATCTTTTTAAAGCAGATGGCTCAGGTATTTATCTATCGCTGATTCAAGGCACAACGAATCCAACCAAAAGGCTTGGTAAGTCAGCAGCGGAGGCTAGAGCAAAAGATATTAAAGAAATGCTACTTCAGAAGCTGACGGGATTAAAGTCGTGGGGGATTGAAACTATTTCACTCAACGCAACGACAAGTTTGGGTAAGTCCTATGAGCAGCCGAGTATTATCGCAAAATACTATGATGCGAAGGCAATACCCAATGATGAATTGCTGAAGAAAGATCTGCTGGAATTGTTCGATTTTTATCGCGTTATCAAAGAAAAAGGATATGACCAAGAGAGAATTCTTTTTTCTCAACCAACGGAGAATCCTATCGTGACTGTACCGTCATTTCCCTTATCTAAGCCTTTCCTTTTGCTTGCAGGTATTTCTGGTACTGGGAAAACGCGATTCGTTCGTCAGCAGGCTCTTCGTAGCAACCCTAAAGGAGAACTACAAGACACCTTTTGCCAAATCTCTGTGAGACCTGATTGGCACGATCCGACGGATTTGTTGGGGTATACGTCGAGAATCACAGGGAAGGAAGAGTACGTTTCAACCGAATTATTAGCATTTATCGTCAAAGCATGGCAGGAAATTAGTCATGCCGGTCTTCAAATGCAAACCGATGCTACTTCTGGTGTTGAGTCGCAGTTGAAAGGGGTTCGTCCCTTTTGGTTGTGTCTAGATGAAATGAATTTAGCGCCGGTTGAACAGTATTTTGCTGACTACTTATCAGTGATTGAAACTCGAAAATGGGAATGGAATGACGACACGTTTTCTTATCGTTGTGATCCGTTATTGAAGCCAACCGTGATCAGAGAGTTACCAAAGGATGGTAAACAAAAATTAAGAGAGAAGCTAAATTTAGCCGGGAATGAATACGACGTTTTATGGCGGCGTTTCTGTGATTACGGTATTAGTATTCCATTCAATCTCATGGTCGCAGGCACGGTCAATATGGATGAAACCACCCATGGCTTTTCGCGTAAAGTGATTGATCGGGCTCTGAGTTTTGATTTTGAAGAGTTTTTTCCTAACCATTTTGATGAGTTTTTTGAGCCTGAAACTGAACCTGAAATTTTCTCTTATCCGACTTTTTCAGATGCGAAGAGTGAAACAGATAATTTACCTGACTGTGATACTGATGGACATTTAACGATCGCGTTTCTTAAGGATGTGAACGAAGTATTAAAAGGGACACAATTCGAATTAGCTTATCGTGCTTTGAATGAACTGTTAATTAGTGTTATTTGTGCACAACCTGAAACCGATGTTGACTTGCAGGCCGTTTGGGATGATTTCTTGATGTGCAAAGTTTTGCCTCGTATCGACGGTGACCACGACAAATTGTCGTCGTTGTCATCAAGCGAGACGCTTTTGGATACGCTGATGTCGGTTTTAGCTTCTCATCTCCCCTTAATTTGGGATAACACGCGTCCGGATGTTTATCGTAAGTCGATGGCTGATCAGTCGGCACAGCCAGTTCTTGCCCCTTGTCGGAGCCAGAAAAAGTTGCAATGGATGATAAATAAATTTAATCAATCTGGCTTCACTTCGTTTTGGCCTTAGAACAGGCAGGGTTTTATGGCGAGACATATTTACCTCAAAACTGAGCATTTTGAACTGTCGATATGGTGTTCTCGTATCGAAAAAAGTCAACGCATTCATGAGCAGGTCGTGAAGCGTCGTGGCGGCGCGCTGCAAAGTGCTCCGATATGTTTTGAACCTGCTTTGTCACTCATTGCCGATCCTGAATTAAGCGGTATTCCCTATCCTTTATCATCGGCTTCTTTCTGTGAAATATTGAAATTACCAAAGCCGATATTTTTTGATAATAAACAGTATCACTTTGAGTGGATCTTTACGTCGGGTCAACCTGTTGATTTCGCTGAAATCACCCATAAGTTAAAGGCTGTGAATGAGAGTTTTCTCTTTAGTCCAGAGAAAGGTCGGGGCCCAGCTAGAATCACCGGAAGTATTAATACCGGAAATAATATTGGCTGGCTGCGGCTGCCGCTCAAATATTGTATTGATGGGCAAGCATATGAGCTTTCAATAGCTTTTGAAGTCTTGCCAACCAAAATGGATTTACATAGTGATGTTGAAGCTATGTACCAAATGATTGATCGCGACTTTCCACTGTGGCGCTTTAGTTTGGCAGAGAAAACTGAACATGATATGGCAACCAGTCATCATCAAGGGTATTTCCCTTTATTGTGGTTGGCTAATTTTGCTTCTTTGCGCCGGGAGTTTGAGCAAGGGCTTCAGCGAATTGCAAAGATGCCGCATCGACAGCTACGGAGTTCAAAAAACTTCCTCAAAGCTGACCAATATAAGGGCAAAGTTCCAGAGCGTGTCGCCGAGAAGGTCAGAGAGGATTTGCAACATCACTACACTGGGCGACGGCATCGAGTTGAACAGAAGTATTTGAGCTTTGATACGCCAGAAAACCGTTTTATTAAGCAGGTCGTTTATGAATGTAAGACTCGGCTAGAGCTATTTCATAAAGAATTGGTGAAAATGAATCGCTCACCAGATAAAGGGAGATTATCACAAGCTTTTTTAGATGAAGTTTATCGCTGGCAAGAGCCATTGAAAAAAATGCAGGCACAACGTTTTATGCGTGAAGTCGGTCATTTTCGTGGGCTCAAAAGGGGATCATTGGTTTTACAGCAGCAGTTGGGGTATAGCGCTGTTTATCGAGTGTGGCAGGAGCTGAAACTTTATTTAGATGTCCTTGCCCATCAAGCTTGTGTGTCGGTGAAGTCAATCGATCAAATCTATGAGACTTGGTGTTTTTTGGTGGTACGAAAATTACTCATCGATGAGCTGGGTTTTGATGAAGTGGAACGAGAAAATCAAGTTATTAAAAGATCCGATTTATTTAGTTTTCATTCAGAATATGGCGAAATGGCTAGAGGGTTTAAATTTCAGCGAGCTGATGGTCTGGCAGCTGAGCTGAAGCATGAAGCCGAATTCAAGTCCGATGGGGCCATTCGATCTTATTTAGTTAACCAGCGTCCGGATATATTACTGAGGGTCACTTTTCCCTCTGGGAAACAGTGTATCTGGTTATTTGATGCGAAATACAGGTTAGAAAATACTTCTGAAAAAGACGGTGATAGAGTTCCCAATGATGCGATTAATCAGATGCATCGATATAGGGATGCGCTGATTCACATCAATCACAATTCTGGAGATGAATTAAAAACTCGACCAGTGTTAGGCGCTTTCGCCCTGTTTCCCGGTAGTGTCGATCAAACCTCTAGCACAAATGATTATGAGCAATCTATTCAGGAGATTGGTATTGGCGCTTTTCCGTTATTGCCAGATGCCAATCGTCAAGGATGTTTGTGGCTGAAAAATTTTTTAGAACAGCAGCTGGGGCAGCATCAACCCGCACATCGGTTACAGGATCAACTCTTTGTTCAAGAAGCCGCCCGAATTCCCTACCATGGTATGACGCAAGTACTTTATCCCGATTTGGTGATGACGGTAGCTTTAGGAGGGATGCGAGGTAGAACATCGTTATATTTGGATGCGTTTAAGCAAGGGAAGGCTGAGTATTACCATATTAAGGCTGCTACTTTTGATAATAAATATAAAAAGTCCGTCGTTCATGAGATTCGTTTTCTGGCGTTGGGTGAGACATCATCGCAGAATTCGCATACGAAAGAGATCCAACGGGTATGGCCGGTCAAAGGTGTGGTTTTAAAGCCACGTCGTGATATTTCAGAGGAGCAAGCGGGCAAACAAGTCGATTCTGATGAACTCTACTATCTGTTTCAGCTTGGAAAACCGTTAATACTACCGGAACCCGTTTTCAGAATGCCTCATCGTCCTTTCATTAAATCGATGTGTTTGACGACCCTTTCAGGGCTCACTTCCCAATCAGTCTTTGGAAAGCTGGATAGAGTTTATGATGAAGCTTTGGTTCGGTAATTACACCTATAGTTCTATGACTTTTGGGACGAGTCGTTCAGATTATAACAATTGCGAGAGGCCGATCAGAGTCATTCTGAACGTACAAGTGAACCGATTTACCTTAAATATACGCATCGATAAATGCAAAGAATAAATATATAGCCAACGGTCCCCCTCCTATGACAATGAAAGACCCAAACCAGTACCAATATTTGCGATAAAACGAGTAGCCTGCACAAATAAATAAAGCTGGAATATTAACAACACCGAGCAAAGGTACCAACATTAGCCCGGGATCTTCTCCAAAAAGCAATGTAATCAAATTGGGCCATTGAAAAAACCATAACCATAATGAAATGAACCACACCGTAAGCAAAGAAAATAAAGCCGTTCGAAAATAAGATCTCATTCCGATGACTCCTTAAATTCAAAGTTCAATTCTGTGATAAATGGCTTATATCCATGCTTTACATAGTGTTGCAAAATATACCATGAACGAAACCCATCTAATAACTCAAATTTATTCGTAGATCCATCTTTTACACGTCCCAAGAAGTGTATCAGTTCAGATATAAAGGACTGCCCATCAGTACCAGGTTTATTTTTACTGAGGAAAGATGGATGATTAATATCAGCAGAGTTCAAGCCAAAATGATCCTGAATTTTGTAGAGGAAGTCTCCTCTGATGTTATTTCCTTTATATTCCAGTTTTGTTGCATATATTTGCATTGACCAAATACCATGAACAGTTAACACTGTTCCATCAAACACACCTGTCAGCCGGGGGAGTTTCGCTCCGGTTTTTTCTGATTTCATATAATTGCTTGAAATATTTAAAATATCATTATCCAGTACTCCATTACTAACGTTATTTTCCAAGCAAAGAAGAAGCGCAGCATGAAACTCTTTTGTTGTCTTGTGCTCCTTGAGAGCATTGGTTAATAGAGAATTTTGGTAATATCCACCTTCATTACGCTCAAGTTTATCGACCATTTCAGAGAAAACATCTTTAGTCTTGCCAATCATCGAGAAACCAATCCCCTCTCCGAGGTCTCGCAATCGCTTAAAATGTTCTTCAGCAGATAAGGCAAACTGATCTTCACCGCACATTGTATATCCCTCTTTATACGAGGTGTACTGAGACTGTTTAAACGGTTTCATAAATCCGTAACCTTCAATAGTTTCTCTGGATTCATCACCATAACTCATGTCTGGCGCGTTGAAATCGTCCATCTGATGCTGCGTCTCATACACCAGAATCGGATAACTGCCGGATATGGGCTCCCAGTCTTCTTCCTTCGCATCAGATTTTCTACGCTGCTGCTCACTTTGCTTTTCTTTTTCTGCCTGTCGCTTTGCTGCCTTCTCCGCCTGCATGTCCTCATGAATTTGTTTTGCATATCGTTCCGCACTGGTTAGCGGGAGTGCAGTTTCAGCAAGGATTGCAGCAATGCTGTTTGCATCGCTCCAGCCATCGTAAGCCAGCGTCCCACATGGGACATGTTCCCACTGTACGCCTTTACACTGAAAGGTGATCACCTCGTGCATTGCTTCATCGCTGGAATGTACGGTGTGGGGCATCGTATCGCTGATGCTTGTGATGACAGCTTTTTGAAATTTAATTGAATAGAACTTTTGGTGATGGCCACTTTCATTCGTCCGGTAGAAATCAATGATTCCCTCAAGGTGTTCCTGTTTTGCAAAAGCGGTTGCCAGTAATGGTGATGCTTTATCTTTCGGTTTGGTAATTTGAATTCCACCATGTTCTATTTCCGGCTGATTGGGTTGCTTCGACATAGAATAGTCGCAGGCAAGAATTGTGATGTGGTCTGTGTGGGTTTCCTGATATCTGTTCCCCATAGAGTCTTTCGTATTACAACCACTGGAAATTAATCCTTGTTTTCCCCCGGTGAGTGTTAGGTAGGATGTATGTGCCACTATTAATAATCTCAATTGAGTTAAATTTATTATGCACATTAATGCATTCTACTTATATGACAATAGTTGAGTTTTATTTACGTGAGCTTCATTCAATAGATGACTTCAATTGAAGGAAGAGATTCAGATTTGCAACAAGGATTCTAACTCACCTCAACTGTTTCCAAACTCTCCCACACCAGCTCAACCAACACCGCCAGCTCTTTCTCTACCGCTTCATTGAGCGGATAACCGATATTTACCCGAAGGCAATCGCGGTAGCGATCGGAAGTGGTGAAGAGTGGCCCGGTGATAAAATAGTGGTCTTTTTGAGCGGCCAGAGCGGCCAGCTTGCGGGCGTCGAAGCCGGGGATTTGCAGCCATAACACCAAACCACCCTCCGGATGGGTGACGCGGGTGCCTGCGGGCAGTTGTGCGTCAAAATATTTCAGGAAGTGCTGCATGTTAAGCGTCAACTGAGTGCGGGCCTGTTTTAGATGCCGGGCATAGTGGCCGCTGTTGATGAACTCTGCAAGTGCATGTTGCATCAGTGCCGGCACGCCCTGACAGCGCTTCACATAGTCTGCAATATAGCGGCCGGGACGGCACCAGCCGGTCCGGTAAGCCGGGGAAAGACTTTTGGTGATTGCGCCGCACCACAGAATATAGCCCTGCGTATCGAAATAAGCGGCCGGTAATGGCGGTTGCCCGGATTGGTGCGATAACTCCAGATAGACGTCATCCTCAATCACCGGAATCCGGTAATGATTCGCCAGTTGTGCCAGCCGCTGCTTTTGGGCGACCGAAAGCGTGATGCCCTGCGGGTTCATAAATGTGGTGCTGAATAATCCGGCTTTGACCGTGCCTGCTTGCAGCAACTGCTCAAACTGATCCAGATCGATCCCGTCTGCGGTGGTGGGAATTTCCACAATCGGCCGCTCCATCTGCGATAACAACTCCAGTAAGCCGAGAAAGCACGGTGAATTGACCGCCACGGCATCGCCGGGCCGGGTGCTGACCTCCAGTGCGGTTTTTACTGCGTCGATACAGCCGTGGGTGATCACCAGCTCATCGGGTGTCAGGATGAAACCACTTTGGCTGAAATGTGTGGCAAGGGCGCTGAGAAATTCCGGCTCTCCCTGTGTTTGCGGATAAGACGAGAGCCGGCCAGCTTGCTGGCTGAGGGCGCGGCGGAAGCATTTGGTGAGCTGCTGGCTGACCGACTCCGGAATCAGAAGCTGCGAAATACCGGTCAGACCGGTTGGCGTATGAGATTTCGGCAGATAGGCGTGTGGGTCAGCCAGCTGGCTGATAAATGGCTGCCATTGTGGCGGGCTCATCTCCCGGGCTGGCGATGCGATAAAAAAACCAGCCTGCGGGCGGGCAACCAGCCAGCCCCGTGAAGCCAGTTCATCGTAACAACTGACCGCCGTCGACACGCTGATACTGTGCTGCCCGGCAAAGCGCCGCAGCGACAGCATTTTCTCTCCGGCGGGAAGCTTACCAGACTGAATGTCATGAATAATTTTGTCTGCAAGTTGCTGATATTTTGCCACTGCGCCCACCTTTCGCTTAACTGTACTGGTTAAATAATTAAAAATTGTATCTGTACTGCTTTGGCAATGCAAGCGACACTCCGGATAAATAATGACCAATACGAGGAGTGTATATGTCTGGCAGAGATTTGGCCCTGGCCGTGTTTGTGATGGCGATTTGGGGATTTAACTATACGATGATAAAGCTCGGGGTTTCGGAGATCAGCCCGATGTTGATTGCTGCCGGGCGGTTTTTTTGTGCGGCATTTCCGATGGTGTTGTTTGTCCGCAGGCCACAGGTGCCGTGGCGTTATCTGGTGGGGTATGGGCTGGTATTTGGTGTCGGGATCTGGGGCATGGCTTCCAGCGCGATGTATATGGGGTTGTCTTCCGGCATGACCTCTGTGCTGCTTCAGCTGGATGTGCTGACCACGGTGGCTGTCGGGGTGTTGCTGTATAGAGAAGTGATCACCCGGCAAGTTGCGGCGGGAATTATGATCGCTCTGGCTGGTGTTGTGGTTTCTGTGATCTATACCAACGGGAATGTCACGGTTGCCGGTCTGATTCTGATTATCGTGTCGGCAGTGTGCTGGCCTCTTGCGGGTGTAGTGTTGCGCCGCTCCGGTTCAAAATCACCTTTTGCGTTTAATATCTGGGGCATGGTGTTTGCGCCGCTGCCGCTGATTGGCCTGAGCGTGCTGTTTTATGGCCCGCAGGTGCTGGTGACAGCTTATGAACACTGGAATGGTCACGCCTGGCTGTCGGTGCTGTTTCAGGCGTATCCGACCACTATTTTCGGTTATTGGATCTGGAACCGGCTGGTGCTGAAATATCCGATGAGTACCATCGCACCGCTTACTCTGCTGACGACTGTCTTTGGTGTGTTGAGTGGCTGGCTGATGTTTGACGAGCAGCTGACGGCTGCACAGTGGGTTGCCTGTAGTGCTTTTTTACTCGGCATTGCGCTGGTGGTGATGCCGCCGGTTCGGTTGTTGTTCCGGAGGGCGCTGGTGGGTGAAGTGTAAATGATCAGCTTCATTATTCCGTTCTAAGTCATTTTCTGATCTGGATATATCTGGTTCCGCAAACCGCTCAAGCCCTCCCTTTTCGTTGATAAGAAAGGCGCTTTAACAAGGGCATTCATGCCCTTGTATGTTTGTTCCACCAGACACATCCAGATGCTCAGTTTATTTTCCAGATTTTTATTATTATCTTCATCAATAAATGATGAAAACTTTACTGTTGCCATCACATGGATTGGATGAGGTTGATAAATATGAAAATTAATCTTCATGAATATTTTGGACTGTCATCATAATAAGCTGAAATACCCTTTGAATTGCGTGAATAAATGACGTTTATTAAATATGCATTTATTTTTATATTAATTTATTCACCAATGAATGATCAGTTTGCCGCAGATTCAGAGCGGGTCATTGATCATCCGGGGGGCTTTCATGAAAACAATCCAACCCACGCTGCTTGCGGTGATGATTTGCAGTGTGATGAGCGGCTGTGTTTCTGCGCAGAAGCTGACATCATCTGACGCATCACAGCATTCATCAGTCCGGCTGAATCAGGTCGGTTACCAGATTAATGCCCGGAAACGGGCGACCGTCGCCACAGATATACAAACACCGCTGACCTGGCACTTGCTGGATGCGCAGGGTCATGCGATTGCGGAAGGTAAAACAACACCATTTGGTTTGAATGTGGCTTCGGGTGAGCTGGTGCAAATTGCCGATTTCAGCCGGGTGTATACACCGGAGAAAGGCCTTGTGCTTGAAGTGAACGGAGAGAAAAGTCATCCGTTTGATATCCGCGATGATATTTATCAGACGATGAAGTATGACGCTTTATCTTTTTTCTATCAGCAGCGCAGCGGGATTGAGATTAAACAGCAATATGTTCAGCGACCGGACTTAGCGCGTCCGGCAGGTCACCCGCATGAAGTCGTGAGTTGCTTTGCCCAGACAGACGCCAGAGGCAATTCGTGGCCGGGGTGTGATTTCTCTCTCGATGTGACGGGCGGCTGGTACGATGCCGGGGATCACGGAAAGTATGTGGTGAATGGCGGGATTTCAGCCTGGACGCTGATGAACTTTTACGAGCGGGAAAAGTTGTTTAATCCGCAGAAAAGTGCGTTTGCTGATGGCAAAGTGAAGATTCCGGAACAGGGCAATCACGACAACGATTTGCTGGATGAAGCGCGCTGGGAGATGGATTTTATGCTGGCGATGCAAGTGCCGGAGCATAAGAAAGTACATGTTCCGGTCGGTGATCAGTCCGGTCACTTGTCGGCACTGAAACTGACAGAAATTGATGCAGGCGGCATGGTGTTCCATAAAATCGCTGATGCGTCGTGGACGGGGGTTCCGCTGCCACCCTATGAAGATACACAACCGCGGGTATTGAGTTATCCGACCACGGCGGCGACCCTGAATCTGGCGGCCACCGCGGCACAGTGTGCCCGGGTCTGGCAGGTGGTTGATCCGGATTATTCGGCGACATGTCTGACCGCTGCTGAAAGCGCATGGCAGGCTGCAAAACGTCATCAGGATGTGTATGCCTATGATAATTTCACCGGATCCGGCCCGTACGATGACCGGCAGCTGGGAGATGAGTTTTACTGGGCAGCCGCAGAGTTGTACACCACCACCGGGAAAGCAGAATATAAAGCGGCGATTGAGCAGTCGGCTTACCGGTTCAGCAGTCCGGCTGGTGATGTGGCGGCAACCGGCGATCTGACCTGGGCGGATGTGGCCAGTGCGGGAACCATCACACTGGCGACTGTGCCGAATCATCTGGGGAAAGAGCAGGTCAGAGAGGCCCGGTCAAACCTGATCAAAACGGCTGATGTGTATCAGCAAAGCGTCGAAAAACAGGGGTATCTGCTGCCTTATCTGGCGGTTGAGTATCCATGGGGTTCGAACTCGTTTGTGGTGAACCGGGGGATTTTCCTTGGCGTAGCCTACGATCTGACGGGGAAGCCGAAGTATCTGCAGGCGATGTCAGATGCGATGGATTATATTCTGGGACGTAACCCGATGGATCAGTCTTATGTCACCGGGTATGGCAGTTATCCGCTTATGAATCCGCACCATCGTTACTGGGGTCACTCGCGGGATGCATCCCTGCCGGTCGCGCCTCCGGGTGTGCTTTCCGGAGGGCCGGACTCGATTGACTTCAGTGATCCGGTTGCTGAGACCATGAAAGGAAAATGCACCGGACAGGCTTGCTGGGTCGATGATATCGGCGCGTGGACGCTCAATGAAGTGACGGTCAACTGGAATGCACCGTTCTTCTGGGTGGTCAGTTACCTGGATGAGAAAGCGGCCGAGTGAGCTGAAGCGTCATCACGCTGATGACCAGAAATGAAAAAGAGCAGCCTTTGTGCTGCTCTTTTTCCTGATGAGTTCTTTTGATGATGGGTGATGTCTTGCTGTTTCGTCAGTCAGCGCATCGTCTGTCAAATGAATCACCTGTCAAAGTATCGCCTGTCATACTATTCTAAGTCATTTTCTGATCTGGATATATCTGGTTCCGCAAACCGCTCAAGCCATCCCTTTTTGTTGATAAGAAAGGCGCTTAAACAAGGGCATCCATGCCCTAATGCCGATCACTTTAGACTTTAATCGTCGATCAGTTGAATGATCCTGACAGTATGTAAAAATCCGGTAGACACTGTTTACCGGATTCTTTTATGCACGTTTCTCAAGCGCTCGACATCATCAATCACTGGAAACCCAACCAAGTAGAAACTCTGGCTGACTTACTGCCAACAGAACTCATTGAAGAGGCTTACCAACTCACCGATACAGTTACCCTCAGAAAACGAAAACTCACTCTGGAGTCAATGGCATGGCTGCTCGTTGGGATGGCAATATATAATGATAAGTCGATGGCTGACATCGTCAATATGCTCGACATTGTTGATCGAACCGGTAAACCCTTTGTTGCCCCCAGTGCATTAACGAGGAGAAGAAAAGATCTTGGAGAATCTGCCGCCAAAGCTCTGTTTGAATGTACTCAAAAACACTGGACTGACTGCGCTAACTTTCCTGACTGGAATGGTCTGACCCTTTTAGGGGTGGACGGTGTAATATGGCGAACGGAGGATTCTGAAGAAAACGCTCAGGCTTTTGCCAAGCCGACTTACCGGGATGGACAGGAAATGCAATATCCTCAGGTTCGCATGGTCTGTCAGATGGAGCTCAGCAGTCATCTGATTACAGGGAGTGCCTTCGACTCTTATGCTGTCAATGAAATGAAGCTGGCTGAGCAGTTAATCGAAAGCACACCGGACAACAGCTTAACGCTCTTCGATAAAGGCTTTCACTCTCTTGGTCTGTTACATCAATGGAATGCCACAGGAACAAACAGGCACTGGCTTATCCCTTTAAAAAAAGGGCTTAAGTATCAAGTTGCTCAGTCTTTAGGCCGACACGATAAACTGGTTAAACTGAAAAGTAACCCAAAATCCCGTAAGCTCTGGCCTGAGCTTGCACATGAGGTCACCGTCCGTTTAATCACGAGAGTAAAAGACGGTAAGCAATATGATGTCTTAACCTCCATGACGGATCCAATGTTATACCCAAAATCAGATATTGTTGGTCTGTATGAATACCGATGGGAAATAGAGCTTGGCTACCGGGAGCAAAAGCAATATATGCTGGGTAACAGACTCACGCTTCGCAGTCGGTTGCCCGAACTCGTTAGGCAAGAGCTATGGGGTATTCTGCTGACTTACAATCTCGTGAGATACCAAATGGTGCAAATGTGCATGAATCTGAAAGGAGACTACTTACCTTATCAGTTGAGCTTCAACGGCGCTTTAGCCCATATAATGCGCTTATTAGTTGGGCTCCCTTATTCATCTCCAGGCGCTATCCCGGGGCAGTTGAAAAACTTCTACTCAATATGTGAAAGCTTAATCCTGGAGCCCCGAAGACAGAGATCCTTCCCCAGAGTTGTTAAGCCCAAGCCATGTAAATATCCCAGAAAAAGCAGGGCCGCTCACGTTAAGTGAACGGCATTAGCATCCATGCCCTTGTATGTTTGCTCCACCAAACACATCCAGATGATCAGTTTATTTTCCAGATTGGTATCAAAGCATCATCGGGGCTACGGAAACCAGCAGTGCGAGTGCCATCACGTAATTGAAACAGGTCATATGACCGGGAGATTTCAGCAGGCGGCGGATTTGCTTGCCTGCCAGTACCCAGGCGGCAACGGAAGGGAGTGTTGCGATAAAAAATGCAGCGGTAATCCAGCCCAGTCCATCCCAGCTGGCTGAGGGGTTATACAGGCTGATTGCAGTCAGTGCCATGGTCCATCCTTTCGGGTTCACCCATTGAAACATCGCGGCAGAAAAGAAAGTCATCGGCTGGTAATCGGCCTGTTCAATATGGGGACGGCTGGTGGCGATCCGGTATGCGAGATAACACAGATAAGCCATACAGAGAATATTCAGTGACTGGTGGAGCCAGGGCAGTGTATTAAAAATACCGGTCATGCCCAGTCCGACCAACATCAGCATCACACTGAAACCAATGGCAACACCAAGCATGTGTGGCATGCTGCGGAAAAATCCTGCATGAACGCCGGATGTCATCAACATGGTGTTGTTCGGGCCGGGTGTAAAGGTTGCAACAAAAGCAAAGAGAAACAAGGGTGTAAAATATTCAGGCATGGTTTATCTCCTGTACGACAGCTTGGTTATATCCTCTCTGGATCACGGCGCAATTTCATGCTTTTATTGTGTAGATAAAGGCTTTTTTCACAAGGATTGATATATATGGACAGGCTGGATGAAAGAATATTGCGTGAACTGACGCGAAACGGCAGAATCTCCAATGTTGAGCTTTCTGAATGTGTGGGTTTATCCCCCTCAGCGACCCTGCGCCGGGTTCAGGAGCTGGAACGCAATGGTACGATTAAAGGCTACCGGGCAGTGCTGGATAAACAGAAGCTGAATGTCGGGTTTATTGCGTATGTTTCCATCGGACTTTCTGATCACAGTACCCGTTCACAGCATTTGTTTGAGGCACAGATTCTTTTAGCGGATGAGGTGACGGAGTGCCACAATATTACCGGCTCAAAGGAATATTTGCTCAGAATAGAGACACAGGATCTGGCAGCTTATAAGCGTTTTCACTCGGATGTTTTAGGTGAATTACCGCAGGTGAATTCGATTACAACCATGGTCGTGATGGAATCGCCCAAGGATGAAAGGTAAATCTGGTGTTAAATTTATCAAATGAAAAACAGTGAAATATCATATAAAACCAGTTCATCATAATTTATTTATATAACCTTATTGGTGTGGTTTGTTTATAGTCTGACTGCATTATAATGAGGGTTGTTTTTATGTTTTTTATTTTATTCACAGCGTCTCTCATATTATCCGCTTACCTGAAATAAAACTTTACATAACAGAACACCGGAGAATAGTCTTTTTTCCCGCTTATTTATCATTTCACATGATTTTATTCCATTCAAAAAATAGCTAATTTTATTAACATTGATTAAGAGATAATAAAATGAATTGTATGAATCAATTATCCCTGGCCACTGTGCTGGCGGGCGTTTTTTCTTTGGCTCAGGCTCAGCCTGTCAGTATCCGGATAGAGCCGGTCAATCAAAAAAATAATGGTGCTGAAGTCAGGGTTAAAATAACAAACCTGAGTCAGAATGAGTTGAAAATACTGAACTGGTATCTGGCCGGAGATGCTGAATTACAGAGTGATATTTTTTCGGTTTTCCTCGATGGTCAGGCCGTTGATTATTCAGGGCCTATCGCAAAAAGAGGTTTACCTGAAGAAAGAGATTATATTCATTTGGCACCTTCTGCTTCGGTGATCCAGACTGTCGATTTATCGGCATATTATGATATGACTCAGGCTGGCATATATCATATTCAATATCATGTGAATGTGCCGGGAGTGATTCAGGAAGTTTCAGCACTGAAAACAAAAATAAAACAGAATGCCGATGAAGAGTTAGTCTCTAATGATTTATCGTTCTGGATGGACGGGATTGATTTGCCATATAACGTTTTGAGCAAACTGAATACATCAGCATTAAATATTAATCAGGGGCTTTCTTATCTTGGAAACTGTTCCAACAGCCAGAAAGTGATAATTCAGGATGCGTTGGTCACAGCACGTCAAATGGGCCGGGAGTCGGGCAGTTATTTAGATCAAAACTGGCAGCCAGATAAGGCTGGTATCCGTTATAAAACCTGGTTTGGTGATTATTCTGCAACCCGCTTTGCCAAAGTCGCAGACCATTTTCATTTGTTGTCTGATGCGCTGAATTATAAGCACCTGACAATAGATTGCTTTTGTAAAGAAAAGTTACTGAGAACCTATGCTTATGTGTACAGAAACCAGCCATATCATATCCATTTATGTCAGGCATTCTGGTCAGCACCTTTAACTGGCCATGATTCCCGATCCGGGACAATGATTCATGAAATGAGTCATTTTACGGTAAATGGCGGAACGTATGATTATGCTTATGGGCATTACCGGGCGAAACGGCTTGCGGTGCTCGATCCAGATAAAGCAATCATGAATGCTGATAATCACGAATACTTTTCTGAAAACACACCGGCCTTGAAATAAATCGTTTTTTATGTGAATTGTATGAATATTTATCAATTAATGTAAGCGGTTTCATTTGAATTTTTTAATTATTGTATAAGTATATTTTAATTAACTGAATATCAGGTCTTTCATTGGGTATTTTATTCTGTAAATATTAATTCTGAATCGTATTATCAGTAAATTATATTATTTTAATTCAATGATTCTATATAATGTTATTATTCTTGTATTATTGAAGATAATATTATCTATAGTTTATTCTGTTTTTAAAAGGGGCTAATTATTTTATGTCGCTCAAATAAACCTGAGTGGCTTAAAATATTTCTTTACAAAGAGATTGGATAAGAAATAGTCTTTTTTATGAATTTTATTCCTTTCATATAATTCAATTTATTATTCAGGTAATAACCTAATTCATATAAAAATTAATAAGAGATAAATAGTAATGAACAACATCAAAAAATTAGTACTCGCTACTGCACTGGGGAGTATATCGTCGTTGGCATTTGCTCATTCTTTGGAAGTTACAATTACACCAGCAGATCAGTCATTCGATAAAAACAGTGACGTGAAGGTTAATCTGACAATCACAAATACAAGTCAGGATGATGTCAAAGTTTTAAGCTGGTATCTGATCAATGATGCAAAATTACAGAATAATGCGTTTGATGTGACCGTTGATGGGGACGCAGTCGCTTATACCGGGCCTGTTGTAAAACGTCCTGCACCTCAGGAAGACGATTATATTCAGCTGGCCGCGGGTGAAACGATCACTCAGTCATTTGATTTATCTTCATTTTATGACATGACCCAGACGGGGACATATAGCGTTCAGTATGATGTTGATGCCTTTGGATTAATCAAACAAACTTCCGGCGCACGTTCAAAAGCAAAAGAAGGTTTGCAAAAATTAGAATCAAACAACGTCTCGTTCTGGGTGGATGGGCCAGGCCCGAAGACAGAGCTGTTGAGTAAAATTCAGACGGCTAAAGCGGCCAGTGCGAAATTCAGCCTGAATTTCACCGGTAACTGCTCAAACAGCAAAAAATCGACGCTGAGCAATGCTGTGAAAGCCGCTCAGGAGATAAGCTATGATGCGGCACTTCACCTTTATGATTACTGGTATAAAGGCGATCAGTCTGCCCGGTATAAAACCTGGTTTGGTGCTTATACCAAAGCCCGTTATACAAAAGTGACTGATCATTTCTATAAAATTCATGATGCCTATACAAAAAGTGCGGTCACGATGGATTGCTACTGTGATCCACAATTATATGATGCGTATGCATACGTGTATCCGAATCAGCCTTACCATATCCACATTTGTAATGCGTTCTGGGGTTCTCCGACCAAGGGCACGGATTCACAATCAGGCACACTTGTTCATGAAATGAGCCACTTTACCGTCAATGGCGGCACAGATGATTACGTCTATGGTATGTCTGCTGTAAGAAGTCTGGCAGCCAGTTCACCGGATAAAGCTGTGATGAATGCTGATACACATGAGTACTTTGCTGAGAATCCATTCAATCAGTAATTGTTCAGCGTCAACCGATATATTGATACAGACACCACCTGATGCAGGTGGTGTCTTTTTTTAGAGGTAAGTCCTGAAATGAATGTTTGATGTTGCTGTTGTTTCGTTTATCCGGATAATTTGGTTTATCAGAACAAATTGTTTTATATGAATAAACTGTTTTATAAGAACAAACCGTTTTATAAGAACAATGGATCTTATAAGAGCAATGGATCATTTCAACTTTTCGCACGAGCGGATGATACAGGAACCTTCATGAATACAGTCTATCTTGTCATTGCTTTACTGGCTGGCGCTGGTATGTCAGTTCAGGCCGCGGTGAACAGCCGTTTGAGCAGTGGTCTTGGCGATCAACCCGTTGTCGCTGCGCTGATTTCATTTGCGGTTGGCTCTGTTTGTCTGGCGGTCATTGCCGGGTTTCTTTCAGACTGGCATCAGGTGACGAATGGTTTGGGGCAGCAACCATTGTGGCGTTGGTTTGGCGGGGCTATCGGCGCCGGCATCGTGTTTACTTCGGTCTTACTGGCGCAGAAGCTGGGTGTTGCGAACACCATGTTTCTTTTTATTGTGGGTCAGATGATCACCGGTATGGCGATCGATCATTTTGGCTTAATTCAAATGTCTGTCAGGCCGGCGCACTGGTGGAAGTTTGCCGGGATGGGACTGATGGTCTGCGGATTGGTCCTGTTTACATTCGGACATCGCTGGTTCGGGGAATAGTTGAGAAAATAAGGTATAGTCCTGCCTGTGCAATCGTTCTGAAAGCCAAGCCGTTCTGAAAAACTGGCAGTTCTTAAAAACCAGACAGCTCTTAAAAACAGGCGGTTCTTCAAAACAGGCGGTTCTTAAAAACAAGCAGCAGCTCACTTCGCTGCGTTCCCTCTTGCCGGTGCTTCATCTGCTTTTCCCCGGGCTTCGAGAATCTGTATGAAATTCCCTTCCAGCCATGTGATGAGTTCTGCTATCCGGGAGCCAAACTCAGCGCCCAGTGGGGTCAGGTGATATTCCACATGTGGCGGCACGACCGGGTGAACCGTCCGTTCAACAAACCCATCATATTCAAGGTGTTGTAGTGTTTGTGACAGCATTTTTTCACTGATGCCGCGAATGGTGCGGCGAATGTCACTGAAGCGATGTTTTTCCCCGTCGCGTAGTGCCCAGAAAACCAGAGCCCCCCAACGCCCGCTGATATGGCGGAGAACTTCGCGGGAAGGGCATTCCGGCGCAAGCACGTTTGCGCCCCCCATGTGTGCCATCATCTGAATCTGCTCTTTTGTACTGTTTTTTGAATTTATTTCCATACTTACTTTTTGGTTAGTACTTACATTTGGTAAGTATGAAGCTTACTATAATCCGGACAATTAACCAACAGCATCGTTTCTGGCAGAGACATTTTCTGGCAGAAGATGAAAGGAGAAAGTGATGTATTTAGTAACAGGTGCCTCAGGCCAGCTTGGTCGTTTGATTGTTCAATCATTACAGGATAAAGGTGTACCGGCGAATCAGATTGTTGCCGCTGTACGTTCACCAGAGAAAGTACAGGATTTGGCAGATGCCGGTATTGTGGTTCGTCAGGCTGACTATAATGACACCGCATCTCTGGCGGCAGCATTTGCTGGTGTGAACAAAGTTGTGCTGGTGTCTTCCAGCGAAGTAGGGCAGCGGGCTCCTCAGCATAAGAATATCATTGACGCAGCAAAAGAAGCGGGTGTAGAGCTGCTGGCTTATACCAGTTTACTGAAATCAGATGCTTCGCTGATGATGTTAGCCGATGAGCATAATGCAACAGAAGCGATGCTGGCAGAGTCCGGCATTCCTTATGTATTGCTGCGTAACAGCTGGTATCTGGAAAACTACACCGGCACTGCGGCGATGGCGGTTGAGCATGGTGCAGTATTAGGTTGTGCCGGTGACGGTAAATATGCGATGGCAAGCCGGGCCGATTATGCTGAGGCTGCTGCCGTTGTGATGACGACAGAAGGCCATGCCGGAAAAGTGTATGAGCTGGCTGGTGATGAAGCAGTAACACTGGCTGAATACGCGGCGGCTGTGGCGGAAGTCTACGGTAAACCTGTGGTTTATCAGGAACTGCCAGAGCAGGAGTATGTGAAAGTACTGACAGAGATGGGCCTGCCGGAAGGATTTGCTCAGGTGTTGGCGAACTCTGATATTGGTGCATCAAAAGGTGCGTTGTTTGATGACAGTAAAACGCTGTCAGGGTTGATTGGTCATCCGACCACATCGTTAAAAGATGCTTTAAAAGCCGCATTGGCCTGAGTGTCGCGGGTTGAACGCATACAGCCCGAATCCGTGCGGGCTGTATGCTCTGGAAGTCAAGCGCCTCATGGCTAACCGGCTTTCAGGATCGCTGATTCAATCTGATGAAATTGCTTTTCTGCGGCGCTTCGCCATGGATGATACAGTTGTTTGAAAACCCCTTCAGAACGGATTGAGGGCCAGTCTGGATCAAGGTCTGTGACGGGCAGACCCGGATCTGTTCTCAATAAATAAACCCAGTCATTAAATAAGCGGATAAACGCTGACAGTGAAGGCAGATGGTCTGCTGATTCCGGTGCCCAGGTCGCAATAAACCGCTCATGAGCCTGACGAATATGTACCAAATCCCAGGCGGTGGTAATGATTTTCTTTCGCTTGCTCTCCGGCACAATTTTCGCCTGAAAAATATTCAGTGACGCTAATTCTTCATCACTCAGAATATGACCGATAAGTTCTGCTGCATCAATATCGCCCGGAGCAATCCAGAGCCGGTTATCGAGTGCTGAAAAACCACCCCACTGAAGCCGGGTTTCAAACTGATAGCGTAATGATTTAGGCAAGCTGGCAGCATAATTTAAAAGTGTCCATTGATCCTGGTGTCTGCCAAATGGATAGGCTGAAAAAATCCGGTTTCTGCCGCGTGACAGCAGAGCTTCTCCTGATTCAGTCAGACTAAATGCGCTGATGCGTCCGATGCGTTCCCGGCTGAGGAGGTTACGTTTTACCATGCGGTTGATGGTAATTCTGAGGGTGCTTTCCTGAATCTCTGCATCTTCAAGTGCTGCGAGAATAATTCGGGTCTGGAGCGCGTGACGTGTGGGATGATCATAGACAAACAGGGCAAATAAAGTCAGCAAAAGACTCTGGGTACTACCGTAATCATCATGTTGTTTCTCTTCCGTTACCATGAGAACCTCTCTTTGACATGTAACACTTTTTTGAATATAGTAAAAAAATGTATCATTAAACAATTCAGATAAGAATGCTTTTGTTCCGGTAAATTACATCAAAGTCCCGGCATGCTCACCAGGAGAAAGAAGAAAATGATTAAAATGATTGCTGCTGTAGCCCGTAAACCGGGGATGACCCGGAGTGAATTTTTTGCATATATTCAACATGTGCATGGTCGTATCACGACTGATAATCCACTGACTATTCGCAAATATGTTCAGAACCATGTCGAAGATTCAGCATTTGGAACAACAGCTGAGCGGACTCATTCCCTGCTACCGGTGCGGGACTCTGTGACTGAGTTAAGTTTTGATGATGCCGGTGCGATGCAGGACACTTTTTCCGACGAGTACGTGAAAACCGTTGTTGGTCCGGATGGACAGAATTTCAGTGATGAAAAGAATTCTTTAAGTGTGGTGGTTAAAGATGTCGAGCAGGATGTGCTTCAGCCAGCCAGCGGGTGTGGCGGTAAAGTCATGCACTTTTTACGTGCGGCTGATGGACTGGATCTGGAGACATTCTTTGCGCGCTGGAAAGCGGCGCACCTTGAGGCGTTGGCTTCATGTCCTGAAGCGGCTGCAACGGTTCGTCGTTGCGTGCATCATCATCAGCTCCCGGAGTTTAATGACATGCTGGCTTATTTTGGCGGGCTGGATGTGCCTGTCTATGAAGGCGTTGCCAGCCTTTGGTACGACAATATGAGTTGTACCGGTATGTTCAGGGCTTATGAAAAGGCATTACTGGAAATTAACAGTGATCCGGAGAAAACGTTTTATTGCCCTGAACAATCATTCTTTATGTATGCCCGGGAAATTACGGTGTATGAAGATTATTGATTGGCTGATCCGGCAATCTGACTTCAGAACGCTGTGCCGGAGGTAATTCGGTCAGTCATTTTGTTTAGTTTTGGATCCTTTGGCTTTTATCATTTCTGTCTCCCCCACAGTGATGAGAAAAGCCATTTTTTTATTGCGTTATCGATAAAGCCTGGTTTTTAAGTACGGCATGGACAGGGGAAGTTCATGAAAAGCAAGTGTATAAACAGCAGGTTTATGAACGGAGCGATGACCTCAAGACTCCCGTGGCGCAGAAAGCTGCCACATACGGGCAATATTTTCAGCGGTGTCAGTCAGATTAGCGGCGGCGGTGGTTAACGCCTGAGATAAGCTGACCGGACCGGGTACAATGGTAAATACCGCATCAATGCCGTGCTGGTAAACCGCTTGGTAATTTTTTCCGGTGCAGCCTGCCAGCGCAATGACCGGCAGATGATACTGTTTCGCGATTGAGGCAACACCAACCGGGGTTTTTCCGTGAATGGTCTGGTGGTCAATTCGTCCTTCTCCCGTTACGACCAGATCGGCATCTGCAAGATGTTCAGATAACCGGACGGTTGTGGTAATAATCCCGGTGCCCGGTTTTAATATGGCTGGTGTATATGCCAGCAAAGCTGCGCCCATACCGCCTGCAGCACCGGCTCCCGGTTGGTTGATGACGGGCTTACCGGTCAGTTGTTCTGTCAGACGGCCAAACTGTAATAGCCCGCGTTCTAACCAATCGATGTCCGCTTCCGTTGCGCCTTTCTGCGGACCATAAATTGCGGTCGCGCCATATTCACCACAAAGTGGATTATCCACATCACAGGCCACCTGGATGTCACAATGCCTGAGCCGGGGATCAAAACCGGAGATATCAATATGGGTCAGCGTTGCCAGATCCTGACCCGAAGGGCGGAAAATTTCTTTGTCATCACTGAAAAAACGGGCGCCCAGCGCAGACAGCATCCCGGCACCGCCATCATTGGTGGCACTGCCACCCAGCCCGATAATGAAACGGCTGGCATCATGATCCAGCGCATGAAGAATCAGTTGTCCGGTTCCGTAGCTGGTAGTGCGCTTCGGGTCGCGTTGTTCCCGGGGAACCAAATGCAGGCCACTGGCCTGTGCCATCTCAACGACGGCAGTCTGCTGGTCGCCCAGCAAACCATAAAAGGCATCAGTCTGTTCACCCAACGGGCTGGTGACCCGGGTGTGAACTATCTGACCTTGTGTGGCATCAACCAGCGCCTGCACCGTGCCTTCTCCGCCATCTGCGACGGGTATACAGACAAATTCTGCCTCCGGCCAGACTCTTACCATACCGGTACGAATAGCTTCACAGACTTGCTGTGCACTGAGACTTTCTTTAAATGAATCAGGGGCGATGACGACTTTCATAATATTCTCCGGATGATGTTAAGGCGATTGTATACCCAAACCCTTGAAAAATGCATTGACCGTAACCGGACGCTTTGGGTTGATATTCAGAGCGGTATGCCGGATTTAGCCGCATTAATGATATAAAAATCATAGATTTCATATAAATGCATATTTAGTTAGAAGCGACTCACAGCACCGGAATCTGCCTTGGTTAAAAATAGCAGGATAATCAGATAAAACAGAAGCTTATACTCAAATCGTCTGAATTTTCAGAAGGCTGGGTATCGATGACACAGGAGTGATTTATGTTAATGGCTGTTTCAGGATTCTTGATGCTGGCAACAATCATGTATTTTCTGTTCAGGGGACGAACAATTCCGGTGGTGGTTTTTATTACCGTTCCTGTATTGGCCGCTTTTCTGGCCGGTTTTTCCGTTGAGGAGGTCGTTTCCTTCATTCAGTTTGGCATTAAGAAAACCAGTAAAATGGCGGTGTTGTTTATCTTCTCGGTGACCTTTTTCGGCATTATGTCCGATGCCGGAATGTTTGACGGGCTGGTGAATAAACTGGTTTCAAAGGCCGGAACGAATGTGGTGGCTGTGGCTGTGGCGACCGCGATTATCGGCATCTTTTCCCATCTGGACGGGGCAACTGTGACGACGGTTTTAGTCACAGTTCCGGCGATGCTGCCAGTGTATCAGAAGCTGAACATCCGGCCACATTTGCTGCTGTTGATTGTTGGCTGTGGGATGGGCGTGATGAATTTGCTGCCCTGGGGCGGGCCGGTTGCGCGGGCTGCTGTGGTGCTCGGCACTGATCCCACCACGTTGTGGCGTCATATGATTCCGCTGCAAATTATGGGTATTTTCGCTACATTGGGGCTGGCAGTGGTGATGGCGATCCATGAGAAGAAATATCACAACGCAGGACGGATTGATCTGGTCGTCAATGAAGCCAGTGGTGAGCTGGAAGCCAAAGCCGAAAATGAAGAAGCACTGAAGCTGAAGCGTTATGACCGGACCTGGGTCAATCTCGGGATGACGGTGATATTGCTGGGTGTACTGCTGGCGGATATTTTTCCGACCTATTTTACTTTCATGATTGGTGTATGTGCCGCGTTGCTGGTGAATTATCCGGATGTGCAAGAACAGAAACGCCGGATGAAAGCGCATGCACCTGCTGCGCTTGATGTCGCTTCTGTGATGCTTGCTGCCGGGATTATGGTAGGGATTTTAGGCAAAAGCGGCATGCTGGAAGCGATGACGGTGCCTTTGCTGGAAGTGATTCCCGGTCCAATCGCCCATTTTCTGCATATTATCATGGGCATTATTGCGCTGCCGCTGGGGACGATGCTGGGCACTGATTCTTATTTTTACGGCTTGTTGCCACTGGCAATCAAAGTGGGTGAAAACTACGGTATTACCGGCCTGACAATGGCGATTGCCATGACGGTGGGGAAAAACCTGTCGCTGCTGATCAGCCCGTTAGTTCCTGCGACTTATCTCGGTATCGGGCTGACCAACATTGAACTGAAAGATCATATCCGCTACAGCTTTTTTGGTCTTTGGGCCGTCGGGCTGATCATGTTTGCTTTTGCGTGGGTGATTGGGATGTTTTGATGATGCTGTTTTAATGGGACAGGCGCAGAATCAGCCTCCTGGCTTGAATCGGTTCCACAGATTTGAAGTCAGTGCCGGTTAGTCACTGATAAAGTGAAAGAAGGATAAAAAGCTCCCGATGAAGGAGCTTTTTATGGCGTGATGGTGTTTTGTGTGTCCGGACAGATTACTCGATATTCTGGATCTGCTCGCGCATCTGTTCGATTAACACCTTCAGCTCGACGCCGGAGGCGGTGATATCTGTGCTGATGGATTTGGAAGCCAGCGTGTTGGATTCGCGGTTAAACTCCTGCATCATGAAGTCCAGACGACGACCACAGGCACCGCCTTTTTTCAGGATATTTTTGGTTTCTTTGACGTGAGAATCCAGACGGTCTAACTCTTCAGCAACGTCAGATTTTTGCGCCATCAGGATCAGTTCCTGCTCAATCCGGGTCGGTTCCAGCTCAACTTTGGCTTCTTCAAACTTGGTGTGCAGGCGCTCACGTTGCCATTCAAGAATTTCCGGCATGCGGGCCCGGACTTTACTGACCTCTGCGGTAATGGTATCCAGACGCTGTTCGATCAGCGCTTTCATGTTTTCACCTTCGCGGGCGCGTGTTTCGATAAATTCATCCAGCGCAACATCTAACTCTTCCAGCAACGTTTTGTTGATCTGGTCCATGTCTTGTTCCGGTGTTTCCATCACGCCTGGCCATTGCATCACCTGAAAAGGATTGACCCGGCTGAGCTCACCGGTCATATGCATGATTTGATTGGCTGCTTCAATGACTTGCTGCGCCAGCGTTTCATTGATGATAAGTTCATTGGTGGCGGCTGCGCTGGCGTCAAAGCGCAGGTGGCATTCAACTTTTCCGCGGGCCAGTTTTTTACGGAAGCGCTCACGAAGAACAGGCTCCAGACCGCGAAACTGTTCAGGCATACGAAAATAAGTTTCGAGATAACGCTGATTGACAGAACGGATTTCCCATACGGCGGTTCCCCAGTCTGCTTTAATTTCTTTGCGTGCATACGCGGTCATACTGTAAATCATCAATTTGTCCTTAAGTCTTGAGGATGGAACATGTTATCACAAATCCTTTCATTGTACTTGGTCTGCCCGCTAGGAAGCCGCGGGTATTTCCGTTATAATCGGCGGCCAATTATTGAACTCATCCACCAAAGGTAGAAGATCTATGCGCCCGGACAATCGTGCCGCTGATCAGGTTCGCCCGATCAAAATTACCCGTCATTATACAGCATATGCCGAAGGTTCTGTGCTCGTCGAATTTGGCAATACGAAAGTGTTATGTAATGCCACTGTGGAAGAAAATGTACCGCGCTGGCTGAAAGGTCAGGGGAAAGGCTGGGTGACGGCTGAATACGGTATGTTGCCTCGCGCAACGCATTCCCGGACGCGCAGGGAAGCGGCAAGCGGCAAGCAGGGGGGACGGACGATGGAAATTCAGCGCTTGATTGCCCGTAGCCTGAGAGCAGTGGTTGATCTGGAAGCGATGGGTGAGATGATGATCACGGTTGATTGTGATGTGATTCAGGCGGATGGTGGTACCCGAACTGCATCAATCACCGGTGCCAGTGTGGCGATGGCTGATGCGTTTCAGGCCATCGTTGAGAAAGGTAAGCTGAAGGCCAGCCCGATGAAAGGTCATGTGGCGGCGGTTTCTGTCGGTATTCTTGGTGAAAATGTTCTGTGTGATCTGGAATATGTGGAAGACTCTGCTGCAGATACAGACATGAACGTTGTGATGACGGAAGAAGGGAAAATGATTGAAGTTCAGGGAACGGCGGAAGGCGAACCGTTTTCTCATGAGCAGCTTCTGGATCTGTTAGCGGTCGCTCAGAAAGGGATTCAGGAGATTGTCACCGCACAGAAAGCGGCGTTGACCGATTGATAAGATTTTCAGATAGCTCCTGATTCAGGGGCTATTTTTTTATACAGATTTGAGAAGATAAACAAACACAGAAGAGAGAAAAGTTGATGAAAGCATACCAGCGTGAATTTATTGAGTTTGCCTTGGAAAGAGATGTTCTGAAATTTGGTGAGTTTACCCTGAAGTCAGGACGCAAAAGCCCTTATTTTTTCAATGCAGGTTTGTTTAATACCGGCCGGGATTTAGCCCGTCTGGGACGCTTCTATGCCTCTGCGCTGGTTGATGCCGGCATTGATTATGATGTCTTGTTTGGTCCGGCTTATAAAGGGATTCCGATTGCAACGACAACCGCGGTTGCACTGGCGGATCACCATGATATTGATACACCTTATTGCTTTAACCGCAAAGAAGCGAAAGATCATGGTGAAGGCGGCAATCTGGTCGGTAGCGCACTGGAAGGCCGGATTATGCTGGTCGATGATGTCATTACGGCCGGAACCGCAATTCGTGAGTCGATGGAAATTATTCAGACCAATGGCGCACAGCTGGCTGGTGTTCTGGTCGCGATTGATCGTCAGGAAAAAGGTAAAGGCGAGCTGTCTGCGATTCAGGAAGTAGAGCGCGATTTTGGCTGCTCTGTGGTCTCAATTGTCAGCTTGTCTGATTTAATCACTTACCTGGAAGAGAAATGTGACAGTGAAGACAATCTGTTGGCTGTGAAAGCTTATCGTGAACAGTATGGTATCTGATCATCTTTAATAAAAAATCATCTGTCATCAAAAAGGTAAGGGAAAATTGCCCTTACCTTGATAATGCGCGTCTTCGTTTATGGCTCTGTTACTGGTATATTTTCTTACCATCCCGCTGCGTTTGCAGCAAAGGTAAGTTCCACATGTACTGCTCCGGATGTGCCGTCACCAAATCTTCAATCGCCTGATTCATCGCTCTGGCATCCAGTTCCTCATCCCCGGTCGGAAAATTCTCCAGAGCCGGCAGAATATACACTTCATAGCGTGAAGTTTGATCGTTATAAGCCGGGAGCACCGGGATGACCTTCGCTCTGGACAGACGAGCCATCTTCCCAAATCCTTTCAGCGTTGCTTTTTCAGTGCCGAAAAACGGGACAAAAACTGAGTTGGCCGGGCCATGGTCTTCATCGGGAAGCCAGTAGCCCAGATAACCGTCTTTTATTGATCGGACAAACGGCTTAACCCCGGCACTTCGGGCAAATATCCGCCCGCCATACTGCATTCTCTGGACGTGCATCAGCCAGTCGCCTATCGGGTTTTTCTGGGGCTTCATGATGGTGGTCACTTTGTAACCTCTGGCTGCGAGCATCACTGCCGGATAATCGACTGCCCATGCATGTGGTGCGAGAATAATGACTTTTTCTCCCTGATCCAGCAGCGGAATCAGATTCTCTTCCCCGATAATCACTCCCCGGTTTTGATTATGCCGGGTGGAGCGAACCAGAAATTCGGAATAACCCAGCATGTATTGTGAAGCTGTCGCGAAGGCTTTCTGCAGAATGATTTCCCGCGCTTCATCCGTTTTTTCCGGGAAGCAGTATGCCAGATTGGTGCGGGCACGCCGGACAACCCTGCCATTTCTGTTGACGATCAGTACCGAAATCTTTCGGGCTAATGTATCCCGCCAACGCGGTGGAATAAAGGCGAAGACAGCTGCAACAGCAACCCCCAGCCACATTCCCCAATGTCTGGGGTGCAGAAAAGACCAGCGGAAAACCGGGTTATACAGTGCTGCCGTCACACTGTTTTTTTCTGATTTGGGTTGATTGTCCGGCGGAGAGGTGGTCGAACTCATATCAAGCTGGCCTTGTGTAACTTTAAAGATATCTTTGATGATTCAGCGATGAATCAGGGTTGGATTTAAATCGTTTGTGTATCCACATCCACTGTTCCGGCGCTCTCATGATAATGGCTTCCATATACTTGTTCATGTATGCAGCAGCAGCGACTTCATCTTTCTGAGGATAGTTTTCCTCAATGGACTGATCGGCGATGATTTCATATTTTCCGGCGTCATTCCGGAACCCTGAACCCGGCACAATCGCACAACGGCTGGTATAAGCCAGAATACTGGTGCCTGTTGTGGTACAGGCATTTTCTACTGCGAAAAAGGGAACGAACACCGACTTATTATGGCCGTAATCCTGATCCGGAAGATAGAACAATCTGTGCCCCTGACGCAAGATCCGGATCATCCGCTTCAGATCTCTGCGGTAGATCAGTTTGTTACCGTTCCGGGTTCTTCCCCTGTACTGAATGAATTCATAGGCCGGATTTTTATGTGGCCGGTAAACACCATAACCGCTCAGACCGATCACCGCACATGCCCGGGCGGTAATTTCAAGATTCAAAGCATGAACACAGCATAGCAGGACGCCTTTGCCATTTTCTCCATGTTTGCGCACGACTTGTGTGTCTTTGTCGATCAAAATACGTTTCAGCCGCCAGGTGGGCCAAAACCATGCAATACCGGTTTCCATCAGAGCGGCACCAGTATTTTTCAGATTTTCATCAACCAGCTGTCTGACTTCTTCCGGGGATTTTTCCGGAAAAGCCAGTTCAAAATTCCGGGTCGCGATATGGACTCTTTTTTTAGCAAATCTTTTTGAAAAAGCGCCAAGCTGCCGGCCTGCTTTCAGAATCAGCGGGTACGGCAGTATATTGACCAGCAAAGCCAGCAGGCCAAACATAAGCCAAACTCCCCAGTGTTTCGGATGCAGCAGGCTGAGTGTAAATTCAGGTTTGCTAACGATGTATTTGCTCATAAAAATCTTGGATTGTGACGATGAACCAAAGCTACTGTATCTGCTCACTGAGCAGCGCCCAGTATGCGTCGAAGTTTTCCGTCGGGTGGTATTTAAAATCTGACCGGACAAAACGATTCAGGCTGCCTTCAACCTGCCCCAGTAACTGGGCGGCTAAAACATTTTCTTCTATGGGAAATGTTTTTCCTTCGCGGATTTTACGCTCTCTGAGGATTTGGCGTAAAGAAGTTTCAATACGTTCATAAAGTTGATTGATGCGATCACGCAAACGCTCATTTTCAAACATCAGGGCATGGCCTGATAAAATGCGGCTGAGTCCGGGGTTCTTTTCAGAGAAAGTCAGGATGAGTTGCATGACGGTACGAACCCGGTTCAATGTGTCTTTTTCTTCGTCCAGAATCAGATTAATCCGTGACATCAGCGTTTCTTCAATAAACTCAATCAAACCTTCAAACATCCGGGCTTTACTGGGGAAATGCCGATAGAGTGCAGCTTCAGAAACGCCGACTTGTTTCGCTAGTTTTGCAGTGGTAATCCGGGAGGTGCCATCATGGGATTCAAGCATTTGGGCCAGAGCCTGAAGAATTTCTTCACGTCGGTTACTTCTTTTTGTTCCGGTCATTCCTCTATCCTTTGAATAACTGTCTCTTCATTCCTGTGCTGGCCGAAAAAAGCATCACAGGTCATTCAGGGGACATAGATATCTACATTACACAAAGATGTTTCTCATGGAAACGATAAACAATATATTAAACGATCTTTGCACTGATGAGTGAGATTAACTCATGAGCCAGCTGTGATTTTGATGTTCTTGGGAGCAGTTTCTCGCCAGAAGGCCAGAAAACATGTAATGCGTTTTGATCGCTGTTAAATCCCTGATTGCTGAGAGAGACATCATTCGCACAAATCATATCCAGATTTTTGTCAGCCAGTTTATTGCGGGCATAGGTAGCAACATCCTGAGTTTCTGCGGCAAACCCAACCGTGAATGGCCTGTTTTCACTCAGTGATGCAACCGACGCGATAATATCCGGATTTTTCACCATTCTGATGGTAAGGGCGTCATTTTCAGTCGTTTTCTTTATTTTTTGTGCGGCAACATGTTCCGGGCGATAATCAGCAACGGCGGCACAACCAATAAAAATATCGTGCGATGAGGCTGAATTAATGACGGCCTGATACATCTGTTCGGCACTATCGACATTGATTCGGGTGACACCTGACGGTGTTGTCTGGTTGACTGGTCCGGCAACTAAGGTGACGTCTGCACCCGAGTGGGCCGCAGCGGCTGCCAGTGCAAATCCCATTTTACCGGAACTGTGATTCGTTAAATATCTGACCGGGTCTATGGCTTCACGGGTTGGTCCGGCAGTGATCAGAACACGTTTTCCGGTCAGTTTTCCATGGCTGAAAAAATCCCCGCATTTAGCCACAAGTTCCATGGGTTCCAGCATTCTTCCCGGTCCTGTATCGCCACAGGCCTGTTCTCCGGCAGCCGGCCCCCAAATGGTATAACCGCGGGTTTCCAGAACCGCCAGATTTTCCTGAGTCGCAACATTTTTATACATTTGCTGATTCATTGCCGGTGCCAGTGCAACGGGTGAATCAGTGGCAAGGACCAGAGTGCTCAGCAGGTCATTTCCCATACCAGCCGTGACCCGGGCGATTAAATCCGCAGTCGCTGGTGCCAGCAAAACCAGATCAGCCCATTTAGCCAGTTCGATGTGCCCCATAGATGCTTCTGCAGCAGGATCGAATAAGCTGGTTGCGACGGGTTTTCCGGAAACAGCCTGCATTGTCAAAGGTGTGATAAATTCCTGAGCAGCTTCTGTCATGACAACTCTGACCTGAGCGCCGTGTTCGATCAGACGGCGGGTTAATTCAGCACATTTGTAGGCTGCAATGCCGCCGCTCATACCAAGCAGGATATTTTTTCCTGACAATGTTTGCATGTTAAATACCTCAAAAAAATCTGCACGTTATGCTAGCACAACTCCCTGTAGATGTCAGAGCTGTGTCAAATAACAGAGCCGGATAGAGTTTTTACTCAATTGCCCGTCTGTAAACTTCCATTTCATTCACAGATATTTATTACATTTTATGCAACATAGAGTCTAATAAAATAATGAAAATAAAGAAGGATACCTATGTTTAGTTCTCTCCGATGCCGGACCAAACTCTTATTGCTGACGGTGATACCGTTAGTGGTTATTACTGCGCTGATTACACTTCTTTATTACTGGAATGGAATGCAGACACTGGATCAGGAGCTTAAGCAATACAGGAAAGAGTTAGTTGAAATTCGTAAAAGTGAATTAAAGTCTCATGTCATGATGGGGGTAACAGCGATTAAGTCGCTTTATGAAAGCGATCAGCACGGAGAAAATAAAGCACGCGCAAAGCAGATTCTGAAAGCGATGCGGTTTGATAAAGACGGGTATTTTTTCGGTTATGATTCTCAGGGAATCAATACACTTCATGCAATAAAACCATCCCTGGAAGGAAAGAATCTTTATAACCTGAAAGATAAAAATGGTGTACCGGTGATTGCCGGACTGATTAAATCGTCCAAATCCGGAGATGGGTTCCTGCATTTTTCATGGCATAAGCCTTCGATTAATGCTCAGGCTCCCAAACTGGGTTACGCCGAATATTTATCCAAATGGGACTGGGTGCTGGGAACCGGAATTTATATTGATGATATCGATTCCCAGCTCGCAAAGCATAAAGCCGAACGGGAACGACATATTTATGATCAGACCTGGTCGGTGATGGGGCTATCATTACTTGGGTTGGTACTGACGATCATCATCGTCAGTATTCTTGTTTCCAAGGGTGTCCGGCCGTTACAGCATGCGGTTCTTTCTTTACAGGATGTCGCAGCTGGTGGCGGAGATTTAACGGCGAGACTGAAAGTTGAGAGCAGGGATGAAGTCGGTCAGCTGGCTCTGGCTTTTAACCAGTTCATGGATAAGCTTCATCCTTTGATCAACGATATCAGGGAAGCTGAAAAAGAAATTGAAACCGCTTCTTATGACTTGGATCAGCAGACATCCCGTTCGAATCATCAGATGCATAGTCATTGCCGGGAAACTGAGAAAGTGGTGACTGCGGTAACAGAGATGAGTGCAACGGCCCGTGAGGTCGCCAATAATACCAATTCCACTGCGCATGCCATTGAATCTGCCAATACGCAAATTGCTGATGCACAGACGGAAGTGAACCAGGCGATTGAAGGGATTGGCATTTTGGTGAAAGAAGTGAATGATACGTCAGACGCAATTCTTGATTTGAGTAACCAGACCGGACAAATTACCAAGGTTTTGGACGTGATTGGTGAAATTGCAGAGCAGACCAATCTTTTGGCATTGAACGCAGCAATCGAAGCGGCGCGGGCAGGCGAACAGGGACGCGGTTTTGCTGTTGTGGCTGATGAAGTCCGCCTGCTGGCCAGCCGGACTCAGCAGAGCACGCAGGAAATTGGCGATATGCTGAATTCGCTGCATCAGGGGGTCAACCGTGCTGTTGACAGCATGGCTGTCAGCCGGGAGCAGGGCGAAAAAACTGAGGCTGATTCTGCCCAGATTCAGCAAAGTCTGAGCGGGATTACGGAAGCGATTGGCACGATTCACGATATGGGGATTCAGACTGCATCTGCAGCAGAGCAACAAAGCGCCGTAGCAGAAGATATCAACCGGAATCTGGTGACGATTCAGCAAATCGTCAATGAACTGAGTGATAACCTGGAACATTCAAAGTCGATTAGTTCCCGCCTGAATTTGTCGGGCCAGAAAATGGGGGACCTGGTCGGACATTTCAGAACTTAACCAACATCGTTGTTACATCAGAGGCTGAAGTGTACTGAAGATGGCTCTGAGCAGGATTGCATTCCGGGCCATCTTTCGGTTTTTATGGCTTATTTTAGCGGCTACCAGAGTGCTGGAAGGCCGGTAAGGAGCCATTCGTGAGTTTCAAATATCTACCCAATGAATCAAAGCCGCGGGAAAAATTACTGACCCGAGGCCCTCAGGCATTAACCGATGCTGAATTACTGGCTATTTTTCTTCGCACAGGAACCCGCGATACTGATGTGTTGACGCTGTCGGATGCATTGCTGTCTGATTTCGGTTCACTCAGGGCGTTGTTGTCAGCGACAAAGAATGAATTTTGTCGCCGTAAAGGCCTGGGTGAAGTGAAATATATTCAGCTGCAGGCAGTTCTGGAAATGATGCAGCGTTACTTATCTGAAACATTACAACGTGGAGATGCACTGACAAGCCCGCAAATGACGAAATTGTATTTGTCTGGTTTACTCAGAGACAGAAGCCGGGAAGGGTTTTATGTGCTGTTTCTGGATAATCAGCACCGGGTGATTAATGAAGCGCTGTTATTTGAAGGAACCATTAATACGGCCAGTGTTTATCCACGGGAGATTGTAAGCCGGGCTTTGCAACATAATGCGGCTGCGCTGATTCTGGCCCACAACCATCCTTCAGGTGTTGCGGAGCCCAGTCAATCCGACCGCCATATTACGCGACGAATTATCGATGCGTTGAATCTGGTAGACATTCGGGTACTGGATCATTTTGTTGTCGGAGACGGAGAAGTCGTTTCTTTTGCGGAGCGTGGTTGGATATGATGAGTTTTTTGTTGTGAGATGAGTAATTTCTGCTATCATTCCGCCACTAAATTATTCAACCTTATCAGCTCGGCGATTAAAAAAGATCAGAAGATCTGTAAAAAGGATCTGTTCGGGTCTTGAGCAATGCTCGTCAAGTTAGTATAATGCGCGACCTTTGATAGCCTTGTATGGATTTTCCATAGCGGTTTTAAACCTCAAGTCTCATTTTCATTGAAGAAGAGAGGTTCGGCCAGCAAGGTTGACATCGAGCTGAAACGATTTGGAGAAGACATTCATGTCCCGAGTATGCCAAGTAACTGGTAAGCGTCCTGTAACGGGTAACAACCGTTCACACGCACGAAATGCTACTAAGCGCCGTTTTCTGCCGAACCTACAAACTCATCGTTTCTGGGTAGAGAGCGAAAAACGTTTTGTTAAATTACGCCTGACTCCTAAGGGTATGCGTATTATCGATAAGAAAGGTATTGATGCCGTTCTTTCTGATATCCGTGCACGTGGCGAAAGCGTTTAAGAGGAATTAGACAATGGCTAAAGGCATTCGTGAAAAAATTCGTCTGGTATCTTCTGCAGGTACTGGTCATTTTTACACTACAGATAAAAACAAGCGTAACATGCCTGGTAAATTTGAGATCAAAAAATATGATCCAGTTGTTCGCCAGCACGTTATCTACAAAGAAGCTAAAATTAAGTAATTAATTTTTATTCTTTGTGACAGAAGTAAAAAACCCGGCTTTATGCTGGGTTTTTTATTGGGTTAGATTTAGTATCAACTGATATTCAGACGCTCAACTCACTTCTTCTCTGGTCTGAATATAGAAAACCATGTGCAATAGTCTGTTTTGATCTCAGGGGGATATGATGAAATACAGAGGACGTCGCTGGAATAATATTCTGATTCTCTTAGTGATTGGATTTATTGTCATCCTGAACCTGCCCACAGCAATCAAGTCTTATCTGATTCCTCCTGAAAATGAAGGATATCCGGTTCTTTTTCATCCCGGATATACAGTGACCACAGTGAACACCGAAAACTGGTCTCTGAGCCGTGAAAATAGTCACTGGGTTTCAAATGTTTCCTTCCCTGTATCTCCGACAGAGTTGATTCAACGCTGGCAGAAGCTGGCAGGAACAGCTGTTGACAGCAAAACTTATCAATCATTAGCATCGAGCCTGCAAAAGCCTGAGACAGTTGAAATCTGGTATGAAGAGCAGGAAGAACCGCAACGGGTGACTTTTTATCGTTTGCCAAAATTCTGGTTACTGAAAAACTGGCAGGATCAGTGGATTGCCGTCAGTGTTGCGTCTGATTATTTATTCCCTCAGTATGAGGAAAAAAACACAGAGAAGTAAATCAAATGCCAGAGTTACCGGAAGTTGAAGTCAGCAGGATGGGAATCAGCCCTCATCTTGTCGGTGAAAAAGTAAAATCAATCGCGGTGAGAACACCGAAGTTACGCTGGGATATCCCGTTTGAACTGAAAAAGATTGAAGGTCAGGTGATCCGGAAAATTAGTCGTCGTGCCAAGTATTTATTGCTGGAAACGGATTGCGGCGTTGTTCTGATTCATCTTGGTATGTCCGGCTCGCTGAGGATACTCGAACAAGCATCTCCTCCTGAAAAACATGATCATGTGGATCTTTTTTTATGCAATGGCAAAGTGTTGCGCTATAACGATCCCCGTCGGTTTGGAGCCTGGCTATGGTGTGAAACCGGACAGGTTCATTCCGTCTTACAGCATCTTGGCCCTGAACCACTTGAAGAAGATTTCTCGCCCGGATATATCGCTGGAAAAGCGGTGGGCAAGCGTGTCGCAGTCAAACAGTTCATCATGGATAATAAGATTGTGGTTGGTGTCGGAAACATCTATGCCAGTGAATCTTTGTTTATGGCGGGGATTATACCCTCCCGGCCATCTTCAACCCTGACGCAGGAAGAGTGGGACAAGTTGGTTGAGGCCATCAAGCGGGTACTGACCCGTTCTATACAGCAGGGTGGAACGACATTGAAGGATTTTTCACAAGCGGACGGAAAGCCGGGGTATTTTGCTCAGGAATTACAGGTGTACGGAAAAGCAGGTGAACCGTGCCCGGTCTGCGGGGGGCTGATACAGGAGCAAAAGATTGGTCAGCGGAATACCTTCTTTTGCTCTGTATGTCAGTCCTGAGCCGTTCTGATGAATGGCCTCTAGACGTTTTTTTTCAGTTTCAGCGCTTTTGCCACGATCGGCGGTACGAATTGCTCAACGTCACCGCCATGAATGGCAACTTCGCGGACAATCGTTGAAGACAGAAAGGCGTACTCTTCTGCCGGGGTCAGGAACACACTTTCCAGATCGGGCATCAAACGCCGGTACATATTGGTCAGGCCGAATTCATACTCAAAGTCGGTTGTTGTTCTTAAACCACGAATGAGCACATTTGCTTTCTCCGTTTTGGCAAATTCAACCATCAGGCCTGAAAACCCTTTGGCAGAAACATTATCCAGATGACGGGTCACGTCCCGGGCAAATTTGACCCTTTCCTCTAATGTAAACATGGTATTTTTACTGGGACTGGCCGCAACTGCGATGATGACTTCATCGAACATTGTTGCAGCCCGGCTGATTATATCAAGGTGTCCGTTGGTCAGCGGATCGAATGTTCCCGGGTAAATGACTCTTGACAGGCGTTGTTTCGTCACCGGATATGGTCTCTTTCTTGTTTTACAGGCATTTAATCTTAATACCAATATTTATAATTATCTATACCCATATATGGGTGTAATGCTCCTTACCAGATAAGCAGGATGGGTATATTTCAAAAAGATTCACAACTGCGGGTTGAAGCCGGTATGATAAAGCCGCTGTCAAAACTCCGAAGATTACTTTATGAAAAAGATACTTGTCATTCGTAATGACAAAATTGGTGACTTTATGCTGGCATGGCCTGCTTTTGCTATGTTGAAGTCTTCTTTGCCAGACTGTCATATATCCGCTCTTGTTCCTGAATATACGGCTGCTTTAGCACATCTGTGCCCGTGGATTGATCATGTACTGATTGATCCGGGAAAACGTGCTGATAAACGTGAAAAGCAAGCGCTCATCTCTCAAATCAAACAGCATCAGTTCGATGCATCGGTTAATCTGTTTTCAACCACATATAATGCATTGCTGGTCTGGAAAGCGGGTATTCCCTACCGGTTAGCGCCAGCCACTAAAGTTGCTCAGGTTTTTTATAATCACCGGATAAAGCAGAAACGTTCTCTTTCCCTGAAGCCTGAATATGAGTACAACCTTGATTTGATCCGGGCATTTTTAGCCGATATCGGCGCGGCTGTGGTTGAGCCAACCACACCGTATCTGAGATTTAATCCGGTCGATGTGGCGAAGCAACGGATCCAGTTTGCGGGTGAGTCCGGTTTGAGCCTGACGAAGCGCTGGTTGTTTGTTCATGCCGGAAGCGGTGGCTCAGCCAATAATTTATCGTTACAGCAGTATGCGCATATTATTCGTGGTATGACGACGGATAAGGAAGTGGTTTTAACGGCTGGACCCGGTGAAGAAGAAAAAGCCCGAGAATTGAAATCGTTATTAGCTGAATCGGGTGTCAATGCATTTGTATACGACAAAAATGATGGTTTAGTGGATTTTTCCCGTTCTATTGCATGTGCTGATGTGTTTATGGCGGGATCAACCGGTCCGCTGCATATTGCCGCTGCTCTTGATGTACCGACCGTGGGGTTCTTTCCTGCGAAACGTTCCGCAACACCGCTTCGCTGGCGTCCTCTGAACAGCGACGGGCGGCATATTGCGTTTGCCCCGCCACCGGCTGATGAGAAGTCTCAGCAGGAAGATATGAGCCGGATTGACCCGGATGAGGTCCTGGAAACGCTTAATCCCTGGATTGCGTCGTACTTGTCCTGATCCATAAGTCGGCATATTTGACAAAGGTTGAGTGTGCCGATAATGCTGACAGCAAGAAACCCTGTTTACCATCTAAGAACCCGGCTTTAAAAATATACATTTTTGTGAAGCAGCTGAAGGCGTGGAGGAGTCCCTGCGACAGGCTGCTTTTCTTTCCGCGCTGCTCACGCTGCTCAGCCCAGGCCTGTGCATATCCTGCAGACTTCACCAGATAATGGTTCAGGTCGTTATAGGTGTAGTGAATGGCATCACCTTGTAGTGGTTCGACCTGAACGCCCGGAGTGATTTCAACTTTTTCATGAACCAGCGCATCATTATATTGGGTAAGCTGAGTTGGATATAAACGAATCACCCGATCCGGATACCAGCCACAGTGACGAATATAGCGGCCGAAAACCCAGCTGAGCCGGCAAATACTGTAGGCTATATCTGGTTTATTCTGACAAACAGCCTGCTCAATGCTTTGTTTTAACGCCGGTGTGACCCGTTCATCGGCATCAAGCCACAGGATAAAGTCTGATTCCACATAACTTTGAGCCAGTTGTCTTTGTGGGCCGAACCCTGGCCAGTTTTTATTCACATAAAACTTGTTTGTATAGCGGCGGGCAATTTCTTCAGTGTTATCAGAGCTTCCTGAATCCAGAATGACAATTTCATCGACCCAACCTTCAACCGTCTTTAAACAGGCATCAAGGTTTTTAGCTTCATTTTTTACAATTAATGCGACTGCCAGACTTGGTTTATGCTCTGTCATACTCGGTTTTCTCTGATAGGTTTGAGGTCACTTGGGTATATTCATGAGTTAACTATAGATAAACTCAAAAAAATAAGGCTAAATTATGCAGATAGTCGGTATAAATGTAAAATAACTATACCCATTCAGCCAGAATCAAACTGTATCGTTCTGGCTGGGTATAGAGTAACCAGTGTCTTTCATCTTATTTACGGAAAGTAAAATATCATGACCGAATCTCGCCAGGGGAAGCCCGGATCTACCGGGGTAAAGCGTGTGATTAAAGCGACAGTTTATTCAATTCAGGGATTGCGGGCAGCTTTTAAATATGAAGCAGCCATCCGTCAGGAATGTATATTGCTTATGATTGCCATGGTGTTGGTTTTTTGGCTTGATCTGGCCATGCTTGAACGGATTGCAATGCTGGGAACTGTGGTACTGGTGATTATTGTTGAGTTGCTAAACTCAGCGATTGAAGCTGTTGTTGATCGCGTTGGACCTGAACGTCATGAATTGAGTGGCAGGGCGAAGGATATTGGCTCTGCCGCCGTGTTTGTTGCATTAAGCTTTGCCGGTTTTACCTGGCTGTATATTCTCATTCATCACTATTGGTAATTGTATCTTGATAAAAAAACTTCAGTCACAACATGAATTGATCATCTATGACAGTGAACTGTTGGCAAATGCTTGTGCAGATGTCTTTGTTCCGGAATACTGGCAGGCACAGCAGCAAGTGATTGGTAGTGCGCAGGGTCGGGGAACGACCTGGTTCATTCAGTTAGATAATATTCAGGCTGCGTTGCGTCATTACCGCCGCGGCGGGTTATTTGGAAAGCTGGTGAAAGATCACTATTGGTTCTCGGGCTGGGAAAAAAGCCGCAGTGTTGCAGAGTTTCATCTGCTGCATCACTTGAAGGATGCAGGTGTCAATGTGCCTCGTCCGATCGCTGCCCGTGTGACAAAAAAAAGAGTTTGTTATCAGGCCGATTTACTCAGTGAACGGGTTGAAAATGCGCAGGATTTAGTGGCGATTTTAAAGCAGCGGCCATTAGAAAGTGAACTGTACCAGAAGATTGGCCGGGAGATTGCGAAAATGCATGCTGCCGGGGTGAATCATACCGATTTGAATATTCATAATATCCTGATTGATGGGCAGAAGCGTGTCTGGATTATCGATTTTGATAAGTGTTTTGTGGATACAGGAAAAGGTTGGCAGCAAGAGAACCTTTCCCGGCTGAAGCGATCGTTTGAGAAGGAGCTTGCCAAGTGCAATATACACTGGCAAAGCTATAGTTTTGGTCTGTTATCATCTGGTTATGAACAGGTTTGAAAGTCCTTAGACTGAAGATATAAGAATCTCATGTATTTCGCGCGACGTTCATCAAAAATAAATTTTAATTCTTCTGCTGTTGGTGTTACCGGGATTTTGTATTCATTGACCCTGTTTGGATAATCTATGACGAGCTTGATATGATGTGTAGGTTTGAAGCGGGAAATCAATTTCTCGGTTATACCAGGTATGATGCAGTCATGGGACTCAATAATTAAATCGGCATACTTTAAATTTGGAACTTGTTCCGGCATCAGTAATTCATTTTCTGCTCCTTCAATATCACAGAAAACTAAAGTTTGTTGGTTTGTGTACCGGTTGAGTTCTTCGTGAGAACAAAGACCGTGAATACTGATATTTTTGAGCTGGTTCATTTCTGCCAGTTGTTTCACCATAGTATGGGCCGTTGGGCTGACATCATATGCCCGGATTTCAACATCGGGTAACGAATAAGCAAATCCGCATGCGTAGTAACCTTCAGCACACCCAATATCTAAAATCAGCTGGTACTTCTTCTGGTCAATTAATGTATCAATCCATGCTTGAATCGGTTCTTCATACGATCCAATCAGCTTTGGCAGTAAAGCGCTACCGTATGAATCCGGGATGTATTTCATCCCTTGAAAAGGGCCGTTCAACACGGTGAAATTGTCATGAAAAACATCCTTCATCACCCGTTGTTGCTCTGACTGTCTCTCTTGACGACGTTTTTCTTGTTTTCGGTGTTTTAATATTTTCAGAGGGTTAATATTCATGAGTATTTGCGTCAAAGTATAAAATTAAATTCATTATATACATTTAATTTCTTATGTATATGGTTGTTTATCTCGTGCGTTATTACTTTAGACATTAATATTTACTATGGATGACTTTGATATGGTGGGTACTTGGTTTAATATCTTTTTATCAGTCACAACTCATTGTTTGTTATGAATCCTATTCTCCCTCTCATCGGCCGAACCGATGCACTCTTCACTCAGGACATCCATAGTCATGAAGCTGAGCTTTCAGACATAGTCTCCCAATCCCGCTTTCTGGTACTTGGCGGTGCCGGGTCCATTGGCCAGGCGGTCACTAAAGAGATTTTTAAACGCAAGCCGCAAAAGCTTCATGTCGTGGACATCAGCGAAAATAATATGGTGGAGCTGGTGCGGGATATCCGCAGTTCCTTTGGCTACATTGATGGGGATTTTCAAACATTCGCCTTGGATATTGGTTCACTTGAGTATGATGCTTTCATCAAATCTGATGGCCAGTATGACTATGTGTTGAATCTGTCTGCACTAAAGCATGTCCGTAGTGAGAAAGATCCGTTTACGTTAATGCGGATGATTGATGTCAATATATTCAATACCGATAAAACAATCCGCCAGTCAATTGATGCCGGGGTAAAAAAATACTTCTGCGTGTCGACAGATAAAGCCGCGAATCCGGTCAATATGATGGGGGCGTCCAAGCGGATTATGGAAATGTTTTTGATGCGTCGCAGTAAAGACATTCAGATCTCAACTGCACGTTTTGCCAATGTTGCTTTCTCGGATGGTTCTCTGCTCCATGGGTTTAATCAGCGAATTCAAAAGCATCAGCCGATCGTCGCACCGAATGATATTCGACGGTATTTCGTGACCCCTCAGGAATCTGGTGAATTGTGTTTAATGTCATGTATCTTTGGTGAAAACCGCGATATTTTCTTCCCTAAGCTCAGTGAATCACTTCATCTAATCAGTTTTGCCGATATCGCAGTGAAGTATCTGAAACAGCGGGGATACACGCCATACTTGTGCCAAAGTGAAGAGGAAGCCCGTCAGTCGGTCACGACACTGCCTGAGAATCAGTGGCCGTGTTTGTTCACTTCAAGTGATACGACGGGAGAAAAGGATTTTGAAGAGTTTTTTACCGAGAAAGAAACCCTTGATATGTCTCGTTTTGACAATCTTGGGGTCATTCAGAATGAACCAGTATACGATCAGGCGCTGCTGAGTTTATTTGAACAGGAAATTACGGAGATGAAGCAGTCAGGGCTATGGTCGAAAGAACAAATTGTTGCTTTATTCTTCAGAATGATTCCTGACTTCGGGCATCAGGAAACGGGCAAATATTTAGATAGTAAAATGTAATCAGGGTGTTTTTCATGAAACCTTTTTCTCTTGTTGAGTTTATTCGTGATACTTACCAGTCCAGCGAATTCATTCCGTTACATGCGCCGACGTTCGATGGTAACGAAAAGAAATATGTGACGGAGACGATTGAGAGCACTTTTGTTTCCAGTGTCGGAAAATTTGTTGACGACTTTGAGCGTCAAATCGAAGCTTTTACCGGGAGTCCGCGTGCGGTTGCAACGGTGAACGGCACGGCGGCGTTACATACAGCTTTATATATGGCAGGTGTTGAGCGCGGAGATCTGGTGATCACCCAGGCTTTAACTTTTGTTGCAACCTGTAACGCGCTTTATCACATGGGGGCTGATCCGGTTTTTGTTGATGTGTCTCCGGTGAGCCTGAGTTTATGTCCGAAAGCCGTTGATGCTTATTTGACTGAATATGCTGAACTGAATGACTTCGGTTGTGTTCATCGGCAGACCGGTCAGAAAATCAAAGCGGTTGTGCCCATGCATACTTTTGGTCATCCGGCAGAATTAGATGAGCTGATGGCTGTTTGTCTGCGGTGGAAGTTGGTGCTTGTCGAGGATGCTGCAGAAAGTCTGGGATCCTTTTATAAGGGGCAACATACGGGAACTATCGGTGATTTCAGCGCATTGAGTTTTAACGGGAACAAGATTATTACCACCGGTGGTGGTGGCATGGTACTGTGTAAAACTCAGGCGTCAGGTCAACATGTAAAACATGTCACAACGACAGCCAAAAAACCACACCCTTATGAGTTTTACCATGATGAGCCGGGCTTTAACTACCGGATGCCTAACCTGAATGCGGCACTGGGTTGTGCGCAAATGGAAGTGATTGAGACTTATTTACAGCAAAAGCGTTATTTGGCTGGTTTGTATCAGGATTTCTTCGCTGGTTCTGATTATGCTTTTGTGGCTGAACCCGAATACGCACAATCGAACTATTGGCTGAATGCAGTGATTTGTCCTGATAAATCTGCGCGGGATACGATGCTCAAAGAAACCAACGATGCCGGGGTAATGACTCGCCCGATCTGGCAACTGATGCACCGTTTGCCGATGTTTGAACAAGCTCTTCGGGGATCGTTGGCTTATTCTGAGTTTATTGAGGCGCATTTAATTAATTTACCCAGTTCGCCCGCTGACATTTTTCGTGTTTAAACCGGAAAACAGAACAAACAGGAAGAGGACTGTCTTGTGACAGCAGAAAAAAAGAAAGTTGCAGTGTTTACCGGCACGCGAGCCGAGTACGGTTTACTTTACTGGCTACTCAAAGATATTGAGGCTGATCCGGATTTAGTGTTGCAACTTCTGGTCTCCGGGATGCATCTGTCTCCGGAATTTGGTGAAACTTACCAGCAAATTGAGAAAGATGGATTTCATATTGATGAAAAAATTGAAATCTTACTTTCTTCTGATACAGCGGTTGGTGTTGCGAAAAGTATGGGGCTCGGCGTATTAGGGTTCGCTGATGCATTAAACCGGCTTCAACCGGATTTGCTGGTGATATTGGGAGACCGTTTTGAAGCACTGGCTGCTGCGCAGACAGCAGCGATTATGCGGATCCCGATTCTGCACCTTCATGGCGGAGAAATTACTGAAGGCGCTTATGATGATGCCATTCGCCATGCGATTACAAAATTCAGCTATTTGCATGCGACTTCGACCGAAGAGTACCGGCAACGGGTGATTCAGCTGGGAGAGTCACCTGAACGTGTGCGTAATGTTGGTGCCATTGGTTTGGATCATTTAAAACGTGCAACCCTGATGACGAAGAATGAGCTGGCGGAAAATTTAAATTTTTCGTTGGAAAAGCCATATTTTATCGTGACATATCATCCCGTGACTTTGGGTGAGGAAGCACCTGAAGCAAGTTTTGAAGCGTTGCTCAAAGCGCTGGACCAATATCCGGAACACCAGATTATTCTGACGTATCCGAATGCTGACGATGGCGGACGTCGTATTATTCCTTTGCTTGAACAGTATGCTGCGCGGCAGCCTGAACGGGTGTTAGCGATTCCCTCTCTGGGTCAAATGCGGTATCTGAGTGCTGTCAAATATGCCAGTGCAGTCATTGGTAATTCCTCCAGTGGCATTATTGAAGTGCCGTCATTTGGGGTGCCCACGGTTGATATTGGTGTTCGTCAGAAAGGACGCTTAGCGGCAGACAGTGTGATTCATACCGCTGCGGATGAAGTATCCATTCATCGTGCGATTCAAACAGCGATTACTCATGCTTACAAAGAATCTTCAGCTGAGATTGAAAATCCTTATGGGAAAGGGAATACTAGCGCCCAAGTGATTGAAATGATTAAGTCCATATCATTTGAGAAATGTAAAACTTTCTTTGATGTGTCCTTTGAAACCGGGAAGTGAGATTATCATGACGCTGATTATTGCAGAAGCTGGGGTAAATCATAATGGCCAGGAAGCGCTGGCGTTTGAGTTAGTCAAAGCCGCCAGTGATGCCGGTGCTGATATTGTTAAATTTCAGACATTTAAGGCGAAAAATCTGGTCACGGAGCAGGCACGTCAGGCGGATTACCAGATCGAAAACACCCAAAAGCAGGAGTCTCAGCTGGCGATGCTGAGCCGTTTAGAGTTGTCTTATAAAACTCATTTTAAACTGGTCCAATACTGTGATGAGTTGGGGATTGAATTTCTTTCAACTGCCTTTGATTCAGAAAGTCTGGACTTTCTGGTCAATGAGCTGGGGCTGAAGCGTTTGAAACTGCCATCCGGAGAATTGACCAATGCACCGCTGGTTTTACAACATGCCCGGACGGGATGTGACTTAATTATTTCAACCGGTATGGCCACACTAGCAGAAATTGAGATGGCATTGGGTGTGATTGCGTTTGGTTATACCTGTACTGATCAGGATGAACCTTCTCAGGAAGCGTTTCAGCAGGCTTATGCGTCTGAAACCGGACAAGCAGCATTAAAAGACAAAGTGACTATTTTGCACTGTACGACGGAATATCCCGCGCCAATGGAAGAGATTAATCTGAAGGCAATGGATACGCTTGCTCAGGCATTTGAATTACCCGCAGGTTATTCAGATCACAGTCAGGGTATTGCGATCCCTGTCGCTGCCGTTGCCCGCGGCGCTGTTGTGATAGAGAAGCATTTTACCTTAGATAAAATGATGGAAGGCCCGGATCATAAGGCTTCACTTGAACCTGGAGAACTTGCGGAAATGGTTTCCTCTATCCGGCAGGTCGAAGTGGCTTTAGGGCGCTCTGTGAAAGCTCCGACGATTTCTGAGGTCAATAACAAACCGGTCGCCCGCAAAAGTTTAGTCGCTTCCCGGACGATCAAAGCCGGGGAAATTTTTGATGAGTCAAACCTGGTGATAAAAAGGCCGGGTACGGGGATTTCCCCCTATCGGTACTGGGAGCTGCTGGGTTCAGCTGCCGGTCAGGATTATTTACCGGGAGAGCTGATTGTTGAATCATAGAGATGAATTACCATTAGTTCTGATTGGCGGCGGCGGTCATGCTTCGGTTTTAGCGGATATCTTACTGCGGCAGAAACGACAAATTTTAGCTGTTATTTCTCCGGATGAAGTGATTGAGCGGTCAGTTTTTGATGGAATTCAACATGCTCAGCAAGACGATGATATTCTTCAGTTTCAGCCAGAACAGGTGCTTTTGGTCAATGGGATCGGCGTGTTGCCCGGCTCAGATTTAAAGAAACGACTGAATCAATATTATTTATCTTTGGGGTACCGTTTTGAGACTGTGATTGCCAGCGAAGCGGTCGTTTCACCTTATGCTTCAGTCTCAGAAGGGGCGCAGGTATTTCCCGGAGCCATCATTCAGGCCGGGGCTGTCATCGGGCAACATACAGTCATTAATACGGGGGCTATTGTTGAGCATGATTGCAGCATTGGTGATTACAATCATATCGCGCCAGGTGCCGTCATTTGTGGTCAGGTAGAAACAGAGGATGACGTTTTCGTTGGTGCGGGTGCGCGGGTCATTCAAAACCTTCATCTGAAGCAAAAAGCAGTGGTTGGTGCGGGTGCGATATTGACTGAGTCATTATCAGAAGAAGAGATTGTCTACCCGGCCCGAAGTATCATCAAACATATACAGTAAAAGGGATGCCATGAGCTATTGTTGGAACAATGTACTGATTAAACCCGATAATACAATCCGGGATGCATTGGAGATAATAAACAGAGAAGCTTTACGTGTTGTCTTAGTTGTCGATCAGGAACAGCATTTGATTGGTGTGGTGACCGACGGTGATATACGCCGGGGTTTATTAAGTGATCTTTCTTTGGATGATGTCGTCTCTGGTGTCATGAATACTTCTCCTGTGACTGCCCGCAAAGATACGTCCCGTAAAGCGCTGGTGGCGTTAATGGAGCAGAAGGGAATTCTCTCTGTCCCCTTGCTGGATGATACCGGGATGATTGTGGGACTGGAAACCTTACATAGTGCATTAAACCAGCCTGAGTACCAGAATCCGGTTTTCATTATGGCGGGTGGGTTTGGCACGCGTTTACGACCTTTAACGGATAACTGCCCCAAACCGATGCTGAAAGTGGGTGATAAGCCTATTCTGGAAATCCTGATCAGAAGTTTTATGAAAGCAGGTTTTAGCAATTTCTATATTTCCACCCACTATATGCCTGAGCAAATCCGGAATCACTTTGGGGATGGTTCTTCACTGGGTGTTAACATTACTTATGTGCATGAAGAATCGCCTTTGGGTACCGGAGGTGCACTTGGATTATTGCCCAATGACTTACCCAATGATTTACCGCTGATTATGATTAATGGCGATGTGCTGACGAAAGTCGATTTTCAGCGATTGCTGGAGTTTCATACCGACAATCAGGCTGATGCAACGATTTGTGTCCGGGAATATGATTATCAGATCCCTTATGGTGTGATTAATGGCGAAGGCCATAAAATTACCAGTATGATTGAGAAACCGGTTCAGCGGTTTTTCGTGAATGCTGGTATTTATGTCGTGTCCCCAAAAATCTTCCAGTCAGTTCCGGAGAATTTCCGGATAGACATGCCAACACTTCTTGAACAGCATATGCAAAAAAATGACAGTGTATTGATGTTTCCTGTTCATGAATACTGGCTTGATATAGGCCGTATGGATGATTTTAACCGGGCACAAATGGATATTTATACATTGGGGTTGAATTGATTTATGGAACGTGTCGCGGTTATTGGGCTGGGCAATATTGCTATCCGGCATCGTCGTAATCTGAAGTGCTTATATCCTGATTCAACGCTGTATGCGATGTCTGCCAGCGGACGCATTCCTGATGAGTCTGTTGAAAACTGTGATCAGGTAGTTTCTGACGTTCAAATGCTGATTGATGCCGGCGTGCAGCTGGTTATTGTTGCCTCTCCGGCCCCTTTTCATGCCCGCCACGCTATTCCTTTCATCAAGGCCGGTATTCCGGTGTTGATTGAAAAACCGATTGCCGCAAGCTCGGAAGATGCGCAGGCCATTGCCGATGCGGTGAATCAATATCAGACCCCGGCTGGCGTGGGTTACTGTTTACGTTATCTGCCTTCTTCTCGACGGATCAGAGAACTATTGCGATCCGGGACTATCGGTCATTTGTATAACGTATTTATTGAAACCGGCCAGTACTTACCTGACTGGCGTCCGGCAAAAGACTTTCGGGAGAGTGTTTCTGCAAATGCGCATTTAGGCGGCGGTGCTTTACTGGAGTTGAGCCATGAGCTGGATTATTGCCAGTGGCTGCTTGGAGCGCTTGATGTCCGGCATGCAATATTACGCTCTTCTGACGAATTAAGTCTGAGTGTTGAAGACTCTGCCGATATTATTTCAATGACGCAACATCAGGCTGTAGTCAATATTCATTTGGATTTTTTGCAGAGAAAAGCGCGGCGAAAGTGCAGGATAACAGGCAGTCAGGGGGCTTTGGACTGGGATTTGATTCGCAATGAAGTGACGCTGAGTTCAGCAGATGGCGGGTGTGAGATAATCTACAGTGAGCCTGAATGGGATAAAAATCTGATGTATCTGAATATGCTGAAAGCATTTATTCAGCAGATCACAGACCCGCAAACTGAACCGGAAAACCTGGCCAGTGTTGAAGACGCAGTGAAAACAGTCAGGTTGATTGAACAAATTAAGCAAGTCGCAGATTGATATTTAAGTTATGAGTAGTATTTAAGAAGAGCGGCTGTCACGGAGATGATATGAAGTATTTTGCTTTCATTTTTGCCAGAGGGGGCTCTAAAGGTCTGCCGGGTAAAAATATTAAGCCATTAGCGGGTAAACCTCTGCTTGAGTATTCCATTGATACGGCTCAGGCTGCACCTTCGGTAGCACGGGTTTTTGTTTCTACGGATGACAAAGAGATAGCAGCGGTTGCAAAAAATGCGGGTGCTATTGTGATTGATCGCCCTGTTGAACTGGCCACAGATCAGAGTCCGGAGTGGTTATCATGGCGACATGCGGTTGAATGGGCTTCACAGCACTACGGTGAGTTTGATGGGTTTGTCAGCCTTCCGGCAACCAGCCCGCTGCGTAGTGTCGATGATGTTGAACATGCGATCGAAAAACTTCAGTCTCAGGATGCGGACATTTGTATTTCAGTCACGCCATCCAGCCGGAGCCCTTATTTTAATATGGTGAAAGCAAATGAATCTGATTTGATGGAGCTGGTCATTCAGCCTGACAATGAGGTTTGCCGAAGACAGGATGTTCCGGAGGTCTTTGATATCACAACGGTTGTTTATGTTACAACGCCGGCGTTTGTGATGAATCACTATGGGTTATTTTCCGGGAAAGTAGCCAGTATTGAAGTGCCAAAATCACGGGCGGTAGATATCGATGATATTTACGATTTCCACCTGGCTGAAGCCATATTACAGAGTGAAAAATAAATGGAAAATCAACTGAAAAATAAAACAATTCTGGTGGTGGGTGCCGGTGGTTTACTGGGGACATCTTTAGTCTCAGCCATGATAGCGCAGGGCGCCAAAGTGATTGCTGCCGATATCGATGTGACCGCAATGACAAACCGGCTGGTCAGTGTCGGCGTAGAGACTGACGCTGAACAGTTAGTCACAGCGGCATTAGATGTCACCAACGAAACGGATGTGAAATCATTTTTTGAAAGTTTGGATCACATCGATGGTGCGGTTAACGCCAGTTATCCCAGAAATAAAACCTATGGTGCTCATTTCTTTGATGTAACACAGGACAGTTTTAATGAGAACCTGACGTTACACCTGGGCAGTTCTTTTTTATTTACCCAGCAGTGCGCGGCATTTTTTAAACGTCACCAACAACCGTTTTCACTGGTTAATATTGCATCGATCTATGGCGTCGTTGCACCAAAATTTGATGTGTATGACAACACGCCCATGACGATGCCGGTTGAGTATGCGGCGATCAAGTCGGCTATTTTGCATTTAAATAAATACGCTGTTGCTTATGTGAATGACAGCCGGTTCAGAATTAACTGTGTGAGCCCTGGTGGTATTTTTGACCATCAGCCTGAGCCTTTCCTCGAAGCTTATAAGTCGAATACACATGGTGCAGGTATGCTTGATGTGAAGGAAATAGAAGGGGCTATCCTGTTTTTACTGTCTGAACAGTCAAGGTATGTGACCGGGCAAAATATTATTGTTGACGATGGGTTTAGTTTGTAATGGAGTGCAAACGATAATGAAAATTTTACAGGTTATGGTACATGCTTATGCGCATGGATTTGCTGGCGGAACTCAAAAAGTAATGATCGAATTGGGGAACCAGCTTGCTAAACGAGGGCATGACATTACCTCTATTTACAATGATACAGGTCCTGGAGAGTTATTTTTTAAAGCGGAAGGAAATGCCCGGGTTGTTAATTTATCCAGTCCCACGTGTGGACCTTTTCATCAGCTTAAGAAAGTATGGCGGGAAATTACCCGTCCACTGAGAAAAACAAAGTACAGTGCTTATTTTCCTGATCCTTTGCATCAGGAAAAAGCAAAAATGTTGGCTAAGCCGGTAGTTCAGTTTATTAACCAATATGATCCTGATGTGATTTTGGCTTATGGTGCCCAGGATGTTAATTCTTTTTTTGCAGGGAAAAAATGGTTGAAAAAAGACGTTCCTGTAATCCATATGACTCATAGTGATGTCGATGTATATTTCAGCAACTTAACAAAATCGGATATCAAAAATATTCAAAATTGTCATGCCGTTCAGGCATTGACACCAGATTTTTCGGATAGATTACAGAAACTTATTAATAAAGAAGTGGTTTGTATTGCTAATATTGTGAATTCACCAAATCAATTTGCAGATAGTACCCAGAAAAGCTCTTATCCCCGAAAAAAAATTATTATGCATTCCCGTTTAGATAAGAAAAAACAACAGCATATGTTATTAGAGTCATTTGCTTTAATTAAAGATCAATTTCCTGATTGGGATGTTGTTTTATTTGGTGGTGGTCATAAAGATTATATTGATAGATTGCATTCCATTATTAGCTCCAATCATATGGATCATAGGGTAAGTTTGAATGGCCCAACTTCTGAAGTAGAAAAAGAGTTATGTGATGCTGATTTATTTGCATTTCCATCAGTACATGAAGAAGGATGGGGATTAGTATTGACTGAAGCGATGTCTGTTGGGCTCCCCTGTGTTGGAATAAAAAGTACTTCGGCTGTGAATTATCTGATTCAGTCGGAGAATGCTGGGTTAGTTTGTGAAAATGATGCAAAACAGTTTTCTTTGTGTATGAGCAAATTGATGTCTGATACTGAACTTCGTAAAAAACTTGGAGAAAATGGACGCAAAGGGATGGAAAAATATAGTGTAGATGCAGTCTGCTCACAATGGGAGGATCTATTTGAGAAAGTATGCTCAAAAAATCAATAGTGAGACTGTTCTTAAGATATTTTACACAATTTTACAGGTAATTATAAAATCAACAGTCAGGTTAAAATATTGACTTATGAGCGTACGATTTGGCTTTTCCTGAGCTCAGGTAGCGACCGATTATGAAAGTAGTCAAGCAGATAACTTTGTATCCGGTTATCTCTTGAAGAAGTCATATATTTGTGTTCAATGAGCCGGATTTTTGCGTCAGGATATATTTTGGATAAGGTGTAGAGAGCTGTTGACGATAGCCCGATGATTTCATTAGGTATAAAACCATGCTCAATGAGCTCGATTTCGATTGGAAATTGGGGCTGATGGTAAATAATACCTTCCAGCTTTTTTATCTCTTTTGAGACATGTTCTGCCTCTGTTCGGTGAGGAATATAAATCAATGATTGTTCAGAATGACTGAGTGCGGATTTGATGCTTTCCAGATACTCATCGATCGATATCCGACCTTTTTCATCAATACTTCCCTGACCAATGAATATATTGTGAGGCACCATTTGGTGCCTTCTTGAATTGATTCTTTCTTTTAATAAAGTGAGGGTATTTTCTTTATAAGACACTACACAATCAGGAAAATGAAAAATAGAGAATATTTCAGTATTCTCAAAAAAACCTAACTTTCCAATCGGTTTAATACCACTGAATTTTAGAATAAAATCCTGAATCCATCTGGGACGATAGAAAACACTTTTAGGCTCGATATGATCATAGTAATCAAAAAATGTCATTGTGCCATCATCGAAAAAAATATGTTTCTTAAACGCAAGATTACGAATGATCAGCTTTGAGCGCCATGAGCAATACTCACTGTAAAAAAGATTGTTAAGGTTTCCCTTGCTATATTTTTTTATGTCACGAATGACTCTCGGAGTAATTGTAGTTCTTTTATTTCTGGGATAACGCAGCACCCGATCCCAATCCTGTTCATTCAGCAGGGATGACATTTGCTTTTGACCAATTAAATTGTTTTGCTCAAACAAAATCAGTAAATTATTTTTTGTACGATAAGCTTCCCGTGCCTCATTTGCACATATGTATTGAAAAGGAGATGTGACGAGAAATATGTTCATAGAATAATTTAACCTGTTATCCATTGAATTGTCTTTTTAAGTGCACCCTGGTTTTTTTGTAGTATATGGAGTGCTGATTCAGAGTGTGCTTTATATAGCAGATGGTTATCGAATAGCATGATTATTTGTTTAGCTATATCTTGCGGTTCGGAGCAGATGATGATGGCCTCATTCTTAATAAATTGATCCATGATCTCTTTGAAATTAAAAAAACTGGGACCTGTCAATGTTGGAACTCCCAGGGCTGCCGGCTCTAATATGTTATGTCCACCCACTTTATCACCTATCAGGCTTCCCCCCATGAAGCAGATATCTGTTGCCCCAAGCAGAAGCAGCATTTCTCCCATTGTATCGCCTAAGTATACTTGATGTTCGGCTGTCACATTATCTTGAGATGTTCTTCGAATCGTTTTTAATTTCCGGGATTTGCATAATTCATATACAAGATTAAAACGTTCCGGGTGGCGGGGGACTAAGATAAGAAGGCTATCTGGTTTTTTCTCGAGCAAAAGCTGGTGGGCCTGTAAAATTTGCTCTTCTTCTCCCTGATGGGTACTGGCTGCAATCCAGACAGGGCGACTCTCACCTAATCTCTCTCTTAACTTTTTACCTGCTGAAACTGTGGTGTCCGGAATTGTCAGATCGAATTTCACAGAGCCAGTTATCTCTGTTTTTTCTGGCTTAATACCTAACTTAAGAAAGTGTTTTCTGTCAGCTGCCGTTTGGCAGAGTATACGGGTTAAAGCCGGAATCATCTGACAAAATATTGGATATATCTTTTGATAATTCTTATATGATTTCTCTGATAACCTTGCATTTACGATTGTAATTGGAATGCCAGCCTGGCTGACATAGTGAATTGTATTTGGCCATAATTCTGTTTCGATGATCATCATTTCTTTAGGGTGAACAGAAGCTAAAAAACCTCTGACAGCAAATCCAAAGTCAATTGGCATATAGCGGTGTTCAGCGAGGTCACCTAATTTGGCAATTTCTGCAGCGCCGGTGCTGGTTGTCGTTGTGATAACAATGGGGAGTTCGGGGAACTCTTGCTTAATTTTTTTGACTAACGATACCGCAAGGATACTTTCACCGACGGATACGGCATGAATCCATAATGGCGATACTTTTGTTTTCAGGGGAGGAGTCAAGCCAAAATGTTCTTTCCAGCGACTGCCAAATTTGGGGTGATTTGTTTTTTTTCTGTACAGGCGGTAAAGCAAATAAGGGGACAGGAGAAAGAGAACGAATGTATAAACGATGCGGACAAACATGATCGGGCCTTAATCAGAGAGTTGAATATTCAGTGAATGGCGTGTTGATTGTTTTTTTCTCATTGTTGTATATCTTTTAAACATTCTTAACATCTGTCTTATTAGTAAAACTTATTATTACTCAATCAGATATTTTAGTACAGAGGGGAGCACCCTTCACTGATCTTTTCGGTTTTGATACCCGGATTGTTTTCATAGTACACTTTGTGCAGCATATCACATGAATCGGAGTTTTTATGGCCACGCCTGTTATTTTACATATTTGCCTTTCAGAAGGATGGGGGGGACTGGAAATGTACCCTATCCGGGTTGGAAGCAGGTTGTCTCAGGCTGGTTATCAGATTTTCGGGCTTTGTCTGCAAAAGACACAAGTTCATCATAAGATGAAGCAGTCCGGAATCCCGGTTTTTTCAGCCAAGAGTAAAAGTACTTTGCTCTCCCGGGATTTTTTCAGTTTAGTCCGTTGGATTAAAGCCCGTAAAATAACCGTAATTCACTGTCATAAATCCGGTGATTTGGTGTTCGGGCGGCTGATTCGTTTATTTTGCCCTGTACGGGTTGTTTTTACCGAACACATGGGAAGCCGGCGAGAGAAAAAAGATGTGTATCATCGCTGGGTTTATCGTGGGGTCGATTTAGTCCTGTCCGTGAGTGATTCAACGTACCGGCGAAACATCCACGCATTACCTGTACCTGAAGAAAAGGTGTCCAGGCTTTGGCTGGGAACTGATATTCCGGATGTGTTATCTGGTATGCAAGAAAACATCGCTGAAATTAAACGGGATATGGGGATTCCTGATTCTCTCACGATTCTTGGTACAGTTGGCCGGATTTGTGAGGGAAAAGGGCATATCGAGCTGGTCCGGGCTTTTCGCTTGATCGAACAACAGTATCCCCGGACCTTGTTAGTGATTGTGGGGGGAGTTCATGCCTATGAGGGATGTGATCAGCGTTATCTTCAGCGCCTGAAACAAGTTATTACGGAACTGCGTTTAGAAGATAAGGTTATCTTCACCGGATTCATGTCTGATGTTCAACAGGCCTTATCTGTGATTGACGTTGTTTGTTTACCTTATGCCAATGAAGCTTTTGGCTTAACTGCGATTGAAGCAATGGCCGCCCAAAAGCCTATCGTCGGTGCTAATACAGGTGCTTTCCCGGAAATTTTCGCAGAGACTGCTTTACTATGTAATCCCAGGGATGAGCAAGATATTGCCAATCAAGTGATGACTTTAATGACGGAGAAGAACTTAGCTGATTGTTTGGCCGGTCATGCCCGGCGAAGAGCTGTGCACGAATTCTCAATGGAAAAACATATTCAGGGGTTGATAGACTTTTATTCTGATTTGGTCAGTCGCAGTGTGGTTTTGGCTGCCGGACTTGAATGATTGTAACAATTTATTTTAAAACATGGTTTTCAAGCGTCATACGAATGGTACTATCTGCAATCAATGTGCGTATTGTCTGAATAAAAGTATATGAAAATTCTTGTCATAGGTCCTTCATGGATTGGTGATATGGTGATGTCGCAAAGTTTGTATATTGAACTGAAAAAGCGTCATCCTGAATCAACAATTGCTGTATTAGCCCCCAAGTGGTGTAACCCGGTTTTACAACGAATGCCTGAGGTTGATCAGATTCTTGAGATGCCGATTGGACATGGGAAGTTTGATCTAAAGGGGCGCTGGAAAATAGGTCGCCAACTCATTCAGGAAAACTTTACTCATGCTTTTGTTTTACCGAATTCAGCGAAATCAGCTTTGATTCCGCTTTTTGCCGGGATTAAACACAGGACGGGGTGGAAAGGTGAATCCCGTTATGGATTACTGAATGACCTCAGACCCCGTAAGCAGGTGTTTCAGTATATGGTTGAGCGATATGTTGCGTTAGCCAGCAGTAAAGAAACAATGCTGGAAGAAGTCGCACTGGCAAGTTGCCCAAAACCGAAGTTGGTTGTGGACTCAGAGCAGCAGGCTGAAGTCTGCTCCCGCTTAGGCTTGTCAAAACATGGTCAGGTGGTCGGTATGTGCCCGGGTGCTGAGTTTGGCCCCGCTAAGCGCTGGCCTGAAAAGTATTATGCTGAACTTGCATTGTATCTGATTGAGCAGGGACATCAGGTTTGTATTTTTGGATCGGCGAAAGATCAAAATGTCTCTCAGGCTATTTACCGGTCTTTACCTGAAGAAGCCAGAAAGCATTGCTTTGATCTTGCCGGACAGACATCGTTGTCCGAAGTGGTTGATTTACTTGCTATGTGCCATACTGTTTTCTGTAATGATTCTGGGCTGATGCATATATCGGCTGCGGTTGGGGTCCGGATTGTTGCGATTTATGGTTCTACATCGACCCGCTATACGCCACCCTTGACTGATCGGTGCTGTGTTGTTCATACGGATATTTCGTGTCGGCCCTGTTTTAAAAGAGAATGCCCATTGGAGCACTTGAACTGTTTGAATCAATTAAGTGTACAGCAAGTCATTCAGGCTTATGAGACGCTGAATATATCAACTTCAGGTAATGAGACCTTATAGTTAAGCAGCTATGGAAAAGTGATGTCTATAACAAGAATTGATCGATTAAACCAGATAATATTGGGATTGTTTGGCGTGTCTTTGTGTGTTTTCAAAGGCGGTATGTACTTATTCCCTGTATTACTATTTATTACATTTATTTTTATCAAGCCTAAAAACTTTATGCAGGATGAGATGTTAAAGAAAATAGCACTGATCTCATTCGCTACCTTTGTTGTTGGTTTTCTGTCTAAACTCATTAACTTGAGTGTTTACTCAGATATAGGATTTTATACAAAAAAGGCTATTTTCCTTTTTTTAATTCCGGTGTTGCTTTTTTATCTGAAAAATAAACTGAATCAAAAAATACTTTTTTCTGGCTTTATTGTTGGTTTAGTTATAGCAAATTTTTATTGTTATTATCTTTTCATTCATTCTCATTTTACAATGAGTGAAGCGCTTGTTGACAGTTTTTGGGATATTCTCAGGTGGCGTGAAATACTGACTTTTAGTTTATGTATCGCGATACCCGTTTTATTTCATAAAGATAATAAGCTGAAACTACTCGCATTGGCATTAATACTGGTATGTATACCCTCCGTGATATTTAGTGGTGGCCGGGTTGTTTACTTTGCTGTAACTATTGCAGTGGTTGCCTATTTTTTTCTATTGAAAAGAGACAAAATCAAACACTTTATTTTGTTTGCTGTTATCTGCTCTGGTTTGATATATTTCGTACCAAATCCTGTTTTTAAGGCTATTGATCATCGGGTTGAGTCAATTTTTAATACTGAGTCCAACTATTCTAATATTGGGCGATTGCACATGTATAAAGAAGGTAGCATCTTTATTTATCATCAGCTGGTTAATCATCCAAAGTCAATTCTTTTTGGCATGGGAGAGAAAGGTTTCAATCAGGAGTTTGTTCATTACCTGACTCAAGAAGGGAAATATGAACACCTGATGGAGATAACGAACAGACAGTTTTCGGTCAGAGACCAGCATAATGCTTTGCTGAATACATTGAGTAAACAAGGCATGCTATATTTTGTTATGTTTTATTCGATGATGTTGTTTTTATTTTTTAAAACTTATCAATCAGCTGTACAAGGTCATATTTTTTCTCAATCGGCACTCGTTTTATTAGTTGGCTATATGTCAATTGGCATGCTGTATGGTAATGAATTTAGTTTTGATACTATCATTATGTTTACACTCTGGTGTCTTTTATTTTCCATGAGAAATAATACAGGTACTGAGCAGAAAAATACGGAATCGGTCAATGAAAAAGACGGAGATATAGTGAAGGGTGATTTATGAGTGACTTTTTTAAAATAGTATTAAACCGTGGGATTCGTCTGGTTGGTAATTTGATTAAATTGTTGTCTTATTTCTTTCACTTTGTTTTTCCGAAGGCTCGTTTCACTATTCCTGAGTATTCAAAAGCAAAGATCAAAAAGAACAAAGAACAACAAATTACAAAATTGATCTGGCAAACAAACTACTCAAATCGTTGCACTTTACCGGTTTATATTAATTATCTGTTTAACCGGCTCATGTCTCTTGATTATGATTACCGCTATGTCAGTACTGAAGAGCGTGAAGCGTTCATGCGTGACAATGCAGCTCCTGAAGTGTTTCAAGCTTACATGAAACTGAATGATGGGGCAGCACAAGCTGATTTATGGCGCGTAACGACGCTCTATCTTCATGGTGGTATCTACATGGATATCGACGCAACTTTAGTTTGGCCACTAAACAAAACGCTTCAGGGAAGCAATGACTCATTATTTATTAAATATAAGAACAATACTGAATTTACGAACTTTTTCCTCGCAACTGCTCCGGATAATCCGGTTTATAAATCTATTATTGAAAAAGTGGTGGATAATATAAATCACTTTGATTCAATGGAAAATCAAAGCGCCTTTGCTGTGACCGGCCCTTTAGTTGTCAATGAAGTACTGAAAGATCAAGAGGTTTTGTATAAATCGCGGGATCATGTTTGTATCCAGGGCACCTTTACCAATGAGTATTTTCAGTATATGGATAAGCCAAAAGGAAAATGGAATCATAAAAAGCCGGGTGAATTGTTAAAAAAATAAACTTCATTTTCTGTGAACAATAAAGGCCACAGCGCACTGTCTGAGATTCTGTGGCCTCAGGATAACTGCTGAGATATACGTTCGAACATTATAATCACATCATCCGCTTTAATGCGTTTCATCGCCTGTTCATCTTTGACTCTTGTGCGCCAGCTTAATTGAGATATTTCTTTTTTTTGCTCGGCTTTTAAAGCTTCTTCATAGACTGAAATAACAGAGTCACGATAATGATAGGGGCCGGTTCTGGCTGGGTTATGATGTGCATAAAGGCCGATGACCGGTGTCTTCATTGCATTGGCCATATGTGTTGGCCCTGTATCCGGTGCAATTAACAGATCAGCCAGATCAATCAATGCCAGCATTTGCTTGATCGAACTCTCTCCAACCAGATTTGTCACAGATGCCGTCGTTTCTCTGAGAATATCGTCCGCTAACTGAGTTTCTGTTGCAGAAGGAGAACCCGCTAAAATGATATTCCAGCCCGATTGAGTGGCATGTTCCAATACCCGGGCATAGCCTTCTGGTATCCAGTTTTTATACTTCTTGCTCGCACCGGCAACAATGACCAGGTTCTTGTGATGTAAATCCAGATGCTTCTCTGCCCACTGTTTATCTTCCGCTGAATAGCTGATATTCCAAGTCGGTGAGATATCTTTGACACCCAGATGTTGAGCGAAAGCGAGAAACCCATCCAATACGTGAGGCTGAGCCGGTGATGGTACTTTGACGTTAGTAAACAGTGTTTGGAAATCCTGACTGCGGGTTGCATCAAAGCCCAGCTTATATCGGGCTTTAATCCCCAGTGTGAGTATACTTGCCCGGATGGCATACTGCATATGGAGCAGGGCATCGAAGCGATGTTCTTTTAACTGTTGCCATACCTGTTTGTATGCGTGCCAGCCCTGTTTTTTGTCAAAGATAATCACCTCAATTCCGGGAAGATCGCTAATGAGTTGAGCCTCCAGCTTCCCTGTGATCCAGGTAATGCGGGTTTCAGGCCAGTAACGTTGAATCGCCTGAACTGCTGCGACGGCATTACACACATCACCAATAGCCGAAAGGCGTAAAATGCAGATAGAACGAGGGGAAGATTGAAATAATGCCATATCATCTGTATGCAAGTGCAGAAAAACAGGATTATGCCAGAAGTGTTCCCCGGAAGTAAAATTGACCGGTTTCAGTCAGAGCCAAATATATCCCGGGTATATATTTTTTCTGCGACATCTTCTAAATCTGCTGACATCCGGTTGGATATGATGATATCGGATAAAGCTTTGAATACTTCCAGATCGGTTAATACCGTTGAGTGATTAAACCTTTCATCTGACAATAATGGTTCATAAATGATGACTTTAACGCCTTTTTCATGCAGACGTCTCATAATGCCCTGGACCGAAGATTCTCTGAAGTTATCTGACCCCGATTTCATGATAAGGCGATAGATGCCCACCACTTGCGGGTCTCGCTGCATAATGCTTTCCGTAATAAAGTTTTTCCGGGTCTGGTTCGCTTCCACAATTGCCTTAATCAGATTGTTCGGTACGCTTTGATAGTTTGCCAGCAATTGCCTGGTATCTTTAGGCAAACAGTACCCACCGTAGCCAAAGGAAGGATTATTGTAGTGGTGGCCGATCCGGGGATCTGAGCACACACCATCAATGATTTGCCGGGTATCGAGATGATGCGTTTCTGCATAACTGTCTAATTCATTAAAATAAGCGATGCGCATGGCTAAAAATGTATTCGAAAACAGTTTGATAGCCTCTGCTTCTGTTGCGTGGGTGAATTGGACCGGAATATCAGTTTTGATAGCACCTTCGGACATTAATCTGGCAAATTCTCTGGCTTTGTCACTGTCTTCACCGACGATAATTCTGGATGGGTACAAGTTATCATGAAGGGCTTTGCCTTCGCGCAGAAATTCAGGAGAAAAAATCAGATGAGAGTGGCCCGTATGTTGTTTGATTCTCTGAGTAAATCCAACCGGAACCGTAGATTTGATGATAATGGTTGCCCGTGGATTATATCTGATAATATCCTGAATCACAGATTCGACAGATGAAGTGTTGAAGTAGTTGGTTTCAGGATCGTAATCTGTGGGTGTCGCCACGATGATAAAATCTGCATTATCATAAGCTTCTGCAGGGTCGAGCGTAGCTTTGAGATCAAGTTTCCGGGTTTGCAGGTAAGTGGCTATATCTTCATCAGCAACGGGTGACTGCTTGCTGTTGATTAAAGAAACTTTGGTTTCAACAATATCTAAAGCGATCACCTGATGATTTTGCGCCAGTAATATGGCATTCGATAAACCGACATAGCCGGTTCCGGCAATGGCTATTTTCATAACATCATCTCTTTGCTGATTGTCAGGCAATGCTATCCGCACGATAAGGCGGATAGCATGAGATTCAGGTTATGAGCCGAATATGAATTACTGATTAATGATTTGTAAATATTCTGCGACGCCTTCAGCGACGGTTTTGAACTGAATATTACATCCCGCCTGACGCAGCTTGGTTAAGTCTGCCTGAGTGAACTCCTGATAGGCACCTTTGAGATGCTCCGGGAATGGAATGGTCTCAATCTGACCTCTTCCATGATATTGAATCACTGCTTTCGCCACTTCTTCAAATGATTCTGCACGACCGGTACCACAATTGAAAATGCCTGAAATACCATGTTCGAGGAACCACAGGTTGACTTCACAGACATCACCTACATAAATGAAGTCACGAATGAAATGCTCGCTGCCTTCAAATAATTTAGGGTTGTCACCGGCATTCATCTGGTTGTTCAGATGGAAGGCAACTGAAGCCATAGAGCCCTTATGGTTTTCTCTTGGACCGTACACATTAAAGTATCTGAATCCGGTGATTTGTGAGAGTTTCTCACCGTGTGTTTCAGCATCCTGCCACAAGCGGCGAACATAGTTGTCGAAAAGCTGTTTAGAATAGCCGTAAACATTCAGCGCACCTTCATGTTCCGGAGATTCGACAAACGTTTTTGTCTCACCATAGGTTGCCGCGGAAGAGGCATAGAGAAATGGAATTTCCCGGTCCAGACAGTAGTGGAGGAGTTCTTTTGAGTACTCATAATTGTTGAGCATCATATACTTTCCATCCCACTCAGTGGTCGCAGAGCACGCTCCTTCATGAAATACTGCTTCAATAGGTCCGAAGTCGTCCCCGGCCATAATTTGCGTTAAGAAGTCATCACGATCCATGTAATCGGCAATATTTAAATCCACCAGATTCTTAAATTTCTTTCCATCTTTCAGGTGATCGACCACCAATATATCGTCAATGCCACGACGATTCAGGGCTTTGACAATATTACTGCCGATCATGCCCGCACCACCAGTTACAATGATCATGTTTTTATCCTTCATTGAATGTATGTATTGCCATCTAGTATAACGAATCTGTATCTGCTTGTAATTGCTGATGTCCGAATCCGGGCGGACAGTTTTTCACCTCCTGTGAAGGGTTGATCTGAATATCGTTCAGGTTATGACTTGTCTGCATTGAGATCAGTTCAGGATTTCTATAAATTGAACCCCGCTGTACTATCTGTACTTGTGAATCCAGAGGAATAAACAGATGATCAACGTAGCCGTAATTATGTCGGCATATAATGGTGAAACTTATTTATGTGAACAGATAGACTCGATTCTCAACCAGTCGTATCAGAACTTTCAGCTTTTTATTCGTGATGATGGCTCAAAGGATCAGACCCGGAATATTCTGAGCGACTACGCAGAAAAAGATTCCAGAGTGAAAGTGAGCTACGGTGATAATGTCGGTTGTATTCATTCTTTTTTGCTGGCTGCACAAGAGGTTGACGCGGATATTTATCTGTTTAGTGATCAGGATGATATCTGGATGGAAGAGAAAATTGAGCGGGCAGTAGCCTACTTCCGGCAGGCAGACACCTCTGTTCCTCAGTTGTACCATTCTGATTTATGCGTGGTCGATTGCCATATGCAGAAACTGCACGATTCATTTATGCAATATCAGGGATTGGATGCCTTGGACTCAATGCAGAGGAAAACGCTCTTTCTGCAGAATTTTGTTGTTGGTTGCTCGATGGCTGTCAACAAAAGCTTGCTGGAACGTCTCTTCATTCAGGGTGTTCCCGAAGGCATTGCGATGCATGATTGGTGGATGGCGCTGATTGCCAGAACACAGGGACACATACACTTTGATCCGAGACCGGCTCTGTTTTACAGGCAGCATGACAATAATGTATTGGGTGCGCAGAAAAGAACGCTGGCCATCTATATCAGGGCGTTGTTCTCCGGACAGGGTATTCAGCGTTTTCTTCAATTCAGAAATTTAGCCGCAACGCAGGCAGAGTCATTTCTGAAAACATATCGGGACTACTTAAATTCTGAATTTCAGGCTGATTTGAAGGTCGTAAGTCACCTCCGGGAGAAAAAAGGACTAAGCGGAGTTTTCAGGTGTTTCTGTTCAGGCATCTATTTGCAGGGAATGGTCAGGAATCTGGCGCTTATTTATTGTGCTGTTTATGAACATTTGTCCGATTTAAAGATCAACAAGTCAGGATAAATGTCGTTTTGAACACCGCTTTCTTTTGCGTGGATAAATCGTTAAGATGTACGGCCTTAAAGGCCAGTCCTGTAATGGCGGGCGTGTTTAGTCTGAAAAAATGAAAGGTGTATTGTGCGAATTTTAGTCACTGGTGGTGCAGGCTTCATTGGTTCTGCAGTTATTCGGCATCTGATTAAAGATACAGATCATGACGTGTTAAATCTGGATAAACTGACTTATGCCGGTAATCTGGAGTCTTTAAAAGAAATTCAGGATTCAGAACGATATCGTTTTGTGAAGGCCGATATTTGTGATGCGGCTTCCATGAAGCAGACGTTGGAAGCCTTTCAACCTCAAATCGTGATGCATCTGGCGGCTGAAAGCCATGTGGATCGCTCGATCGACGGGCCGGCAGCATTTATTCAGACCAATATCGTCGGTACTTACACGTTATTGGAAGCCGTCCGGGGTTACTGGTCGACTCTTTCTTCTGAAGCGCAGGCTGCTTTTCGCTTTCATCATATTTCAACTGATGAAGTTTATGGTGACTTACCTCATCCTGGTGATGTGGAGCCCGGTGCGTCTTTACCACTTTTTGAAGAAACAACCGCTTATAAACCAAGTAGTCCTTACTCTGCGTCAAAAGCATCCAGTGATCATCTGGTCAGAGCATGGCACCGGACTTATGGTTTGCCAACGATTGTGACCAATTGTTCCAATAATTATGGGCCTTATCATTTCCCTGAAAAACTGATTCCGCTGGTGATTCTGAATGCGCTTGCCGGTAAGCCTTTGCCTGTTTATGGCAGCGGTGATCAAATACGCGACTGGCTTTATGTTGAAGACCATGCCAGAGCGTTAGTGCTGGTTGCGACTCAGGGGGAAGTGGATGAGACGTATAACATCGGTGGTCATAATGAGAAGCAGAATATTGAAGTTGTGCATACCATTTGTGACATTCTGGACCAGTTGGTGCCAAAGGATACAGCTTATCGTGAACAAATACGCTTCGTTGATGATCGGCCTGGACATGACCGCCGCTATGCGATCGATTCGGGTAAAATTGCCAGAGAGCTGGGCTGGAAACCGGTCGAGTCTTTTGAATCAGGTATCATGAAAACTGTTCAATGGTATCTGGACAATATGGACTGGGTTGAGCATATTCAAAGTGGTGACTATCAGGACTGGATTCACCAGCAATACGGAGATGAGTAGATGAGAGTTCTGCTATTCGGAAAAAATGGTCAGGTGGGTTGGGAACTTCAACGTGCCCTGAGTTATTTTGGCGAGGTGATTGCGCTGGATTCTGACAGTCAGAATTACTGTGGTGACTTTCTCAACCCGGAAGGGATTCATCAAACGATTCTGGACCTGAAGCCGGACGTGATTGTCAATGCAGCTGCTTATACTGCAGTCGATCAGGCAGAAACTGATCAACAAACCGCAATGACAGTGAATGCGGATACGGTTGGTGTGATTGCAAAAGCTGCCCATGAAGTGAGTGCTTTACTTGTCCACTATTCTACCGATTATGTATTTGATGGTTCAGGGCAAACGCCATGGCAGGAAACGGATGCCGTCGCACCTCTTAATGTCTATGGGCAGACGAAGCTACAGGGTGAGGAACTCATCCGGCAGTATTGTCCGAAACATCTGATTTTCAGAACAAGTTGGGTGTTTGCTTCCAGAGGCAAAAATTTTGCCGGAACCATGCTGAAATTAGCAAAAGAAAGAGAAACACTATCGATTGTTGCTGATCAACATGGTGCGCCGACCAGTGCAGAATTGTTGGCAGACTGTACAGCGCTGGCTGTCCGGCACTGTTTTTACAACAAATATGGTTCTGACAGCCAACACGGTTCTGACAACCCGGATTGTTACGGGCTCTATCATTTAGTCGCTAAGGGTGAAACGACCTGGTTTGACTATGCAAAATATGTATTTGACGTCGCCCGTGCATCCGGTATTGAACTGGCGGTGAAGGATGTAACGCCTGTTGCAACCTCAGAGTTTCCTGTGCCTGCCCCTCGTCCCGGAAACTCCCGGCTGAATACCAGTCATTTCGAAAAAACATTTCATCTGACCTTACCTGACTGGCAGTTAGGTGTGAGTCGGATGCTTGCAGAAACATTAGGATCAACATCATGAACAGAAAGGGGATTATTTTAGCTGGTGGTTCAGGGACCCGGCTCTATCCTGTAACAATGGCAGTCAGTAAACAGCTACTGCCGATCTACGACAAGCCAATGATTTATTATCCGCTGACAACATTAATGTTGGCCGATATCCGTGAAATATTAATTATCAGTACCCCTCAGGATACGCCGCGCTTTGAGCAGCTCTTGGGTGATGGCAGCCAGTGGGGAATCTCACTGCAATATGCGGTTCAGGAGAAACCTGAAGGCTTAGCCCAGGCGTTCATGATTGCGGAAGAATTTTTGAATGGGGCGCCGAGTGCACTGATTCTTGGTGATAACATCTTCTATGGGCATGATTTGCAGAAGCAGCTTGAAACTGCTGCTGCTCAGGAAAACGGTGCAACTGTATTTGCGTATCATGTGACCGATCCGGAACGCTATGGTGTGGTGGAATTTGATTCGGCTGATCAGGCCATTTCACTGGAAGAAAAGCCAGCACAGCCAAAGAGTAATTTTGCGGTTACCGGATTATATTTCTACGATGCTCAGGCTGTGGAAATAGCCAAGAGCTTAAAGCCTTCCGCAAGAGGTGAGTATGAGATTACGGACCTGAACCGGATTTATCTTGAACAAAATACGTTGTCTGTCGCCAAAATGGGCAGAGGTTTTGCGTGGTTTGATACCGGAACCCATGAAAGCTTAATTGGTGCAAGTAATTTCATTCAGACGATTGAACAGCGTCAGGGACTGAAAGTCGCCTGCCCTGAAGAAATTGCCTACAGAAAAGGCTTTATTAATAAAGAGAAAGTTCTTGAATGTGCCCAGGCACTGGCAAAAAATGCGTATGGTCAGTATTTACTGAAACTTGTTGAGAGAGATGATTAAAATGAAAGCAATCCCAACTGAAATTGAAGGTGTATTTATCATCGAACCCCGCGTATTCGGAGATGACCGGGGGTTTTTCTTTGAGAGCTTCAATCATCAGAAATTCGAGCAGGCTGTCGGTCAGCAAGTTGAATTTGTTCAGGATAATCATTCCCGCTCTGTTAAGAATGTCGTCAGAGGACTTCATTATCAGGCTGAACATGCACAGGGTAAATTAGTTCGTTGTGTGTCCGGAGAAGTCGTCGATGTGGCGGTTGATATCAGAAAGGATTCCCCAACGTTTGGTAAAGTTGTCACCGTTAACCTGAGTGCTGAAAATAAACGGCAGCTGTGGATTCCGGCGGGCCTTGCGCATGGGTTTAGTGTTCTGTCTGATGCCGCCGAGTTTTTGTATAAAACCACGGATTATTACCACCCGGAATCTGAGCGCTGTATTTTGTGGAATGATCCGGACTTAAAGATTGACTGGCAAATTCAGGGCGATGCACAACTCTCTGAAAAAGATAAGCAAGGTTGCTCCTTTTCGTCGATTTAATTTCATTTAGGCATCTGTCATACGTTCTGTGTGGCAGGATGCAGGAATAGATATGTTGATCTCCGCTCAGTATGTTTCTTTATTTAAGTCGATGGTTCGCAGAGAGATTCAGGCAAAGTATCAGGGTACTTTGCTGGGTTTCCTGTGGAATCTGGTCACACCTTTATTGATGCTGGCCATTTACGCAACGGTATTTCTGGCTGTATTTAAAGCGAAATGGCATATGGCTGATCAGGCTCAGGCCGATTATGGTTTAATGTTATTTATTGGTATTTTGACACATGGCTACATGGCCGAGGTGCTGACTTCATCGAGCAATGTGATTCGTAATAATACCAATCTGATCAAAAAGGTTCGTTTTCCGGTTAAAATGTTACCATTAGTCACGATCGCCAGTTCTGGTGTCAACTATTTGCTGGGACTGGCAATGGCCTTTGTTTATGGGCTGGTTCAGGGGTATATCCATCAATTTCAGGGCCTGATTTATCTGCCATTTATTATTGCGATTTATGTCGTGACTTTGACTGCCATTGCTTATCTGGTTGCCGCTTTGGGAGTCTTTCTCCGTGATATTTCTCAGATGATGCCGGTATTAATTACTGTATTATTATTTACCAGTACAGTATTCTTCTCGGTTCATTCTGCACCAGATATGTTGGTGAAAATTATTTATCTGAACCCAATCAGCCCGGTAGCAGATTCGGTTCGGGATATTTTGTATGGCTATGCGCCTGATTTTAAACACATGCTTTGGTTATTACTGGCAAGTGTTCTGGGATGCATTTTTAGTTACAAATTGTTTTGTCGGCTAAGACCTGGCTTTGCAGATGTCTTATAGTAAGCTGAGCGAAACAGCTGGCGGGGTTATATGCGATTAGGTGAGCTTCTTAAACAAAAACTTCTGATCACCGATGAAGATATCGAGCAAATACTACAGTTGCAGGAAAATGCCAGTATTGGTGAGCGGGCCAGATTCGGTGAATTGTGCATTTCGAATGGTTTATGTTCAGAACAAGATGTCTTAATGGCTTTGAGTGAACAGCTGGATTTACCATTATTGTCCGATGTGATTGAAGAACATTGTGATGGGGACTTACCCTCTAATGAGCTGGCACTCAAGCTATTTCCTTCTGAGTGGTGGCAGCGGCAACAAGCTTATCCACTGTATCAAAATAACCAACAGGAAGTATTCGTTGCTCAGGCTGATATCTGGGATGATTTTATTTTTGAAACCATCCTGCGGGAACACCATCTGAAGACGGTCCCGGTGCTTTGCTCGAATTATGAACTTCGTCAATTACTGAGTAATGTTGACGAGCAACAATCTCAGAGCTCGACGCTGAACAGCCAGGAAAGTAGTTCTGCACCTGTAGTGAAGTTTGTGAACGAGTGTATTCAGCGCGCAATTAAAGAGAATGCTTCGGATATTCACTTTGAGGTGAATAAACAGCAGTTTCTGGTTCGCTATCGGGTTGATGGTGTCCTTCGGACGGTCGATCAGCCGGGAATCGCACAGCATGCCGCGATTCTGTCAAGAATCAAGCTCATGGCCGGGCTGGATATTTCAGAGAAACGTTTACCACAAGATGGCCGGATTCGGGTCCGGTTATCCGGGTTGCAGGTGGATATACGGGTGGCGACCACACCTACTGTTTATGGTGAAAACGCCGTATTGCGTCTGCTCGCCAATGAACAGCATCATACCTCCCAGCAGGCGAAAGAACTGGATATGCTGCCCGATCAAAAAGCAATTATTCAGGATATTCTACTGAAGAAAACAGGCATCTTTTTGATCACAGGCCCCACGGGGAGTGGTAAAACAACGTCTCTGTATACTTTGCTTGGACAATTAAATGACGAGCAAACGAAAATCATCACCGTTGAAGATCCGGTTGAGTATCAGATGAAAGGTCTGACTCAGATTCAGGTCAACAGTGAAATCGGGCTGACTTTCGCCAGTGTTCTCCGTTCTGCGCTGCGTCAGGACCCGGATATTATGCTGATTGGTGAGATGCGGGATAAAGAAACCGCGCAAATTGCGATTCAGTCTTCACTGACCGGTCACTTTGTTTTGTCCACCTTACATACCAATGATGCACCAAGCAGCTTTATTCGTCTGAAAGATATTGGTATTCCTGACTACCTGATTAAATCAACGGTGGTCGGTATTATGGCACAGCGTCTGGTCAGACGGCTCTGCCCGCATTGCCGGACACCAGATATGAGTGGTGAGGTGAAAGCGCAGCAACTTGGGTTTGCCGAAGTGGATCAGAAATGGGGTGAACTGCTGCCTTCTGCACCTGTCTGGTATCAGGCGCATGGTTGCGAACATTGCAATGACACCGGCTATCATGGTCGTCTGGCGATTTTTGAGCTGCTAGGCTGGTCGGCTGAAGAAACGGCTGAACTGGAGATGGAAGATCTGCATCAGGTCGTCGAAAAGCAGAAAATGCGGACGTTGAAGCAAGATGCTTTATTAAGAGCCGCTCTGGGTGAAACCACACTGGATGAAGTGCTGAGAGTGGTAGGCTAGTCATGAAGCAATTTAAATTTGTTGCAAGGCGTAAAGACGGCTCACTAACCGATGGCTGGATCAGTGCTGACAGCGAGCAGCAAGCCCGCCGCATGTTGGCTGATCAGCAGCGACAGGTGGTGATGCTCTCGCCGTATAAGGCGAAAAGTAATAAGAAGGTCAGCCGGGAAGCATTGATTACCACACTGCGGGAACTGGCCACACTGCGGGAAAGTGGCATGGCGCTCGATTTGTGCATGGCTTCTTTGTATGAAAATACGGAAGATGATGTCTTAAAAGTTGCCCTGAAGCGTTTGCACTATGATGTTGAGAGTGGGTCCAGCTTGTCCGATGCGATTGCTGCGCAGCCTGAAGTTTTCCCTTTTTATGCTGCATCAATGCTCAAACTGGGTGAAGCCAGCGGTAAACTGGGAGAAGCATTATTTAACATTTCTGAACGGATTGAGCGTGAAGAACAATTAATCACAGAAGTGAAGTCAGCACTGACTTACCCGGCATTTCTTTTAATTGTGTGTGTTGTGGTTCTGTTCTTCATGTTTATGTATGTGATTCCTAATTTTGAAACCATGGTACAGGATGCCAAAGATGCGGGTATGCTGGGCAAGTTGTTGTCTGTTTCCCGGTTTTTAAATGACAATATCACGATTATTTCTGCGGGGCTGGTGGCGTTGGCCGGCGGCCTGTATTACGGATTTCGTTATGGTTCTTTGCTTCAGTCACTGATTCAGGGGCTGTCTGCGATTCCGATGTTCAGAGAACTGGTGGATGCCTGGAATATTGTCCAGTTTTCCGGCAGCATGCAACGTCTGCTTGAGTCTGGTGTTGAACTGGTCGAATCGGTGGAAATTACCCGTAACGGTATCTCAGATGAAACGCTGAGAAAGCGTTTAGGCTATGTTGTGACGGGTGTGCGGGAAGGTAAAGGGCTGGCTGATTCTCTGGGAGAATTTGATTTATTCCCGGCGATGGTCCGGCGGTTGATTAAAACCGGGGAAGCAGGCGCATCTTTGGTTCCTTGTTTCCGGGAAATCAATAACTTATATGAAAGGCGTTTATCCAAAGGTTTGAAACGTTTTTTATCCATTTTAGAACCGTTGGTGATTGTGGTGATGGGGGGTATCGTGGGCAGTATCATGATTATCCTGATTTCCGGTATCATCTCGGTGAACGATATTAATTTTTAAGTGTTTGAGGATAGTCATGAAAACAGCACCAACAACCCAAACCAAACAGAATGGTTTTACCTTAATCGAACTGCTTGTTGTTCTTGTACTGATCTCTTTGCTTGCGGGGTTGGTTGGACCGAAGCTGTTTAAGCAGGTGGGTTCATCAAAAACAAAAATTGCTAATGCGCAAATTGAGCTGTTGACATCAGCATTGAAAACCTATCGTCTGGATATGGGCAATTACCCATCGACTGAACAAGGCTTGAAAGCACTGATGGAAGCGCCGGATGATGGTAATCAATCGATGTGGAATGGCCCATACCTGGCAAAAGACATTCCGCTGGATCCATGGAATAACGCTTACCACTATAAACTGAACCCTGATTATGAGTTTTCTTTGTATTCTCTTGGCCGGGATGATAAAGAAGGCGGAAGTGGCGAAGATCAGGATGTTGGTGTGAAATAATGATGAATCACCGGCTGAGAAATCATTCGGGCTTCACTTTAATTGAGCTCATTATCGTGATTGCTTTGATTGCGCTGATGAGCACTGTGGTTGTTCCCAGGTTATGGGGAAGCTATTCACAGCTGAAACAAAAGAAAAAACTTGAGACATTCTGGTCTGAAGTCCGCCGTGAAGCCTATAAGTATAATCAAGCCGGTGAGAGTTTTATTTTTGACAGTGACAATGAGCAATGGCAAATTCTGGCACAGAAAAGTCAGCTGGAAATCCTGCCAAATCATCCGGATGATCAATTTGTTATCCGGCCTGATGGTTTTACCCAACAAGGTGAGGTTCATTTACTTGTCCTGCCTGAAAAAATCAGGTGGAAAGTTACCTTATCCATGCCTGACGGGAGCGTCAACTTTGCCCGCTATTAAGTTTGAATTGCAGAGAGGTTTTACGCTGATTGAAGTATTGATTGCTTTGGCGATTTTATCCGCAGGTTTTACTGTGATTTTCCAAAGTTTTCAGCAGAGCACTGTCGTTGGTGAAAAGATTAATCAGCGCCAATTGAAAATTATGACTGAACAGTCGTTATTTGTGAAATTAAGTCAGATCAATCCGGCGATAAAGCAGGGCGGTCAGGGGAATCTGGGAGATGTTTATTTTAAATGGCAGGCCCGCCCAATCAGTCCCTTGCTTCAAATGAAGACGGCTAACGAATTGATCGAAGAGTACGCGCAAATGTACCGGATTAGTGTGTCGTATCGTCTGCGTGGCAAAGATTTTTCCTTTGAATTTGAGAAAATGGGTGTTCAGGAGACTATCCGTGGGTAGTCGCCGACAAAATCAGTCAGGTTTTACGCTGGTTGAAATGCTGGTTTCTCTGGCTGTATTTTCAGCTGTATTATCGATCGTGATGACCGGTTTGCATCAGGGGCAAATGCAGTGGGAAAGAGGTTCAAAACAACTGGATCAGGCTGATTATCTGATTAAACGACAGAACTGGTTACGACAGATGTTTGCACAAGCCAATACCGCAACATTCCGGATTGAATATGGTGCTGAAGCACCTTATTTCCTTGGTAATGAGCAGTCTTTGACTTTCATTTCTGATGCGCCAATCATATCCGGCCCTGGCACTTATGCAACAGTCAGGTTGAAGCTTCGTCAGCAAGATGATGATCTGTATGAGATGGTCTTGACACAAAAGCCATATAGTGACCCTTATTTAGATCCACAAGCGAATCCCGATGACGGGAAATCCCTTGTGTTGTTTCACGATATTCAGCATTTATCCTGGCGATATTTTCTGGCGCCACGGATGGAAGCGACGCCACTGGAAATCAAATATAACCGCTTCAAACCTCGCATGGAAGGATACTGGGACAGTGAGTTTGATGCGAATTTTGAGCAGGAACTACCACAGTATGTCGCGCTGAGTTTTAAAATGCATCAGCAACAATATGACTGGTATTTTGAACTACCGGTGAAACCTTTGGCTTTAATTCAGGAATCTCAGGTTGTTGTCCATTAAATCCAGAAAGCACAGGCAATCAGGTATTGTTCTGCCTTTAACGCTCATTATTTTGGCTGTGTTGACGCTGATGGCAAGCTCTTTGTTATCAAAAGGCCAGGATCAATCCGATAAAGCATTCAGGCTGAATCAGCAGTGGCAGGCCCGTTTAGCCATTAACAATGCTGAGCAGCGGGTTCTTTTTGCCATGATGGTGGGGGATCAGCTTCCCGGAGGCTATCAGTTGGGTGATACTGTTTTGCTCACTGATTCCAGTAATACCAAATTATCCAATGGCGTCTGGGTGTCCCTTCAGGATCACGCCGGACTGGTCAGTTTAAGTTTTATTGATAAAAGTATTTTAACTGAACTGGTTCGCAGTTATATACCAGGGCCAGATGCGGTAAGAGTGACACAGGCGATAATTGATTGGCAGCGACGCCCGGAAAATGGTTCTCAGTTACCTTCTTATGATGATCAGGTGTTACCCCGAAATTCGCCTTTCAGGAGTTTGGATGAACTGATGTTGATTCCCGGAATTACCAGTCAGATCTATAACGGCAGGCGCAATCTTGCTGAAGCTGAAGAGAACCCTCAAAACGAAGCAGGCAGTTTACCTGAGTTGCCAAAATTTGGATTACGGGATTTATTGAGTGTCAGGGGAGCGGAATCCGATGGTATCAACTTCGCGGCTGTTCCGGATGCGATCTTGTCGAGAGCATTTCATGTAACCCCTTATAATCTGGATGTTTTGAGAAGAATGAAACAACGGGGTAACTGGGCTGGCATCCGCCGTTTTCTGGCAAGTAATAATATTTCAACCGGTGCAGCTGATAGTGTTCCCAGTAGTTTTTACACGATACGCTTTCAATACCACGGGATACAGGCCCGCGGAATTTACCGGGTGTTACCACGTATGCTTCCAACACCAAGGTTAATATGGTATTTTCCCGACAATTTCAGGTATTTTTCACAACCGAAATAACTTTCACAATCAACATGGAAAACAGGTGTCATAGTGATTGATAAAATCCAGCGGCAGTGGTGTATATGGCCGCAGGGACATGTACTGGCTGATAAACCCACAGGGAGAATTTCCCGCTGGGATAAAGTCGTCGGACTGGTTCCTCAGTCCCAATGCTTGTTCAAAATATTTTATTACAATGTTGAGCTGATCCCGCAAAAGGATCTTGAACAATGTGTTGAGAATGAAGTTGCCCAGCTTATTAGCTGGAATAATCCCCGTTCTTTTTTTCTGGTCAACAAGGTTGATGAAAACTGGCAGGTTATTGCGTGGGTCTGGAATGATGATGTTGTTCAGTTTGAACTGCCAGTGACTCATAAAATACCTGCTTTAGCGTTTTACCTGGGGAAAACGAGAGCACCTCAGGGCGTTTTATTTTATTCAGAACCGGTCTCTGAAACGATGGAACAATCATGGGCCATTACCTGGAAAAAAGCTTCGGTTGTTGAACACTTATATCCAATGAATTCTCCAATTCATGCCCGGGTGATTAAACAACTGTTGGATGAAGAGCAAAATAAACTGGTTTTATACGCAAATACTGATCATACGTCGCTCTTAGATGGTTATGAAGTCAAACCATTCCATCGTCAGGTCAAATCAAAGTTGATGACAAAGGCTAAATGCTCTTCGCAGTTAGAGTTTGATAATCCTTGGATTTACTGGAGGACGATGGTATGGATATTGTGCCTTTTTGCTTTGTATCTAGTAGCCGATGCGACTTTACTGAATTATGAACAGTCTCAGCTGAATCAGCTGGTCTCGCAGCAGCAGCAGTCAACATTAAGCATACAAAATCAGCGTTCCCGCTATGAGGATAATAAGCGGTTTGTCGAGCAAACGATGCGGGCAAAAAACAAGCAGAGGTTTATCGCTGAATTATTAGAAGAATTGACAACTAAGCTGGCCAAAGATGTCATGATCACTAAATTTACCTACGATCAGAAAACAGTGTTACTGGAAGGCACTGTGCTTAATTCAACCGGTGTATTAGAATCCTTGTCAAATATTACATTTATTAAACAAGCCCGCTTGTTAGGTGAAGTAGTGCCAACAGGTGATGGCAGGCAAAAATTCAGAGCAGAAGTTGAACTCAAGGAGTTGAAGTAATGGATGATTTTCTTCAGTCACTGAGAGAAGGCCAATGGAAAGATGAGCTTTCCAGTCCGCTGGTTCAATGGGGGAGTCTGGTTTGTGCGCTGATTTTTTTGTGGTGGATTGGTTTCGGGCCTTATTATGAATGGAGAGCTGGTATTCGTTCCCAGATTGATCAACAGCATGTCCTCTTGTCCCGTTTACAAGTCCTTGAAAATAGCCGAAAACAGATTCGTGATGCAACCAATACTTTAAATCAGCAGGTATCGGCTGCTAAAGCGGAGCTGATTCAGGAACGTACACAAAGCCGGGCTATTTCTGTTCAGGTTTCCCGGTTCGAGGATGTCTATAAGCCCCATGATTTAAGGCTGAAAGGCCGGCTGTTTGGAGAGCCTGATGTGGTTCCGTTCCTTGGTGAAAAAGTTGAATCACGATGGCGCCTACTGGGAAAAACGGATGACATACTGGCCATGCTTTACGATATGTCCCATTCAAAAACAATTATGGTGCCGATCTCTGTTCAGATAAAAAAAGCAACGGAACGAAACCGGGGGCGTAAAAGCAAAAACAATGAAGCAACGCCTGATTATGAGTTGTCAATGACACTGAACAGTTATCGTCTGATCCCGATGAAAGATATGAAAATACGTAAATGATTATGAGTAAGAGCTTTTTTATTCCTCATCCAAAGCTAATTTCGGCCTTAGCCGGTGTGTTGTTGTTACATCTGCTATTTACTTATTGGTCACTGTCGCATGTCGATGGTGGTGATAAAGTTATTCATCCCGCTCCTGTAAAAATTTCTGATAATCAATCCGTGGTTCAGATTCCCTCGGGAAATATTTTTTCATTGGATCGGACTTTGACAGTTTCATCTGGCAATAACGGAACGGAAGCGAAGAAGCCGGAACCAGCAGATGATTATCAGTTAGGAAGTATTGTTCGTGAAGGGAAGCAACTGAAAGCAGTGTTTATCAGTCAGGATAAAAAAATGATTATCGGGGTTGGTGAGAATCTTTCCAATCTGGGAATGGTCACTCAGATCTCCGGTAATACGGTGACAACAAAGAATCGTGATGGAGATATTCGTCTCTGGCAACTTTTTCCCACTTTTGAGTCAAAATCAGACAATCAGGAATCAAAAAACAAATGAGCAGAGTTATTATGAAACATCAGCACCACTGCTTACGTGCAGCCGTAGTTATCATCGGAGCAAGTGTTATGTTTGGGTGCGCTAACTTTCAGCCGCTTCCTGAAAATGTAACTCCGACAGCAGTGAAGTTATCCAGTGAAAGTACACCAGGTGATCTTCAGGTTGATGATCCCTCAACATCAGATAAAGCGCCTCTTAAGAATGGTGATTATGCAAAGTTCAAGATTAGAGAAATAAAGAAAGCACCCATCTTACAGATTGGAACACAGCAGGAACAGATTACCGGATTAAAACTGCCAGAGGAACAGGTCAGTTTAAATGCAGATGGCTTACCTCTACAGCATTTTATTAATTTAGCTTTGGGCGATATTTTAAAGCTGAATTATCTGATTGATTCTGATCTTGAAAAGAAAAAAAACAAGATCACATTGAGGGTCAATGAACCAGTCACTTCAAAAAGGCTGTTAGGGCTGGTGGAAGAAGCGCTTCAGGTCAATGGCGTCGCTCTGGCCCAGGATGGCGATTTAATTAAGGTTATTCCATCATCAAAAGCAAGTAGTGCTGCGCCGGTGATGATGCAGGAATCTGTGAAGCCTCTGCTTCGTTATGGGAAAGTGACGGAAATTATTCCTGTGTATTATATAGGGGTAAATCAGGCATCAACACTGGCCACAAAGTTATTCAGAGAAGGTCGAGGCGGTTCTGTACTGATACAACCTCATCTGAACTCTTTAATGGTGGTTGCTGCACCGGATGACATTGATAAGTTAAGGGAGCTGTTGGCTCAATTGGATGTACCAAATAGTGTATCTGAATATATGTCCTTGGCTTCGCCACGTTTCTTAACAGCGATTAATTTGGCAACGCAATTAAAGGTTGCTTTGGCTGCGGCATCTATTCCTGCTTCTACCAGTGGGGGCACAAATGGTGTTATCCTTAAGGTACTGAATACCGAGCAGCTTATTATGACATCTAACTCAAAGAATTGGCTGGACTATGCCGAGAATTGGGTCAAACGTTTGGACATTCCGCCAAAAACTGAAGCTGAGCATAAAGGTGTTTATGTTTACTACATGAAAAATACCAAAGCGAAAGATAGTTGGGGGGTTGTGAAAACTATTTTTGGTGATGGGAAAAGCAGTACCAAAACACCGGAAGTTGTTTCCCAGAATATTCTGGCATCTTCCCAGCAACAGAATCAACGATCAATCACTTCTTCTGTTCAGGGTATTACACCCGGAAATACTGGAATGAAGCAGCGACAACGCGCTGCGACTGAAACAATGAGTGTCGTCAGCAAGGATTATAAAGTAGTTGTCGATGATGATCGCAATGCACTGATATTTCAGGGTACTTATCAAGATTATCAGCAGCTGGTTGATCTATTATCTTATGTCGATAAGCGTCCGAGACAAGTCTTATTAAAAGCGACGATTGCTGAAATTAGCTTAACTGATGCGTATAACTTAGGTCTTGACTGGACGGATAACGGGAATAGCTCTGATGTCACTGGTAGTTCCAGCGTGACACCAAGTGATGCTTCCAGCTATCTGAGCCTTACCGGTCTTTTTGGTGACTTTACAGCCAAATTTAATGCATTGTTATCTAATGGTAAAGTTCAGGTACTTTCCAGCCCTAAAATACTGGCTTTAGATGGAGAATCCGCTTCTATCAATATTGGTCAGCAGATTCAGGTGATTACTGGTTCTGTTACCGGGACAGATAGTGACTCTACAGTTACAAATACTTACAGTTATGTCAGTACGGGGGTCCAGCTGGATATTACTCCATCGATTAATGAAAGTGGATTAGTACAGTTGGATATTAGTCAGGAAGTCAGCACTGCGGGGGAATCTTCTTCCGGGAGTCCACCCATTAACACCCGTTCTCTTCAAACCAGCTTTCTGGCTGATACCGGGGAAACGGTATACATTGGTGGATTAATTAAGACACGTAATGAAGATACAGAACAAAAAGTACCTGTTTTAGGTGACATTCCCCTATTGGGAAATTTGTTTAAATATAAGAGTCAGGCGCAGAGTTCAACTGAGTTACTTCTTTTAATCACGCCATATGTGATTAAAAGTCAGGAAGAAGCTTTATTATATACCAAGGATTTCAGTCAGATGACCGGGTGGACATTATCATCTGATATGCTGGATAATAAATAGTCGGACAAAGCATTTTTTTTAGACTAGACTGTTAGATCATGTGTCTAATTACAGGCATTGACCAACAAGTAACCAATTGCGTGAAACTATTATTTTGTGTGATCAATGTCATTATTTTAAAGTGTTGTTTTCATAATTTAGTCGAATTTGTCCATTGACAAGTGCTTATTTTGTCTCGAAAATAACATTTGCGCACTTCGGAGCGCGATCATTAATCAATGCCTGGGTTTTCTTTTTATTTTTTGGTTTAGCGGCCGAAGTGATAAAAAGTTGGCATGGTGCTAAGAATAGTGCACCGAAGTTGATCAAATTAGCCAATATAGATATGTTTATATTGGTTAAAAAAACAATGTGGATCCAAAACAAGGATATAAATAACATGTTAAAGAAAACTCTTATCGCCGCTGCAGTGGCAACTGTTACAGCTGCACCAGCATTTGCTGACATCGATCTGTATTACGGCGGTCTTCCTATCAGTTCATCAAACGAGATGACAACAACTACACTGGCCACTGTAACTAAAGATGCTGTTCTTTCTTACTCAACTGCCGAAGAAGAAGTGGCTGCTGAGTTTGGTGTTGATGGTGACCTGAAACAAAATGGTTTCATCACATTGCAATTAACTGGTGGTGCTAAGTTTAATGAAGCAGAGGTAAACCAGTGGCTGACTACTGATGCTAGTGGTAACCTGAGCTCTAACTTGACTACTGGTAATGTTGAGATTGAGTTGTATTTGGCAACTACCACAGCTCTGGGTGGTGTTATTCTTACCACTGGCACAACTGCTGTAAGTGAGACTGATTTAACTAAAATTTTCAAGTACACTGAAAACACAAATACAGAAACTATTGTTCATGATATCGATGAAGATGGTACACGTTTGCGTTTAGCTCTGAAGCAAACTGCTGGTTCAACCAATGAAATGATTCAGCTTGCTTCTCCTGGTAATGCGACTATTACTGAAGTTACTGTGGTAGCAAGAAGTTTTGATTTCCCTGATACTTGGGCTACATTGCCAGATGATATTAACGGTACTTCTGGTACTGCTCCAACAGTCATCAATCAAGCTAGTTATGACGCATTGACTTCTGATTCTGCTCGTGCAGACTACCTTGCAACAGAAGTAACAGGCACAGGTGCTAACACTGCGGCTACGCAAGCTTACCTTGAAGCAAGTGCTACTTCAGTTGCTGGTACAACAGTTGCTGTTGGTGATGCGCTTGAAGCTTTAGTTGGTGCAAATACTGTTGTAAACTTCCAGCTTACAGAAGCAAACCAGATCTTTGATTTGTCTGCTACTTCTGGAAATGTATTCCTACAAATTGGTGCATTGAAAAATGCTTCTTACTCGGCTGACCCTGAATCTACTGCAGCATTGTTCAAGTTGGGTGAATTGTTTGACTTGACTCTGACAGATTCTGGTGAAGCAACTGCGCTGGTTTCTACTGGCTTTAACTCTTATGATATAGATAGTGACGCTGCTGCTGATGATGAAGATGTTGAAGCAACAGGTTTAGACCTGATTAACAAAACATCTAACCAGAACATTCAGTTGAACAAAGTTAATCTGACTCTGACTGGTGACTTGTCACCATTCCGTGTTGATACTGATGGTGACTTGCTCCTGAAAGACGGTACAGAATCTGGCTGGACTGTAAACGCAGCTAAAACATCTGCTACAACAACTCTGGCAAGCGATGTTCTTGAAGGTGTAAAAACTTTGGATGCTTCGGCTCGTTCGTTAAGTACAGCTCAGAATACTGCTTGGACTAATCTGGGTAAGATTTATGTTGAAGCTGATAATGAAACACCAATTCCAGCACAATCAATCAGTGTAACTGCAGCTATTGATGGTGATGATCAAGCTACATTTGAAGATTTCTCAGATACAATCAATAATCTGTTTATCTTTACCCGTGATGGTATGAAGTTCGATACTATCCTGACTGGTACAACTTCTGCGAACACAATTCACATCCGTGATATCTCTGGTGTTCTTCCTGAAGATGGTGGTAAAATTTACGTTACAGTTTGGGAATACGATGCACACGCTGCAGGTGAAAATGCAGAGAGCACTGTACTGGCTGACCGTCAGGTTCTTTCTGTAACGCTTCCTTCAAAAGGTGCTGTGACTCTGAACCCAGCAACTATTGCTGACCAATTGGGTATCACTGTAACTCCTTCTCGCCAGGCTCGTATGGTGTTTGAAGTTGAAACAAACCAAGGTGAAGTGGCTGTTAAGAAGAAAGATAGCAGTGGTATCGACATTCAAAACGGTACTAAAGGCGTTCACACAAACGTTGTTGATTTCACTCTATAATCAATTTGATTACAAGATTGAATTCTTCTATATTAAAGGAGCCATATGGCTCCTTTATTTTATTTATCTGTTAAAAAACTGGTTTTCTTCTGTCCGGTTTTGCATCTTTCTCTTTTTTTCCTCATAATATCTCTCCTTTTCATCTCTGTGTAATGTTCTGATCATTGTGATTATTGTTGAACAAATCAATAAAAGTTTTTCTTTAGCTGCATCTCCCTGGCAACGATTAAGAGATGCTATTTGGCCACACAAATCCGGGCCGCGTTTTCATGCATTACAAAACATCAACTTTTCTGCTCGGCCTGGTGAAACACTGGGTATTGTTGGTCACAACGGCAGTGGTAAATCAACACTGCTGCAAATTATCAGCGGTGTATTGACACCCGATTCCGGACAGGTTCAGGTTCAGGGGCGAATTGCCGCATTGCTGGAATTGGGGTCGGGGTTTAATCCTGAATTTACCGGCAGGCAAAATGTCTATTTTAATGCACAGTTGTTGGGGCTGACTCATCAGCAGGTTGAAGCTCAGTTTGATGCAATACTGGCATTTGCTGATATTGGTGATTTTATTGATCAGCCGGTCAAGTCTTATTCAAGTGGGATGATGTTGCGGTTGGCCTTTTCAGTGGTGATGCATATTGATCCAGACATTTTGATCGTCGATGAAGCGCTGGCTGTTGGAGATGACGCTTTTCAGCGTAAATGTCATGCGAAGCTGAAACAGCTGCAGGCGCGTGGCGTAACATTGTTGTTTGTCTCTCATTCAGCGGGACAGGTAATCGAGTTGTGTGACCGGGCAATCCTGCTTGATCATGGTGAATTGTTGATGGAAGGAACGCCTAAAGATGTGGTGCAGCAATACCATAAGTTACTGCATTTGCATGGCTCTGAACGTGATGAATATCGAAGCTTGATTCAATCTGGTCAGGCAAAAAGCGAAGTAACAAAAACAAAGCAAGAAGACGAAACTCAACTCCCCTCTGGTACATATGACCCATCGTTACAGCCAGCATCCAGTGTCTGGTATCAAAATCAAGGGGCTGAAATATCCGATCCTCATATCGAGAATTTGTGCCAGGAGCGGGTCAATTTACTGACGGCTGGTGATGTTTATGAATATGTATACCGGATTTCTTTTCACAGAGAAGCGTTTGAAGTGGGGGCCGGCATGATGATTAAAACAGTCTCAGGATTTGAACTGGCAGGTGGGACATCGATTCGGGATCATCAGTTACGTATCCCTTATGTCGCAGCAGGGCAGGAAGTTGAAATGCGGTTTAAATTTACCTGTCAGCTTCCAAACGGCAGCTATTTTCTGAACTGTGGTTGTTCAGCCTTAGTTGAAGGAGAAAGACAATTTCTTCATCGTGGTGTTGATGCAGCCATGTTTACTGTTGTTGAACAAAGCACTCATATGACCGGTGCTGTTGATATGATTCAAACGATTTCCAGTGAAATAATTCATGAAACGTCCTAATTTATATATTCTGGGCGGGCAAAAGTGTGGTACAAGTGCTTTGGCTCATTTCCTTGCACAGCATCCTGATATTTATTTGCCAAAACGCAAAGAAGCCCATATTTTTGATCATCCTGATATTGAACCGACTGACTTTGGCCAACTTGATCTTGCTTATCAGGATTTTTTCGCCGATTCACGGTCAGAAACCTATGCTTGTGATGCAACACCTATCTATGGTTACTGGAGTGAATTACTCACCCTGATTGCTAACTATAGCCCTGATACCAAAGTGATATTTATGGTTCGTGATCCGGTAGAAAGAGCGGTTTCTCAATATATGATGGAAACGAATCGAGGAGATGAATCTTTGCCTATGCTTCGGGCTTTTCTGAAAGAGTCTGACCGTTTGAGTATGGCATATGATTCCCGAAGGGAATGGACTTCCCCTGCCCGTTGGGCATCTTATCTGGAACGTGGCCGTTTTCAGCAACAAGTTGAAGCGATATACGCTGCATTTTCCAGAGAAAATGTACTGATTCTGCATAATGATGACTTGCGTTATTCCCATCATGATACCATGCGCAGCATTTGTGCATTCCTGAACATTCCATATTATGAAACCGAACCTGAAGCTGTATTTTCCGGGAGTTACCGGAAAAAGAATCTGACGGATTGTCTGGCAAGGGCTTATGCCCGCTGGAAATTAAAAGATGAAATACAGTTTGTTCGTCAGTTTCGCCAATCTGATATTAAATAAGTGAGCCATGAAATCACCTATGAATGAAAATTTGTCTGCGACCCGCGATTCAGAAAAATCCAGACGTGTTGTTGTTGTGCTGGGCATGCACCGAAGTGGTACCAGTGCGCTGACTAAAGCGTTAAATGTATTGGGTGTTTCTTTAAGTGAAAACCTGATGCCTGAAGGAGAGTTCAATCCCAAAGGACACTGGGAAGACCTGGATATTGTTGCCATCAATGAAAAATTACTCGGGCATTTGGGGTTGATGTGGTTTACACCACAACAGCCTGAAATTAACTTTAATGATCCAATGATCGCTTCATTACTTGACGATGCTGTGACTTTGGTGACTCAAAGAGTTCAGATGTATCCTTTATGGGGATTTAAAGATCCGAGAACGCCTTTTCTGCTATCTTTCTGGCAAGAAGTTTTCCGTACAGGAAATATTCACGCTGACTATATTTTTATTCACCGAAATCCTCTTGATATCAGTCGTTCGTTACATCAGCGAAATTGCTTTTCACATCGTCATTCTTATCTTCTGTGGTTAATGCATACTGCGGTTCAGTTGCCTCGCTTAAAGGGAGAATCCATACATTGGATGACATTCGAGCAACTCATCACGTCTCCTTCTCTGGTGCTGGATGATTTGAAGTCATTTCTGGATATTTCCGATGTGTCCCAGACAGTGTTAAATGACTATTGTAAGCAATTTATTGATCGTTCATTAAACCATAGCATGACGTCTGCGACAGATCTGCAGGGGGATTCTGACGCATTTCAGCCGGTGCCGGAATATCACCTGTTGCTGGAACGATTAGCTCATGAGGCATTTTCACTGGAGCAATGGTTTGAAACAGAATACAGTGCAGAACTTCAGGAAAGTTTAAAGTCTTCCCTTGAAGTGCAGAAAGAACATTGGTTGATGGTTCGTGACACAGTGATGGCACTTTTTGAATCTCGTGTTTTGAATACTGAGATCAAAGATCAGCTAAAGCACTCCGGGCTCAGATGTGAACAGTTGCAGATCGATTCCCGGAATCGTCAGGCGGAATTAAATATTTCAATCGAGAAGTTACGTACCGAGATAAGGGACACGCATGGCCGTTTAAGTGATTCATTGCAAGAGTTGGCTGAATATCAAAAGGCACTTCATGATGAGAAAGCAGCGAAAGCTGAATATATTGAAGAAACACAGAAAGAGCGATTACGTCTGCATGATGAAATTGAACAGCACCGTCATGCCTTAAATGCGGTTTATCATTCGACCTCATGGAGAATCACCAAGCCTGTTCGTCAGGCGAAAGTATTGCTGGAAAGGGCATCGGGCATACCAGCCTTGGTGCAAAAGCACGGTGGCATTGTCAGCCTGACAAAGAAAGTGATTCGTGTACTTCGGCAACAAGGTTTGAGTGGGTTACGTTATAAAGCACAACAAGAAGCATTGATTGATTATGGTCAATGGCTGGAGCGTTATGGCACAGTTTCTGATTTGCAAAGATCAGAGATGAAAAAGCGGGTTGAAAGCCTGAATAACTTACCACTGATTTCTATATTAATGCCCGTCTATAATCCGCCAGTCGCTTATCTTACAGAGGCGATTGAGTCTGTTCGGGCTCAAATTTATCCGAACTGGCAGTTATGTATTGCCGATGACGCATCAACCGATCCGAAAGTGTGGCAAGTCTTATCCGAATACGCTGAGAAAGACGCCAGAATTCAAGTGATAAAGCGTGAAGATAATGGTCATATTTCCAGAACGACTAACAGCGCACTGGAAATCGCTGAAGGTGAGTTTATTGCGCTGATGGATCACGATGACAAATTAGCACCGGATGCGTTATTTTGGGTTTCTGAAAAGATTTTCGAACAGAAAGATGTGGCCATGATTTATTCCGATGAAGATAAAATTACGGCCGATGGTGTGACCCGCTATGATCCAAACTTCAAATCGGGCTGGAATCCAGCGTTGTTACTCAGCCAGAACTATGTTTCTCATCTGGGGGTTTACCGCACCGAACTGGCCAGAGAAATTGGTGGGTTCAGGACGGGCTTTGAAGGGGCTCAGGATTGGGACTTTACGCTCCGGTTTGTTGAAAATATTCGTCAACATCAGATTGCTCATATTCCGCGAATTTTATATCACTGGCGGGCAATCGAAGGGAGTACTGCGGTCGATGAAGAAGAAAAACCTTACGCGTTAGAAGCCGGGCTAAAAGCGGTAGAAGAGCATTTACAGCGCCAGCAAAAAATTGCGGTTGTCTCCCGGCATCCTGAACGTCATTACGCGCGGGTGCAATATCAGATTCCGGCTGATGCGCCAAAAGTCAGTATTATTATTCCGACCCGAAACGGGTTGGATGTTTTATCGGTTTGTCTTGAATCAGTCCTGGAAAAAACAACCTATCCAAATTATGAGATTATCATTGTCGATAATGGTTCTGATTGTAAAGATACGCTCGATTATTTACGAAATTTATCTGAAAAAGATGAACGGGTGAGCGTGATTCGTGATGACAGTCCTTTCAATTATTCTGCACTGAATAATAAGGCGGCTGCAGCTGCCAGTGGTGACATCATTACGCTTTTAAACAATGATATTGAAGTGATTACACCTGACTGGTTGACGGAAATGGTTGGTTATGCGATTCAACCGGAAAACGGGGCGGTTGGCGCAAGATTGTGGTATCCGGATGATACCTTGCAACATGGCGGTGTGATTCTGGTGGGTGGTGTTGCAGGACATGCCCATAAACATTTGCCCAAGGGTATGCCGGGCTATTCATGCCGGGCGATTGTGCCACAGAATTTTTCAGCGGTGACTGCGGCATGTTTGGTGATTCGGAAAGAAATCTTTGATGAACTTGGCGGGCTCAATGCTGAAAATCTGAGTGTTGCATTTAATGATATTGATTTTTGTCTGAGAGTTCAGGAAGCGGGTTATTTCAATGTCTGGACACCTTATGCGGAATTATATCACTACGAGTCAAAAACCCGTGGCTTCGAAGATACACCAGAGAAAATTGCCCGTTTTCAAAAAGAAGTGGAATATATGCAAAATCGCTGGGGAACGCTGTTGCTTCAGGATCCTTGCTATAACCCGAACTTAACGCTGGCCAGAGAGGACTTTTCTCTGGCCGAAGTTCCCCGGGTGTAATGCTAAACTGTCACCTTATCTTTGATTTCTTGCAATCCGGGTCAATTTATTGACTCGGATGAATGGAAGGAATACTGTATCAGTGCTACGGCGGAGGTATTACCTGCTACGGCACGTTATTTGCTAGAAATCTTGCATCGATGCTATATGCGGTAAGTTAGATCCCATCTTGTATAACCAATGTTGAAAGGCTGACTGAACATTCGGTTACAGAATATAACGAGGAATGTTATGAATAATCTAAAGGCACTTTTTCTGGCCACGACGCCACTTATTTTGCTCAATGGTTGTGGTAGTGAAAGTTCTGGTTCTGCGCCTGTCAGTAAATATAATCTTCAGTTTGTTTCACTCAGAGTACTTGATGAAGATGAAGTGAACAGTAATTGTGAAATTTATGGTCGTGAAGAAATCTACGATACTTCAGATGATTCCTCATCAGACGATTCATCTTCTGATGAACCTGATTCTGTGAATGTGGTTGTTGCACAGAAATCCACAGGAGCATTGCTGACAGCGTTTATTCAGGACAGTACCGGGAAAGTAACAGAAACCTATACGTCAGCAAGCTCTTCAAACTGGTCATCTGATGGTGAGTTGACGCTGGTTGCTTCCGATGTGCCGACAAATGGATATGTCACAGTCACCCGGAAACTTCCCGGCAGTACGACAACCTATGCCCTGACTTTGCAAAAATCATTTCTGCAAACCAACATGACGATCAATACGGTACTTTCTGAGGTGACCGCTCAGACTTGTGTAACCGGATCATCCGAGTCAACGGTTTATGAGCGTACTGGCTCGATTGATCAGGATGGTGATGGTTTTGGTATTTTTGGTTTCAGCACATTAGAAGGCATTTATCAGGGATTCTCCGGCCAAAGCATTGATATGAAATCACCAAGCTCAACGTTCCTTGCGACACGCCATGTTCGTGAGTCTGATGATTCTGCAGGAGAGATTAAAGGGTATCGTTTTATCACATTGGGACAGGTCAGCGAAGATTCAGCGATTGAACTGAAAAATGCCGATAGTGACGATATGATTGGTGATATCTCATGGATTGCACCACAAGATTTGTCTTTATCAGCAAAAGCTGAAATAAATGTATATAAGAGTGGAACCGGCGCACTTCACTGGCAGTATCTTCCTCAGACCGGAACCGGTACATACGGTTATGCGAGTGCTGTTGGTGGCGGAAATTACTATGTTTCCACAGAGGGAACCTACAACCAGTGGACGGTCAACGAGACACAAGCGATATCCTCTCCGGCTAACGGACTGGATTTATCAACTGCATTATCCGCTAAAACGCTGCCAGCTGTGGCAACCAGTGAGCTGGTGAGTTGTTCAACTTCTGAAGTGGGGATTTGTCTGCAAACCTATTCCGACTTAGGTGCATCGCTGACCGCACAAAGAACTTATGTGTCTGTGAGTAATGGCTCCGGTTTAGAAATCAAACAGGTGATTTATAGCTCACCTCAGGCGCTGTTACCGATGTTTTCCTTCGATGATTCTGATCTGGATAATCTCTGGAGTAACAGTTTGTCTGTCAGTGAGGTCTCTTTACTGATGGGCACATCAAGCAGTGAAGTGAAAGATATATTTACCCGGCAGTTTTTTGATAGTTTTGCCGTTGCTGAGAACACATTTGATAATGGCAATAAATTTACGGACAGTCTTTCTGTCGCCACACCGTTAGGTGACCAAAAAGACAATCAAAATTTCCTGAAGCGCACCAATTATCTCCAGCTTCAGTATCATGAAACTAAATAGTTTGTCATAAAATCAGTACAACAAAAAAGGAGACATTTTATGTCTCCTTTTTTATGTCATCGGTTCGTTCTCTAACTTGGGCGAATTATATACGACATACCCGATAATCCTTTAAGTGAGCTGGTCTTGTGTCATCGCGGAGGACACTGCACTTTCAGGATAAGAGGGGACAGAAATTGGGGTTGTTGGCTGCACTTCATATAAGGCAGATTTTGCTGCGGTGCATTTGCCTTTTCTTGGCAGGCAGCAATATTTCATCACGCTCATTACATGCCAGAAAAAGAACTTACTCAGTAATTTTTTACTGGCACGTTGGCGCCAGTGTAATGCTTTAACATTTTCAGCTAACTTTATGGTAAGTCCCATAGACAAAGCACGGCGACTGAAATCAATATCTTCACAGTACATATAGAAGCGTTCATCAAGCCCACCGAGATCTTGATACAATCCAGCCCGAAGTGCTAAAAAAGCGCCACTGGCCCAATAAGTTCCTGGCTTTGGTAAAGTCTGGTTTCTCCGATCGATCATTGTTGAACGATCGCCAAATAAATAGGTACGGACAAACTGCCGGAATCTCGGGTACAGGCGGATATTATCATCAGGAACCATCCATGAACGCTCTAAGAATAAATTGCCTACAATGAGTTCTTTCTCTGATGTCATTAAGGACATTCTCAGTTCCGGAATGGTGTTTGGCGTAATTTCGATATCCGGATTGAGCAACAGAAAAAAGTCATCTTTTTGTGGTGCTAAATTCTGCAGATAATACCGGAAATTTAAATTATTATTTCGTGCAAATCCCTGAGGCTGATGATTGGCCAAATAAATAATGTTATTTTCCAGACAATATTCTCTCAATTCTCTGCTTTTGGCATTATCCCGGCACAGAACGACAATATCATCCGCTTTGGCAAGTTTTTTCAACGATGCCAGATGAATGATCATTTCAGTATGGTGATGAGAAATTGTGGATACAATGATTCGCATGATTTTTAGCTATTTGTTTGACTAAATAATTTGTTTTGTTACGCCCAAAGCGGGATTCTACTTGGACTGCGCGATTTTATCAACCTTCTATACATTTGACAGCAATACTGCTTTCTTGTTAATACGGCTGATTAAGGTATTGACGCTAACATTGTAAAGTCCGAAAAGTGTTAAAAAAGTATAAAACATGGTTGAATCCGGAATATTCTTGATATCGCAAATGATACCAATACTACTAAACAATGCAGATATTCCGGCCAGTACCAGTAATGTTGATGTTTTTGACAGTCCCAGTTTCAACAAAATATGGTGAATATGTGTTCTGTCTGCCTGAAAAGGTGACTGTTTTTTTCTGATTCGTCTGACTATGGTTGCAACCATATCCATTAACGGTAGCGCAATAATCCAGAGCGCGGTAACGGGCTTAATGACTTGCAATGGTTGCTGAGTTGATTGTAGTAGAAACCAGAGAACTGTCCAGCCAATCACCATACTTCCGGCATCTCCCATGAAAATCCGGAATCTTTTTCCCAATAATCCCATGTTCAGTAGCAGGTAAGCACTGATAATCGTAATGAGTGAAAGGCATACATAAGCCAGATTTGTCTGACCGTGATAAAGAAGAAGAACAGCCAGGCTTGAAAAGATAATAATTGACAGAGAACCCAATAAACCATCCAGTCCGTCAATCATATTAAATGCATTAATAGCGGTAATGACTGCTAAAATGGTCACGGGATATGACCAGGAAGGAAAGTTTATCGATATATCCCCAACCAGAAATCCAAAATACTCAAGTTTTATATTGGCACCAAGGATCATCAGTAATGCAATAAGTGTTTGCACGGCCAGACGCAGTTTAATACCAAGTCCTTTTTTATCATCCAGTGCACCAATCACTGCCAGCGTTGTCACTCCCAATATATGGACAGATGTTGCCGGCATTAATGATGTATGACGAGACAGAAAGAAAAGATAGCAAATAGTAATGGCGATACCGCCGACGATGGGAACAGGCCCCTGATGTTGTTTTCGGGCATTCGGTAGATCGACAAGGTTAACAGCCTTCGCGACTTTTCTTGAAATAAAAAGTACGATGACAGAAATAAAGAAAAGAGATAAAAGTTCAATACCGTTAATCACAAATTTAACCGTGCCCGCTCATGCTACAAAAAATAAATTAACTGAAGTTACACCATTTATGCTTTACATCCTGACTGGGTAAAGGGCTCACTTTGATAACTGTACGCCAATATTTGAAATTCCCTCTTCTCTGAGCTCATCTCTCAGATCTCTGATAAGCGCTACATCATGCTCTTTGGCTTCTTTCAGAGGACGGAATATCGCCCACTGAACGTCCCATTCCACATTTATGGCCGGGTTCTCTTTTTGGTTCTCATTGGTAATTTGCTGTTCGCTTTGAACTTCTTCCAGCTGTGCGACGGTTCCGACAGATATGGAACTAATCTGCAATGTCGTATCAAGCATGATTTCTTTATCAAGCAGGCAGTGCAGTATTGATGATAAAGCTTCACAGGCATCGATGGCAGGGTATACTGCATAAGTATCGAATGCCTCGGTCGCTGGTATGATTTCTTCCAGTTTTTCCAGCTGCCGCTCAAAATTGATTTTAGCGTTTTTTACGGTCAGATATTCCCAGATAGTATCGAGAACCTGTCGGTAGATGTTTGGCTCAGCATACTGTGTATGATCACAAAACATAGCATAATTGGGATACATGCGCTCACAAAGACAAGCCATAAATGTTACTTGCTGCCAGGAGGCTAGTTTTTCAAGACGAAGTTGAAGCGGGTTCTTAAGCATATTGGTTTCACGCATGAGACAAAAACACTGTGCAGTGTACTTGATTATGTCCGGAGAAAAAAGCCAATGGAACAGATGTTCGTGAAGCTATTGAAAGAAATACGTCAGTGCCGTTTGTGTGAGCCGGAATTACCATTGGGTGCGAACCCGGTGATTCAGGCACATCCGGATGCCCGGATACTGATTGTCGGTCAGGCACCCGGAACACGGGTTCACCAGACTTCTGTGCCGTGGAATGATCCCAGTGGTGAACGGTTGAGGCAGTGGCTGCAGTTGGATCGGGAAACATTTTACACACCGGAAAGGATTGGAATTATGCCAATGGGGCTGTGTTATCCGGGAAAAGGACATTCAGGGGATTTGCCGCCAAGAAAAGAATGTGCGCCTCAATGGCACGGCCGGGTACGTAATGCGTTACACAATATACAGCTGACCCTGCTCATCGGCCAGTATGCACAGGAATATTATCTGAAAGATAAGCCAAAGACTTTGACTGAAACGGTGCGGGAATGGCACCGATGGTCTCCGGATTATTTACCTTTACCGCATCCGTCTCCCCGCAATACGCTTTGGCTGCGAAAAAATGCATGGTTTGAATCTGAAGTGCTTCCGGAAATCCGTTTACGAATCCATCAAATACTGTCTGACGATTCTGTTTGAACGCTGAGTCTCGCCCTGATACCAGAAAGTAAAAAATGTGTAAAAACTGATATGATACTTCAAGATAGTATGAGCTGCTATGCATTACCGGTGAGAAAAATTGTGAGTTGTTACTCAGTTTATCGTTAAAATTTCCTTAAATTAACAAAAGAACGTCGACAAACCTTTGCCAGACAGGGCCTTTTTGCTTTAGAGTGGCTCTGGTTCGATAACATGTAGAAGGGAAACCTAATGAACAAGACCCAATTAATAGACTTCATTGCAGAAAAAGCAGATCTATCTAAGGTGCAGGCAAAAGCCGCTCTGGAAGCAACTTTAGGTGCAGTTGAAGAAGCACTGAAAGATGGTGACCAGGTTCAGCTAATTGGTTTTGGTACATTCAAAGTTAATCATCGTGCAGCGCGCACTGGTCGTAATCCTAAAACTGGAGAAGAGATCCAAATTGCTGCCGCAAATGTTCCTGCATTTGTTGCAGGGAAAGCACTGAAAGAATCAGTGAATTAATTTATAATACGCCAAGGCATCACCCTTTGATTTCTTGGCGTATTTTTATGAAACGATCTACTTTTCTTACTTGTTTATCAATTCTTCTCTTTGGATGTTCTTCTTCCCAGCATTCTCCGTCTTTAAAAAAGCTTGAACAATTATCCGGTGGTGAACGGGTTGGCGATGCGGTCAGTCTCTTCTGGTACAGCGATCATGCGGGTTCTCCTTATTCGGCATCTGATTATATTCAGTCTGATTTTGATGGTGGATATCAAACCAGCTACCGTTGGCAGGGTTCTGTATTAAAAGAATTAGTTCGTGAAGGAACACAGACTGCTTCAGAGAATGTATTAGTCCCTTTTAAAGTACATATCCGGTTTGATAAAAATGGTGATGCGGTTTACCAGCAGTATCGGTTAAATGGCAAAGTTTTGCCGTTGTCGGCTGAATCGCTGAACCAATATAAAAATCAGGCGAATGCGATCGTTGCTGCGGTGAAAAAACAAGACAAGCAGGGATTAGAACTGATTCAGGGTGTATGGCATGGCGATCATTTTGAAACATGTTCCGGCTACGAATATGAACGGGTTGAATTTAATCAGACTTTACCGGGTTTTGTGATTAATCGTTTATCCGATTTGGACAATTATATGGCTTTTCTGGGTAAAGTAAAAAATAAACGGGTCTATGTGGATGAGCTGCTTGTGTTGGCCGATGAAGAGCATGAGTGTATCGCCCGCCCGAATTTAATCCCTGAATCATAAATGTGAAAAAGCCGGGATAATCATCTTTCCCGGCTTGAATTTGCTTGTTTTGATTGACTGGCGCTTACTTCTGAATGTTTTGTTCACGGTCAATCGCACGATAGCCGATATCGCTGCGACAGAAAACACCATCCCAGCGAATTTGTTTTGCCAGCGTATAAGCTTGTTTCTGAGCTTCTGATACAGAATCACCCAGAGCCGTGGCGCAAAGCACACGGCCGCCATTAGTGACAATCTGGCCATCTTTTAGTGTTGTACCGGCATGGAAAACTTTTTGTTCACCAGAAGCATTTTCAGGCAGTCCGGTGATCACATCACCTTTTGTATAACTGCCAGGGTAGCCGCCTGCTGCCAGAACAATACCAACAGCAGCTTTGCTGTCCCATTTTGATTCTGTTTGATCCAGTTTCTTGTCCAATGCAGCTAAGCAAAGCTCAACCAAATCAGACTGCATCCGCATCATAATCGGCTGTGTTTCCGGATCACCGAACCGGCAGTTGTATTCGATGACTTTCGGATTTCCTTCTGCATCAATCATTAACCCAGCATAAAGAAAGCCAGTGTAAGGGTGACCTTCCTGAGCCATACCTTCAACGGTCGGTTGAATCACTTGTTCCATAATACGTTGGTGAATATCTGCAGTGACAACCGGAGCGGGTGAATAAGCACCCATTCCGCCGGTATTCGGTCCGGTATCTTTATCGCCAACCCGTTTATGGTCCTGACTGGTTGCCATTGGCAGAATATTTTTCCCATCCACCATGACAATAAAACTGGCTTCTTCACCTTCCAGAAATTCTTCAATCACAACCCGGCTGCCTGCATCGCCAAATGCATTGCCGGCCAGCATATCTTTGATCGCGGCTTCTGCTTCTTCGAGTGTCATTGCAACGATGACCCCTTTACCAGCGGCCAGACCATCTGCTTTGATGACAATTGGCGCACCTTGCTGGCGAACATAGCTCAGCGCTGGTTCAATTTCAGTAAAGTTCGCATAGGCTGCTGTTGGAATATGATGGCGGGCCAGAAAATCTTTGGTGAAGGCTTTTGAACCTTCCAGTTGCGCTGCGCCTTTTGTCGGGCCAAAAATCGGCAGCCCGGCTTCCTGAAAAGCATCGACTACACCAATCACTAAGGGGGCTTCCGGTCCGACAATGGTCAGTTCGATCGATTTTTCTTTGGCAAATGCAACCAGTGACTGAATGTCTTCCACGTCAATGTTGACATTCTCCAGTTTAGGCTCTGAAGCTGTACCTGCATTGCCCGGTGCAACGAATACCGTATTAACCTGAGCATTCTGTGCGACTTTCCATCCCAGTGCGTGTTCGCGTCCGCCAGAACCGATAATCAGTACATTCATGAAAATACATTCCTTAATATTCAATTGGCTTACGCTAAAAGCGTAAGCCATAAAGTTGGAAGAGAATAATGCTTAGTGTCTGAAGTGACGCATACCGGTAAAGATCATCGACATGCCATGTTCATCAGCTGCTGCAATGACTTCATCATCACGCATTGACCCCCCCGGCTGAATGACACAGGTAATACCTGCTTCGGCAGCTGCATCAATCCCGTCACGGAACGGGAAGAATGCATCTGACGCCATCACAGAACCTTCGACCTTCAGTCCTTCGTCTGCGGCTTTAATACCAGCAATTTTTGCTGAGTAAACGCGGCTCATCTGACCGGCACCCACACCAATCGTCATATCGCCTTTGGCGTAAACAATCGCATTCGATTTTACATACTTCGCAACTTTCCAGCAGAACAGCGCGTCTTTGATTTCTTCGGCTGATGGGTGACGTTTTGAAACGATTTTCAGATCTTCAAGACCCACCATGCCCTGATCGCGCTCCTGAACCAGTAACCCGCCGTTCACGCGTTTCACATCGTAACCTGATGTTTTGCTGTTCCAGTAGCCACATTCCAGAAGACGGACATTTTTCTTGGCTGAGACCACTTCAACAGCTTCTGGTGTAATTTCAGGCGCGATAATCACTTCAACGAACTGGCGATCAACAATGGCTTTCGCTGTGGCCGCATCAAGTTCACGGTTGAAGGCAATGATGCCCCCAAATGCTGATGTCGGATCGGTTTGATAAGCGCGGTTATAAGCGCTCAGAATATCGCCGCCGAGTGCAACACCACATGGATTCGCATGCTTGACAATTACACAGGCTGGCTCATCAAATTCTTTCACGCACTCCAGTGCTGCATCTGTATCCGCGATGTTGTTGTAAGAAAGCGCTTTACCCTGAATCTGGCGGGCGGTGGAAACGGAGGCTTCTTCCGGGTTACTTTCAACATAAAATGCAGCAGATTGATGGCTGTTTTCGCCATAACGCATGTCTTGCTTTTTCCCGAACTGCATGTTGAATGTACGCGGGAACTGAGAGGCTTCATCGCCTTCTTTGTTTTCACCGTAAGATGGCACCATCGTGCCGAAATAGTTGGCAATCATACCGTCGTAAGCCGCGGTATGTTCGAAGGCTGCAATCGCCAGATCGAAACGGGTGTTGTATGTCAGGGAGTTCTGATTGCTATCCATTTCAGCAATCACGCGATCGTAGTCGTTCGCTTTGACCACAATTGTCACATCTTTATGGTTTTTCGCAGCAGAACGGACCATTGTTGGCCCGCCAATATCAATGTTTTCAACCGCATCTTCTAAGGTGCAGTCCGGGTTTGAAACGGTTGCAGCAAACGGATAAAGGTTGACGACAACCATATCAATCGGTTGTATGTCATGTTGAGCCATCACCGCATCGTCCTGTTCCCTGCGGCCTAAAATTCCGCCATGAACTTTCGGGTGCAGTGTTTTCACACGGCCATCCATCATTTCCGGAAACCCGGTATAATCAGAGACTTCAGTGACTGAAATGCCCTCTTCAGCCAGAAGGCGGGCTGTGCCACCGGTAGAAAGAATATCGACCCCACGGTCAGCCAAAGCTTTGGCAAACCCGACAATACCTGTTTTATCTGAAACGCTAATCAGCGCACGGCGAATCGGACGAGCGTTATTCATGCTTCCTTTTCCTCAAATCACGGAGTTAATTGAATGACATTGATGTCAGAATTTTGTGGCGCACATTCTAACGAATTAAATGTAAAAAAGCTCGCGCAATCGTTTGGCATTGAGAAAAAAATCAGGAAATGGTGATTTTATGAAGGGTTCATCTTAAGAAAAAGACGCCCGTTTTACCGGGCGTCTGTACGCGATGATATCTTGAGTGGTTCGCTCTGCCTGATTAGTTCTGACGAATAATCCGGGTATCTGTGACACTTGAATCTGCAATATTATCCGCAGTGTTGAATGGCTTGCTTTGATCCGGATATGTCGCAAGCAGATATTCAGCCAGTGCGTCCTGCTCAGAACCCGTCTCAGCAAAGGTTGCCAGGCCCGGATCGTTGCTGCCCATAGAGTCAGATAAGGCAGTTTGGTTCGTACAGCTATCACCGGATGAGGTACAAGGGAATGGGTAACCGTCACCGCCGGTGCCCAGATATCCCAGAGTTACAACTTTAAAGGTCCGGGTTGCATCGTCCTGTATGGTGCCGCCGGAGACAACCGTGTCATCGTAAGTGCCGTCTCCATTGGTATCGACAGCCAGTTCGGTGATTCGTTGCCCGTCATTACCTGCTGAAGTGCGGGCTGTACGGGTTGGATCGAAGGTGAATCGCATCCCTGAAATCTGTGGGAAACGGCCACCGGCGTACCCGGAGGCATCCGTTGGATCGATGTCAGCAACGGTGTGTTCAAGGATATCTTTCAACTCTGCTGCCGTAACATCCAGCGTGGAAAGTGAATTATTAAAGGCCAGCGTTGATTGCAGGTCATACTGAGAAATATCACCTTCTGCTTTACCGGCTGCCGGGTAAGCTGCCGGCGGTAAATACTGAAGATCTGCGATATCTGTTGAACCCGGTGGATAAGTCGCATAACCGATCGAAGCGCGGATACCACCCCCGTTTTTGATCGAGATTTCAACCGAAGCATCGGCCAGTTTCGCATACCAAAGGTTCGCATCCGCTGTCAGATCACCCAGATTCGTTTCTTCAGAGCGAACTTCTGATTTAATACCGTTCAGATAGACATCGGTATGACCCACAATGTTTTTCTCTGCGGCGACAATAACATCGTTGATCGCTGAGACAATGTTATCGACAGCTGTATTTGGCGTCCCGCCGAGTTCTGTGACCATTTGGCTGTCACTGATGAAGACACCGCTGACATTTTTATCGATGGTATTGGTCAGCAGTTCCCCGTCTTTATCAAAACCAGCAACCAGACGACCCAGATATTTGTAATCGCCGTCTACATTCACGACCGCAACATTTTCACCGCTGGCTGATTTATACAGCAGCGGATAGTCTCCGGCAGAAGTATCACCGGCCCACAGACGATCGGTGCTGTCGGATAAGCGGGTATTGGAACCACCGGCTACAATGATATCAACATCCCTGAGCAGTGTTGCCAGTTCTTCCTCAATATCGATTCGCTGCATGTGAGCCAGCAGGATCACCTTATTGATGCCGGTCGCTGTGAGGGCATCGACTTTCTCCTGAATGAGTGCTGCCAGTTCTGTTGTGCTGTCATCAGCCGGTAAGACGGTGATATCGCCGGTGCTGGTAATCACTTCATTGGTCGGTGTGGTGGCTCCGACAATACCTATTTTTTCACCATTGACTTCAATCACAACTGAGGAAGTCAGGCTGTTCGGTACTGAGCTGGCCATTTGACCATCAGCGGTAACAAGCGGTGCTGTATTCGCATCATCAGCGAAAATCATATTTGAACTCAGGTACGGGAATTGTGTTCCCGGATAGGCATTATCCGCAGCCACAATAGAGGCAAATTCTTCAGTACCGCCATCCAGATCATGGTTACCGACGGCAGAGGCTTCCACACCCATTGCATTGAGCATCGCTATATCGGCCCTGCCGACGCCCGGCGTGCCAATACCTGCGACATTGGTCATGGAATCATCAGCTGCGGCCTTATAGCGCGAGCCCGGAATATAGTTGTCGCCAGAGCTGAGAAAAAGAGTGTTATTCGGGTACTGGTTACGCAGTGCTGCAACGTTACTGGCAAAGTTGCCTGCGTTGGCCAGTGCCACTGCATTGGAGCCATCCATATCAGCGACATGCAGTAACTGAAGCGTGAAAGCAACCTCATTACCAGACTGTGTTGTTTTATTATCATCATCGTCATCAAAAGCACATCCGGCGATGACGGTTGTCATCAGTGCTGCGGCAACGAATTTTTTTAACCTGTCTCTCCTGAATACGACTGTCGGTTGCATTCTGTTTCTCCTTTTGCGATTGAAATCTGTTGACTATCTGTTTTTGTTAGTAAGATCTTGAAATTACAGGATGTTCGGCATAAAGGCTGACAGCGCCCGGTGACTATAGAATGAATTTTTGGTGACGATAAGATTAACAGTGTGTGAAGTGGGAAATGTACATCCGGAAATCACAGGTATTGAGTAAATCATGGTGACAGAGCCACTGATTTGTATATCATCAGGTCTGATATGTCCGGGCAGCATGTGCCTTCAGGTTGTACGGAGTTCTGAAGAAAAAGGGGATTGGTGTATGTCCGTTGAGATCAGGCCAGCTCAAAAAGAAGATGCAGCGACGATTTTGCACTTTATCAACGAGCTGGCAACTTATGTCAGAGAGCCGGATGTGGTTTTAAATACAGTTGAAGCCATTGAAACGCATTTATTTGGAGATAATGTCCATGCTTACGCATTGATCTGTGAAAAAGAGGGTGAGGCAATTGGCTTTGCTGTTTACTTTTTCAATTATTCGACATGGGTTGGCAGGTATGGGCTATATCTTGAAGACTTGTATGTGTCGCCGGAATACCGTGGGACAGGTGCGGGCAAAGCGATTATCCGCTATCTGGCACAGATTGCAGTCAGTCAGCAATGTGGCCGGTTTGAGTGGGTCGTGCTGGACTGGAATCAGAAAGCAAAGGATTTTTATCGTCGTATTGGCGCTTTACCTCAAGATGATTTGACCATTTGCAGGTTGTCTGGTGAAGCGCTTTTACAGTTTGCGGAGTCAAATTAAGACAGAGTCAGTCATCATGATCTGAAAGGCCTCTGTACTCAGAGGCCTTTCAGAATGTATTTATGGCAAATAAACACCTTTTTGGCTTCTTTTGACTTCCTGGATGGTGCCGTCAGGGTTGAAGTGCAGATATTCGGCAGCAACATGACGCTGGCGTTTATCACAGTCTGATCCCGGCGTTTTACGCCAGACGTGATAAAACAGAATCCATTGCCCTTTATACCGGACAATTGAGTGATGGTTGTTTGAACTGAGTTCTTCATCCATGATCAGACCGCGATAGGTCCATGGGCCGGTTGGAGAGGTTGAGGTATAGTAAGTCAGCTTTCGGTTATTCTCCGGCATCGTGAAGTAGTAAATTCCCCTGCGCCTGAAGACCCACGGACCTTCCATTTTGGGCTCATAACCACCCATGTCCATTTTGATAAAGTTCCCCTTAATACCGCGCATATCATCTGCCATTTCGACCACATGATAGTCCATACCACTGCCATGAAAATACAGATAAGCTCTGTCATCATCGTCAATGAATAAAGCCGGATCATTGGCATAAGGCGAAGTCCATAACGGTGCACCAATCATATCTTTAAACGGGCCGGTTGGTGAGTCGCTTTCGGCAATACCGATGCCCATCCATTTGGTGCTGTTTTGCGGATTCTCCCTGTCTTTGTATCCGGTCCCGGCCGGGAATACAAAATAGTATTTACCGTTTTTATAAGCCGCATCGGGTGCCCAGGCATAATTGTCCGCCCAGCTCAGATCGTTGACAGAGAGAATTGCGCCATGATCAGTCCAGTGCACTAAATCGTCAGAGGAAAAGGCGTGCCAGTCTTTCATCCAGAAGTCTTGCTGGCAAGACTCATCATGTGATGTGTAGAGGTACATTTTCCCGTCGTTCCAGACATGTCCGGATGGATCGGCAGTAAGGATATCGCTGCCAAAATCCAGCGGGTTGTGCGCACTGGCGGCAGAAATATACATGCCACAACCTGCGATAGTGAATGTAGCCAATAAACTGAATATCGTTGTTTTCATCGGTTAACCTGTATGTGTTTATATGCAATTGATTTAATTTATCATTGGACTCAGGGTCTTGAACATATTTTTGCGATTTACAGGTCACAAAACTTGAAATGTACAGGTCACAAAACGGGAAAATAGCAGGATGGAGAGACGTTAACAAAAAAAAGAGCCACAAGTTGCTTGCGGCTCTGTCAAATTCAATATCTCATGCTGTTAAAGGCGATTAAGCCGCTAATGGTTTCTCAACAGCGGACGGACGCTTTTCACCTACAGGCAGAATGACACGGCCGTATTCATTGTTCAGAACCTGCGCCATTGCAAAGTAGATAGCGCTTGCACCACAGAAAATACCTTCGAAGCCGGCGATCACGCCCAGTTCTTCATTACCTGTAAAGTCTTTGATAGCCAGCAGGGCGAACAAAATTGTCAGAGAACCGAATACAACCTGCTTGGCAACCGGATAACGCAGCGAGCCAATAAACATAAAGCCGGTGAAAATTCCCCACAGTGCCAGATAGCATGCCATGAATTTCGCCGGGCTGGCAGGAAAGCCCATTTTTGGCATCGCGATCAGTCCGACCAGCGTGAGCCAGAATAATCCATAAGATGTAAATGCGGTTGTGCCAAACGTATCGCCGCGTTTGAAGCACATGATCCCAACAATCACCTGACTCAGACCGCCATAAAAAATACCCATAGCCAGAATCATTGAATCCAGCGGGAAAAATCCGGCGTTATGAATGTTGAGTAAAACCGTCGTCATCCCGAATCCCATTAAACCAAGCGGAGCCGGGTTGGCTAATTTTGTTGACATAAATTGTTACCTTCCAGTTGTCATGTCAGAAAAAGTGAAAACGGCGCGGATTCTACATGGTTAGCGATGAAAAATACAACAAATTAAATGAGGTTAATGTAGATAACCTGATTCAGGATAAGCCTTGGTGCGGACGCAAATGAGTTTTGCCTGAGAGTCAGTGAAGTGAAAAGGCTGACGACATGCCAGCCAGATTCTTTATCGCAGTGGCCGGAATTTGTATGCATACTGCCAGGCCAGATTACTCTCTCTGACCTGTTTGCGAACCACCATTTCAACTCTGGCTCCGGGCTCCAGTTCATCCTCAGAGGCAACATCAACAATTTCTCCTGCGATCACGATATCGTCGGTCAGCCGGATCATTGCAATATGGCGGGGCATCATTTCACCATATCCCATCAGTGCCAGAACCGGAATATCTGCATCCTGCATGACTTCGATTGTGCCTTCATGCGGGAAACGGCAGACTTCAAGACCGGACTCATGACAATGAGAGCAAACCGCCCGCCGCGGGAAAAAGGTTGCGCCGCAATGTTGGCACCGGGTGCCTTCCAGACGATATTTTCCACCATGTTCACGCCATTCTCTCAGCATCGATGCCGTGTTTAAACGGTGAATTTGTTCAGGGTATTGAGACATAAACAGCGCTCCTTATTCGTTACAAAGTACAATGACAGAGTTATGGGCCATATATCCTCCGATATTACTGCTGACAGCAATCCGGGCATGAGAGACCTGATTGGCCGACTCTCCCCTGAGTTGCCGGAATAATTCGGCGATGTGCATGATGCCGTCACACCCGGAAGCGTGGCCCCGCCCGATATTTCCGCCATCTGTATTGACCGGACATCGTCCATCCGGCCCGATTTGATCATCGAGCACCCATCTGCCGGCTTCTCCTGCGGGGCAGATGCCGAGGGTTTCCATCTGAATCAGTCCGGCAGCCTGTTCATCATAAACCTGAATAACATCCACATCTTCTGCGGTAATACCGGCATCCTGATAAGCCGCTGTTGTACACGCAATCGCATTGGCCGGAGACACCATACCGGAAGCAGAAGCATGATCGATGCCTCGGACCGCCGTCCGGTTATAGCGGCTGCCAAAATAGTGGGAAGTATTGGTATAAGCCATGCCTTTGACGAACACAGGCTTATCGGTGTATCGGTGAGCAAGCTCTTCCGCCACCAGAATCACACTGCCACTGGCTTCACCGGGGGCAAGCATTGCACCGTGTTCCGGTAATGATTTCAGATGCTCAACAGAAGGCAGTGATTTTTGATAATAGAATGAATCCGGGCACTGCTGACCATAACGGCGCATTTGTAAGCCAAACCGGGCCAGAACTTCTGCTGTATCATCAGCGGAATAGCCGTAATAGTGAAAATAGGCTTCATTGGCGAGATGAAAGGCATCGACATGGGAAATTCCCATCAGGTAATCATATTCAGTTTCAGTGCTGGCATTAATATAGTCTGTATAATTCAGATGATCACTGGGCTTTTCAAACCCGCCGCACAGGACAATGTCATAGCGCCCGGATTCGATCATCTGGACGCCCATCTGGAAAGAAACAGAGCCGCTGGTGCAGTTAGAGGCTGTGATAAAGCAGGGCGCAGGGCTCAGACCCAGCGCATCAGAAATAGTCGGGCCAAGGCCGCCATATTCTGAGACACCTTCACCGTGATAACCGTAACTCAGGCCCTGAATCATTTTCGGATCCAGATCGATCCGTTTGATTGCCCGGTAAGCGGACTCAGCAATCATCTCCTTAAATGTGATTTCAGGATGATAGATGCCAGGATTGGTTGTATGTTCCGCCGCAACAATTGCGACTCTGCGTGGTGCATTGGCCATGAGTGAATTCCTTTCTATAAATAGGGTGCAAGCGCATAATCCGGACGTGAAAATTTAAATTCATATTTCGCAGCTTCGGCATAGGAGACTTCTTTGGTCCGGGCCAATAATGCGGCCACGGTGGGAGCCTGTTCACGGTAGGGCAAAATTTCATCAGTGACGGTCAATGCGATGGCATCGCTCCCTGCACCGAAACCATAGGACAGCATCAGAATTTTTTGTCCGGGTTGTGCATGATCCAGTGTGGCGGCTAATCCCATCAGCGGACTGGCTGAACCGATATCACCGGTCGTTGCTGCATAACGGCTGTGAACGGTTTGTGCGTATTCCAGTTGCAGCTTTTCAGTCATGGTGTCGACGGCTGATTCTGTGGGCTGCTGAACGACCACAAAGTCAAAATCTGCCCAGGTGCAATCCATGTCATGTAACAGTTGCTCTCCCGACAATTGCATGTGGCGGTATATTCCGAGGTTATTTTTATCCGATCCAAGGCTCATACCGGAGCGGATGTAACGTTCACCTTCCGGACGAATATTATCTGCCAGATCTTCACAGCCTGAACCGGTATTATCGATGCGGGCAATTACCCGTTCTGTGCCCAGCAGCATCGCAACAGCGCCAGCACCGGCATAGGATTCCGTCAGATCTCCGGGCGCTGTGTGGCGGTTCATCGTATCACTACCGATTGCCAGTGCCTGGTGACACATGCCTGAATTGATCAGGGCATGACAAATCTGCAGGGCTGAAGTACCTGATTTACCGGCAAACTGAATATCCGCACAGAACAGCTGGCGGGAGAGGCCGAGCATTTCAGCGACAATTGCGGCCGAGCTGCGCGATTGATAAGGGTTGGTGCAGGTGCCCAGATAGATCGCTTCCGGACTGATATCCGGAAACCGGGCCTGCTGTTTCAGGTGTTGCTTCAGGGCTTGTCTGGCAGCATCGGCAGCCAGAGTGATGGTATCTTCGTCCGGTTGTAACACCGTCCGCGATGAAACCTTTAATCCGTTTTTTAATAAAGCAAGCGGGGTGTTTTTCCATACCTCTGTTGTTTGTTCAACGCTCAGCCTTAAGAAAGGTAAGCTGTATCCGTAACCTGTAATACCGCTCATTGGCTTCATTTGCACTCCTTTAAATATAAAACGAAACGTATCGTTTTGTTTTTAAATAAAAATAGCCGTGATAAAATCATAAATTAAGTTATTCTATTGCATATTCAACCAGTTGAAAAGGGTAAGTCATGGCCAGAACAAGAAGCCAGGCCTCATACGAGGCGATTATGGCGGCCACTAAAAGTGTATTGGCAGAAAAGGGATACAAAGGGTTTACGATTGAAGAAGTTGCAGGCCGTGCCCGGGCGAGTAAACCAACCATTTATCGCTGGTGGCCGGATAAGGCCCGGCTGGTCGCAGAACTTTACGAACTGGAAAATAAGATCACGTTTCAATCCTCATCGCCTGCGCCGGTCTGCGAACAATACCGGCAGTTGCTGCATGATTTATGGACGTTGTGGGAAACGACAGTTTGTGGCGAAGCATTACGGTGCTTTATTGCTGAATCTCAGCTCAATAAACAAAATATGAAGTATATGGAAAGTGATTTTATGGCTCGCCGGTTTGAAGGACCGCGTCAGTTATTAATGAAAGCCACAGAGCAGGGAGAATTACCTGAAAATACGGATATTGAACTCTTGCTGAAGATGTCATTTGGTTTTTGCTGGTTTAATTTACTGACAAATCAGCTGGATGAGAAAACTCAGATAGATGCATTTGTTGAAGCGCTTTTTCGTCTGTAAGCTGGCTCATTTCGCTCCGGTTCACATCAGTTGATATCTGACCCGATTAATACTTTGCTTTATTGCATAAACTTATCTATATGTTAATTGCCATTAAATAAGAATAATAATCACAATGGTTTCAATCTTACGTATCAGTGTGGCTCGATAATCAACGACCGTATTTTGTTAATCACTCTGTATTTTTCCTGAGTGATTATCTCAAAGGAGCACACACTGACATGCTGTCATCACTGAAAATTTCCCACAAGCTTATTTTAATTGGTTTCGTTCAGATCATGGCTCTGGCTGTTCTTGGTCTTTTCTCGACGCTGCAAATGACCAAAGTCGGAGAAGAACTCAAAGAGATCGCCGATGATCATATGCCATTAACTAAAACCCTGACTCTGATTACCGAGCATCAGTTACAACAGGCACTGACGTTTGAGAAATTTATCTCGCATGCTTTACTGGATGTGATTCAGGAGAAAAATGGTCTCTCCCGTGACAGCCAGCAGCTGTTACAAAGCGTTGATAAAAAGATAGTTGCATTACACACTGAGATTTCTCAGGCCAGAGAGAGACTGATCAAACTCGAGAAGGATGTTCACCTGCCGGAAGCGAAAGCCGCCTACCAGCATCTGCTGGTTGAGTTTGCCAAGGTTGAAAAGGAATTTATCACCCTTGAAACAGAGACAAAACGTTTTTTAGATAAAGTGCAGCAAAATGGTATTCAGGCGTCAAAGAAACAAATCATTCATCTCGAAAAACTCAACGAAGCACTTGATCACCATCTGATCAATATACTTGATGGTCTGCAGGATCTGACGATTCGCTCTGTGCAGCAGGCAAAACAGGATGAAGAGTTTGCCTTGAGTGGTGTCATAACGATTTTTGCGATATCGCTGATCATCAGTGTCGTGATTTTAATCCTGATTGGTGTGTCGATTATCCGGCCGTTGAAGGTTGTATCCACCCGGCTGAAGGATTTGGTGAATGGCGACGGAGACCTGACAATCAGAATGCAGGTCAACCGGAAAGATGAGCTGGGGGCCTTATCTGGCAAGCTGGATCTGTTTCTGGAAAAGCTACAGTCAGTTCTGGGAAATGTGACGCATTCATCTTCGAGTTTAAATCAGTGCTCTGAATCAGCATCAAAGGTGGTGAAAAACACGCTGGTTAATATTGAAAAACAGCGGGAAGAAACAGAACAGGTCGCCTCTGCCATTCTTGAAATGTCTCACGCAACAGCTGAAGTTGTGCAATATACCAGTGAAGCTTCTGAAGTCGCAGGTATTGTGAAGGATAAAGTGACACAGGGGCAGCAATCCGCGGACAGAACACAGGAGATTGTTCGCCAGCTTGCTGAAGATGTCGCTGCGACTTCAGAAAGCATTCATGCACTGACTCAGCAAACCGACAATATTACTGTGGTCGTCGATACCATTCAGCAAATTGCAGAACAGACTAATCTGCTGGCTTTGAATGCGGCGATTGAAGCTGCCAGAGCCGGAGAGAATGGACGCGGGTTTGCGGTCGTTGCCGATGAAGTCCGCTCCCTGGCGCAGAGAACACAAAGTTCAACAGGAGATATTCAAAAGCTGGTTGAATCTTTACAGGCCGGGTCGGAACAGGCGACAGATAAAATGAATAAGGGTTTAACTGTGACGCAGGAAGCGTTATCTCTTGGTGAAGAAACAACCCGGATTTTTCACGAAGCTGTGGAGGCAGTGAATAAGATTTTTGATTACAACACACAGATTGCCGCAGCAACAGAAGAGCAAAATACCACCTCAGGAATGATTCAGGAAGCCATTCAGAATATCAGTGATATTGCGATTCATACCAGTCAGGATGCAACTGATGTTGAAGAAGCAAATGATGAAATTTCCGTTCATGTGGTGGCATTAAATGCAGACCTGGGCAAATTCAGGATATAACTCAAAGTGCATCTTGAGATAAATCACGACAGGGTTTAGTGGTCAAACAAGAGTGACGTGAGCCTTTTGGCCCACGTCATTTTCTGTTCAGGACTCCCTTTCCCGGCTGCCGAGAAAGCACCAGGATTGATGGTCATCGACCCGTAGTATGCCGCCGATATTATCCGCAGGAGAGTCCATAAAGTTAAACTGGATAGTGATATCATGCTGCCCTTGTCCCCCATCAAGCGTTGTTGTCAGGGTTGGTCCGGCGTCTGAAGTAAACATACAGCCGTTCAGCAGGCATTTGATGTTGCCAAGAATATTGGTACAGACAAAGCTGGCTTCTATGGGAACAACATCGAATGATATCTCATCATTGCCGGATGAGCGGGCCCAGATATCCGCAAGATTACTGACATCCGGAATCGCATCTTTTGCTGCAATATCAAAGCAGAGTGCACCCATCACTTTTTTTTCGTTCGCACCATACAGGGACAGATTATAAATCATGTTTTCCATGCTGATATTCCTCTTGGAAATTATATTTTTAAGTTTTTGATACGTATTGGATCGATTTTAAAATTTTGTCTGATGCAGCCGGATGTTTGTCGTCATGTCTGCTGACCGGAAATTGAAGGGCTGCTGAGTGCCCTGAGCAGGCTGCATTCAGTTGTCTTTTGTTGGTTGCTGCTGCACATGACTGAGCGTTTTTGTTTTAAACACAATGGATTTTGCCCGAAAAAAGAAACCAGCCGGTTCAAAAGCTGTGATTGCAGCACGAGTGGTTGAGAATGCTGATATCCATGTATGCTCATGATTTCTCCCCTGAAGGATAACGATGGAATACAGCCGATACATCACTCCTATATGTGTCTTGATTTATAAACCAAAGATACATTCATGAAAATAATTGGATCAATTTGTTGATTGGTATGTCACAGATTGAGTCTGTTATCCACATTTTTTGCTTGATTGAATCGGATTCTGTATCGCTCAGGCACTGATATAAAAACAGAGTCATTTTACGCTGAAAATCAGTAACACAAGGCAGGAGTCAATGCGTCTCGACTTTCGGAGATGAATCTTGATGTTTCCTGAGTATATATTAATTAAACGTAACTTAAAATAAAACAATATTTTAAATTAATGTTTATGAATGGATAAGCGTATATTTATTTGTGTTAAAAACACAATTTAATTGACAGTAATATTAATTAAATGTATATGTACTAAAAAATATCGAACAATGTTCTTTTTGTGTGTCATTTGTATTTTAATTGGTAATAATCATTTAATCGTGTTTTTATGAAAATAATTGCAATCAGTTTGAAAGAGTCTCATGAACGCAGGGCCTACATGTCTTCTGCACTCAAAGGTATCAAATTTAAATTTTTTGATGCTGAGAATATCAGGCACAGTCCTGATCACTTTATTTATTCGTTATATAGTAAAAAAAAGGTAAAAAAGAATAAAGGATATGAGCTTACCTTGTCTGAGCTTGGATGTTTTGCGAGTCACCTTTCGCTGTGGAAAAAATGTGTTGAAGATAATGAGTCTTATCTGATACTTGAGGATAATATTGAGCTGTCAGGTGATTTGTCTGCCCAACTGAAAAATATTGAGGTTCTCGTTTCCCGGTATGGTGTTGTAAAATTGGGTAATATTTTCGAACGTAAGCATATTAAAATCTGTAAGATTGACGACGAGTATCATCTTATTTCCAACCTGAAAGGCGCATGTGGAACATCTGCTTATGCAATTACTCCGGAAGTTGCGTCTCTGTATTTGAAAAAGGCACAGGGCTTCTATGAGCCGGTTGATGACTTTATGGATAATGAATGGCGAACCGGTCAGATCATCTATAGTTATTCACCACCATTGCTTCGTCGCAGTGACGTCAAATCGACCATTGGTCAGAGAAAAATAAAGGATAAAATGAGTTTGTTTAGTAAAGTGAATATCGAGATCATCCGGCTGATGAAGCAGTGTCGGAGAAAGATATTCAATCTCAGAAAAAAAATGATATACAGGTGAACATGATGAGGTTGAATGGTGAGAGAAGCGATCTCATTAGTGTGATTATTCCTGTTTATAATGTTGAGAAATATCTTGCTGAGTGTTTGCAATCAGTGATTGTTCAAAGTTATCCTTATATCGAGATTATCTGTGTCATTGATGGCTCAAAAGATAACAGCTTTAATATTGCCAGATATTATCAGATGTGTGATGACAGAATAAAAATTATCTGGCAGGAAAATCAGGGGTTATCCGGTGCGAGAAATACCGGACTGAAAGTCGCTCAGGGAGATTTTATTTTCTTTCTTGATTCGGATGATTCAATTGAACCAGACGCTATCACATTGCTTCATCAACACATTGATCATTATGATATTGTTTGTGGTGGTATTACTTGTGTGGAAGAGGAGACTGGTGCACGGTATCCCTACAAGAAAAACAGAACGATCGGTGAGGTTGACTTCAACCGCAAATTCTATGCTCTTGAAACAGTTGTATGGAATAAGTTGTACAGAAAAGAAGTTTTCACAGAGATACGGTTTACCCGTGGCCTGATATATGAAGATCTTGAGCTATACTGGCGTTTATATTCTCATCCTGTCCGGGTTTATTGCATTCCGGAAGATATCTATCATTATCGGATCCGTGAAAACTCGATTATGACTAAGAGCTACAGCGGTGATGAAACCCACCAGGAACATCATATTCATATCACCAGAGTTGCTTATTCTGCTGCCGAAAAAGACCGTCGTAAAAGATATTTGTTCTATAAGCTATGCATAAAATTTTTAAATGATCTGGACGAAAAAAATTCTCCCAAAGAAAAGTATGAACAATTTATTTATAAGCATTACAAAATCAGCAGAAATTTAAGTTGTCTGCTGAGAATGAAAATTTATAAGCTTTATCATTTACTGCGTCAATAATTAGTCGCCCGGATTCTGATTAGCCGGGCTTGTATGTAATATCTTTGGCTTATAAATATTTAAAACGAAATTTGCATAACCGGGAGTCTTTTATTTTATACTTCATTTTAATGTGGTTTTCATATGCATGATAGGGTGCACCACTGGAAATAAGTATTTTCAAAAACCGTAATGCAGCTTTGTAAAACGTATATTTTAACGATGGTGCTTCTTGTAGCTGGCTATATGCAGAGTCAATGATTTGAATATAGTTATATTGATAGTCTGGATCTGGATTTAAACTGGACATAATCGAGTCACTTCTTATCCTGTAATAGATAATATGGCATTCAGCGGCATAAATTTTTAAAGGTTGTGAAAATACTTTCCAGTAAAAATCTTCATCTTCATGAACCAGTCTGGGGATAAACCTGAGATTTTTAACCACTTCTGAGCGATATAACTTATTCCATACAACAGTTTCCAGTGAATAAAAATTGTCCTGAATGTCAATTTCACCGGTTTGCCTGTGCTGGCAAAAAGGCCGGGTAACCCCTGTATCCTGTACATAATTCAGGACTGCACCACTGACGACATCATATTGTTCAATATACTGATATAAAGATGCTAAAGCATCCTGTTTAAGGAAGTCATCTGAGTCCAGAAAGAAAATAAAATCTCCCTGAGCGACTTCCAGTCCGGTATTTCTCGCACCGGATAACCCCTGATTTTCCTGCCAGATAATTTTTATTCTGTCATCACACATCTGATAATATCTGGCAATATTAAAACTGTTATCTTTTGAGCCATCGATAATACAAATGATTTCAATATGCTTAAAAGATTGGGTAATGACTGACAGTAAGCATTCAGCAAGATAATCTTCCACATGATAAACAGGAATAATCACACTGATGAGATGATTGTTTTCTGATGAGTGATTCACGATGTTACGCCCTTTCAAATAATAGTCAGGAATTCATTAGCAGATAAGAGGCTGTTATTTACGCTGATTTCCCGACAGTAACCGCTTTATTTTTAATAATTGCTTGTGCTTCTTAAACATAAATTTACCCAGTTTTGGGCCAAATTTTTGTTTGTAATGTACTTTCAGGCGCAGCTTTTCTCTCTCTTGTTCTGGTAGCCAGGAAGCATCGTAATGATGAACCGAAACCGTATTATCCGTGAAATGTTCATCACCCTCATAAGATTTGGGGCAAAAATAGTCTGATGAATAGATCGTGATCGCGTACTGCTCAACTTCCAGTCTCTGCGTTGTATTATTCCGTTTCAGACCAAATTGTTCCAGAACACGGGTATCCCGGTCCGGACATGGCGTCGTATCATAACTTCCGTTAGCCTGAATAAAAGGAATGTGTTCATAGGTCGACATTAACGCTTTTAAAGCCGGATGATGAGCTATCGCGCCAAAGCCCAGTCCGGAAGCCACGAGATGCCGGTCATCAAACTGGAATCCCATAAATGCCTGCAAGTTTAAAAAAGGCTCCAGACTGGTAAGCAGCTCAACATCTGTGTCGAGGTAGATTCCCCCACAGGCTTCCACGACTTTCAGCCTGATGTAATCGGAAACGAATGCCCATTGCTTTGCCGCATAAGCTTCTTTCACAAACTGACATGAATTCAGGTCAACATTGCTTTCATCCCAGCGGATAATTTCATAATCAGGGCAGAATTTTTTCCAACTCTCGATACATTGAATGGTGAGTTCAGGTAGTTCGTTCCCACCGAACCAGCAGTAGTGAATTTTTTTAGGAATTGTCATGGAATACTATTTCATTAACGTGAGCTGACGGGGTGTTTTTTCAGACACAGGTTTATCTTTATCTGTGCAAGAGACTGCCTTTTTTGTGAACAAAGTTCAATTGATATTTTTAATATTTCAATGAAAATATTGAACGCAAAGTGATTGAACGTTGTTCTGTGAGATTTTGCTGAAATTTGTATCCTCAGTTTGCCCCGGTTTATCAACAGCTATAATAATAATATTTCATATGTTTGATATACTCTATTTGCCACACGGCAAACGAAGATAACCGGAATCGTGTCATCATTCTTTAATCGGACATAACAGGAACATCTGATGGAATTTTTTATTTATATCATTCAGGACAATATCCTGCCTGTAGGGATTTTGCTGCTCATCATTATTTTATTGCGTTCTGCAATTAAGTTTGTGCCCCAGAATCAGGCGTATCTGGTGGAACGTTTCGGGAAATACCAGTCGACGAAGCTTGCGGGAATGAATGTCATTATTCCTTTTATTGACAAGGTGTCGGCTCAGAGAAGCCTGAAAGAGCAGGCGCAGGATGTGCCTTCCCAGTCTGCGATTACCAAAGACAACATTTCGCTGGTGGTGGATGGTGTGTTGTATTTCCGGGTGCTGGATCCATACAAAGCAACTTATGGTGTGGATGATTATGTGTTTGCTGTCACGCAATTGGCGCAAACAACCATGCGTTCTGAGTTGGGTAAAATGGAATTGGATCGGACCTTTGAAGAGCGGGATATGCTCAATACAAATATTGTCAGTGCGATCAATCTGGCTGCTGAACCGTGGGGCATTCAGGTACTGCGTTATGAAGTGAAAGATATTGTGCCGCCAAGTTCGATTATGGAATCGATGGAAGCTCAGATGAAAGCAGAACGGGTGAAACGGGCGCAAATTCTGGAATCCGAAGGGGATCGTCAGGCCGCGATCAACGTCGCCGAAGGGAAAAAACAGGCGCAGGTACTGGCGGCTGAAGCTGATAAAGCGGAACAGATTCTCCGGGCTGAAGGGGAAGCGAAAGCGATTATTGCGGTTGCAGATGCACGGGCAAAAGCTCTGGAAGTCGTTGGGGAAGCCGCCAATACTGAACGGGGACAGAAAGCGATTCAGCTCGATCTGGCTACCAAAGCGATTGAAGCGAAGCAGGCGATTGCAAAAGAGTCCTCGGTGGTGCTGTTACCTGATAATGCAACCGATGCCACAGCACTGGTCGCACAGGGGATGTCGATTATTAATACACTGAATTCAAAAGCGGGCAGTTAAGTCATGGTTTGGGTGATTGCACATTTTCCTGAAGTGCTGATGACACTTGGGGTTCTGTTATTGGTCATTGAAGTCGCGGTGTTTGGTTTTGCGACGTTTATTCTGTTCTTCATTGGGCTGGCGGTTTTCCTGACTGGCCTGATGATGCAGTTTGGGTGGCTGGATGTAACGATGAATGCAGCCCTCTGGTCGAGTGCGCTCCTTTCATTAGGTTTAGCGTTGATTCTCTGGAAACCACTGCACCTGCTCCAGAATCGCGCTTCCTCCCAATCGTCTCAGTCCGACTTCGCTCAGCTCACTTTTCGTCTTTCTGGTGATGTGGATATGGCCTCTGATGATGTCGTTTATCCTTATTCAGGCATCAACTGGAAAGTCAGAAGTGAGAAGCCATTGAAACAAGGTCAGATCGTGCGGGTGGTGAAAACTGAAGTGAGTATCTTCTGGGTTGAAGCGGTTGAAGCGGATGACGCCGGGCAGAGTGAAGGATAAGACCCGAAGTAAGCTACAACACCGTAAAGGCTGCCTGACAGAAGGCTGTTTGATTCCTCATGACTGAAATAAAAAAAGCACCAACAAATTTTTGTTAGTGCTTCGATCGATATCTTGCTGAATATGGCTTAGTTCACGCCGTATTATAAGTATATGGTTCATTGTTGTTTCCTGAAATTTATGGTTGTCATTTTAAGGCATTGAAAATATAGAGTTTATTGTTATATTTGTTCTTTCTCGTTCATCGTGTATCATCGTTACGCAAATAAATGTGTGTATCATGGTGTGTATCACAGAAGGCTGTTTTATCCGGCCAGGTGCTTGTATGGCAACAACAAATAAAATCAATGATAGATTCTTAAAAGCAATTTATGGGAAACCTTACGAGGGTCAAAGCGTCATTTCTGATGGTTCCGGGTTATCAGCCCGGATTTCTAAAAACGGTGCAATAGGCTGGATTTATCGTTATCGGTTAGGCGGACGGGAGACCAATCCAAAATTATTAGGTTTGGGTTCGTATCCGGAAACTTCACTGAAGCAGGCAAGAGAAAAGCGCGATCGCTGCCGGGAGTGGTTGGATAACGGTAAAGATCCAGGTGTTGAAATGAACTTGTTAAGAGCAAGTCGCCAATACCCGGTGACGGTTAAAGAAGCACTGGACTACTGGCTGAAGCACTATGCGAAAGAAAACCGGAAAAATTACAAGCGGCATCAGGCACAGTTTGAACGACATATTTATCCTACGCTTGGGAGGTATCCGCTTGCTGATGTTTCCACTTCATTATGGTGTTCCTGTTTCGATAAAGTCCGCCGGGGTTCGGGAAAACGAAAAGCGGCACCTGTTGCAGCCGGGTATATTTTCCAGAATTGTAAACAGGCGCTGATTTTCTGCCGTAAGCGGGGCTTTGCCCTCAGCCATGCCTTAGATGACCTGATAATCAGTGATGTAGGTAAGAAGCAGGCGAAACGGGATCGCGTGTTGAGTGATGAAGAACTCACACAATTACTTGAACTGATTCAGGGTGACAAAGTACTCCCATACTATCAGCGGCTGATTCTGTTACTGGTCATTTTTGGTGCCCGGACACAGGAAGTGCGCTTATCAACATGGGATGAATGGGATTTTCATCAGCAACTTTGGACGGTGCCAAAAGCGAATAGTAAAAACTCTGAAATGATTATTCGCCCCATTCCGGATGCAATCATTCCTTGGTTACTGGAACTGAAGTTTGAAACTCAGAAAACAGGCTTTGTGCTTGGCGGTGAAAAATCACCGGAATCAGTCAGCCAGTATTGCCGGATTTTATGGAAGAAACTAGACCATCAGGAATCATGGTCAATTCACGACTTACGCCGGACGATTGCCACCAAGCTAAATGATTTAGGCGTTGCACCGCATGTAGTTGATCACCTGCTAGGGCATACGGTTGCTGGAGTATCCGGGATATATAACCGCAGCCAGTATTTGAGTGAGAAATCAGAGGCGTTGAGGATTTGGGTTGATTATCTTGGGTTTGGGGAGGATGTTTCTTTGGGAAGATATGAGGGGTTGGTTTGAGTATTTGGGGATAAGTACGGTTCAGTGTTCTTTATTTGTGAATGTTATGTCAAGGATTCTGGTCTGAGTTATGCGCATTTGGCTTCTGAATAAACAGATGGTTCACTCATAAAGCGATGAACAACGCTTCATACGACTTCAGGTCGCACGGACAAAAGCATGTTAGTACAAATGCTCTAATATGCTAGTATCAGATAAGACAAAGTATCTTGAAACCTTAAATACCTGTTAGGGCTATTTAATTAGCCAAGTATAATGTTTCCATTTTCAAATTCAATCTTTGTTGCTGAAATACGGTGTTTTTCAAGATAGTTGTCATCATCTGCTTAATATTTAAGCTGCTTTTTCTTCGTCAATTTCTGGTGTTTTGTCCGGGTTTAATTCAACCTTACCAACTGGCTCACAGTTCCTGATATTTCCTGACCAGCGCGCTGGATTCGCCTCTCGGTGTAACATCAAGACCTGTTTGCGGTTTTCTAAAATCTGTTTGTCTTTTCCATGATGACGCTCATCTGGCGTCACGTAATTGAGCGCACTGTGTTTGTGCTCCGTGTTATACCACTGAACGAATCGCTCTACCCATTCTCTGGCATCGTTCAGACTTCTAAATCCATTTGATGGCCATTGCGGGATATATTTCAACGTCCGGAACAGCGATTCCACATAAGGGTTATCATTACTCACCCGCGGACGGCTGTAAGAAGAGAGCACGCCAAGCTCTTCCATTTTTGCTTTCAGTGTCAGGGACTTCATCGGGCTGCCGTTATCTGAGTGCAGGACCAACGCCTGTTGAAAACATTTTTCCCGGAACACTGTCCGTTGCAATAATTCTGACGCCAACTCACCACATTCGGTTTCATGCACCTCATAACCCACGATTTTCCGGCTGTAAATATCTTCAATCAGATACAGGTAGTAAAACTGACCACGTACCGTTGAAGGCAGATAGGTGATATCCCAGGTGTGGACCTGATTTGGCTGTGTCGCAGTATAACTCGTTGGTTTTACAACTTTTTGTCGGCTCTTCTGGCGACCTCTCCCGGTCAGCTGTCCTGCTGCTTTTAAGACCCGGTAAAAACTCGATTCACTGGCAATATATTCTCCTTTATCCAACAAGGCCGGAACAATCTGCGCGGGCGGCAGACTGGCATATTCTGCAGTATTACAGATGTCGATAATCGCCCTTCGTTCCTGCTCTGAAAGCTTGTTGACCGGCGCCGGTCTCAATGCCTGTGGTCTTTGATCGGCCTGAACCTTTCCACCCTGATACCAGCGGCGGTAAGTCCGTAAATCAATCTGCGCTTCATCACAGGCTCTGATTAACCGGCAACCACTCTGGCAGGCTTCATGGATCAGTGCTATGAGACTTTTCCTGTCTTCGGTTGAGGTCAGTCGTCCCCGGGATCTTCCCCGTAAAAGGCTCTGAGCTTTTTTCTCAGCACCAGTAAAGCTGCAGTTTCAGCGAGTGCTTTTTCTTTATGTCGCAGCTCTTTTTTCAGGGCTTTGATTTCCTGTTTATCGGCCTTTGCCTGTTTTTTCGCTTCCGCTTCCCTTTCTTTAGCCGACATAAAGCCCTGCATACATTCACTGCGCCACTGATGAACCTGCTCAGGGTACAGGCCTTTTTCACGGCAGTACTGACTGAGCTCTGCTTCAGTCATAGAAAGGGTGTCGGCAACAACGGCCAGTTTGGTTTGTGCGGACCATTGTGAAGATGAAGTATGACTGTCTGGCAAAACGACTCCTGATTCTCTGAATGCTTTTCGCCAATTGTACAGGGTTGCTTCACAAATCCCTTCTTCTTTTGCCAGTTGAGCGACAGAAAGTGAATGTGGGGGTAACATTTTTTTCAGGATCGCTTCTTTTCTTTCTGGTGAATAGCGGGTCATCATTCCTCTTTAACCTCCCCTATGACTGGTTAATTTTTAACAGTGGCAACTATTCTGACAGAGGGGGTAAAGCATCTTCAATATCATCAAACTTATAGTGATCATTAACAGTTCTCCTATTCTCGTTTACTTTCTCTACAATATTTATAAATGTTGCTCTCGTAATTATCGGACCATGAACCAAAGAACAATTTTTTTCATTGCAGTTTAGATCATAATAGTAGTGATAATATTTGTTTTTCCCATCAAGGTAGATCGGAGGGCAATTAATTCCATTTTTATTAAATGCTTTTTTTACAAAATCTTTAATTTGTTCCTTCCAAACAACAATATAATCTACATCGGAAAGGTTAAACTTTTTATAATGAAGTGCTTCTGCCATTTTTTTATGTTTAATAGAGTCATCAGTACACCCCCATGACCTACTTTCAATAATATCCCAACTTAATTTATCAAGTTGTGTTGGACAATCATAGAACTCAGGTGGTTCAAACCTTCTATTTGCAGCTTTATTTGTAAAAACAAATTTTTTACTTTTAAGTTTCTCGAATGAGACAGCAAAGGTAATAAAAAACGGCTGGTCATAATTTCTTGACTTAATAATGCTAAGAAACATTGGAGTTCTTGGACAAAAATAAAATGGGACATAATCGTGAATCTTTCCCTTTGGTCCACATGGCACTACCATTTCATGTCTAGTGCACTGTATATCAGATGAGGCCACATCTAAATGCTTAATTTTTCTTTCTTTTTTTTCGTTTGTACTTAACAAGCCATTAACCAATATATCATTAAGATTAGCTAAGTGAGTGAAATGGAAAAAATACTTATCTTTGTATTGGTCTAAAGTAGACATTTTGTTCCTCATGTGAAATATAAAGAGTTCTAAAACTTTATAGGTGGAATTTCTCCATACCTACATTCTACCTATAATGCTACCAATTGTTATTAAACTAAATCAATATCAGCCTCTTGTGTGAATCAGAGACGATTTCAGGAGATAATTACGGAAAAACACCGCTCATAGATTAGATTAATTTTGTCCACTCTAGAGAATTCATGGGGAGCCAGTTTGGCGGGGCTAGGAAGCTTCGGGGCAAAAACGATTTTCAATAATGCCTTTCCACCATCACTGTATAAATTGTATATGTTCTTCCATCTCCCATCTGTGTCCAATTGTCAACCGATACACTTTTCCATGCGGAATCAACGTATCGCAATGTGTTTTATGTATAAACGGGTTAAAATGCTACTTTCAACAGGAAATCTATTCACAATCTCAAACGGCTTAGATTCCCAATGATTCAGAATAATTCCACACAAATACTCCAGACAGGTTTATACATGGCGCAAAGAAAACGCCGGTTTATCCGGTTAGAAGAAATAGAAAAAAGAACATCTCTGACCAAAGAAGAAGTGCTTGATTCAATTGATGATGGTGAGCTTCATCTGTGTGCAAAGGTTGAGGTGAAGCACGCCGGGGCGTTGTTTGCTGTGAAAGATAAGCCTGTGGTTGGTGCGGTGTTTGATTACCGGGGATTTGTCCGGTTAGGCTGGGAAGATTCAAAGCATTTTGCGGCTTACAACAAAGAGAAAATGGTAGAGATGTTTCAGATCCTTGAGCCGGAAAAAGTCTCAGGCTGGCAATCGGTGACAGAGGCTTTCGGAGCCATAGAAAAATATATCATCCCATACATGAATAAGTTACCAGCACGGCGGGAAAAGCCTTTCTGGGCTTACCCTGAAGTGATTTATGATGTCACTGGTTTTCAAAGTGTCGGCCAAATGATCACTGAAATGTTTACGGCTGAAATGAAAGAAAAAATGGGTGATGAGCTTAACAGGCTGAATACCCGTTACCTGCAAAACCGAAAACTGACCATTGAACCGCACTCCCTACGGATTGACTTAAATCAGATCGCTGAACGGTTTGGTCTTGAAGTGATAAAAGATACGGTACCCGCTCCGACAATACAAAAGCAGCCGGAAGCCTCCGGTGAGGTTGTGTTTACCAATCCCATCAAACAGATTTTGCACCGGGTGCTATTGAAACATCCGAAATCCCGTTCAGATAAGGTACTGGTGTTACTGCGTAAAGATATCCATCTTGAAACCGGGCGTGAATTTGATACCGATGCAGTGATTGATGACATCACCAATGATGACATTACTTATTTTGGCCGGGGTGATGTGGTATTAACCATGTCTTACCGCCGTTTTCAGAACCTGCTGAGTGAAGTCAGAAACGAACTGAAAAATTAACTTCACGGTTAGCTGCACGGTCATCTGCACGTGCAGATTACGCATGTTTTTATATCTCTCAATGAACAAACGGAGATACAAACATGACACAAACCACCATCGAAAAACGTGCATACACAGAGCAGGAAACCGCCGCTTATATCGGCATGAGCCGTTCTTTTTTACGTCAGGCCAGAATGGAGGGGCACCGGGGAAACCGCACGGTTGCACCACCCTTTATCAAAATCGGGCGTGCTGTCCGTTACCTCAAAGAAGACTTAGATCAGTGGTTAAACAATCACACCAAGCTGGATCACCTGTCTCAGGAGGTGGCTTACTATGCCTGAGTTTTCTACTCCTTCTCTCACCAAAGAACAAAAAGCATTACTGCAATGGATGCAAACCGGGCGAACGTTTCGCGTTTGCTCTGATTACAGTCCAATGAAAGGCGAGGTTCAACCAAAATCCCGGTTGCCTGTCCGGGTATTTTCCGGCACGGTCGATAAACTTTATCAGGCCGGGTTGGTTACCTTCACCCCGGTGAACTTCTTCGGCCTTCGCTGGGATGAGTTTTCCCTCACATCACGAGGGAGGGATGCAATATGAAGCCAATCAGTTTTTCACAGGTCGATTGGGATGATAAAGCCTTTGTTCAGCAAAGGCTTTGTTGCTTTCCGCCGGAAATACAACGCTTATTGCTGCGTGAGTATTTCGCCCGGCCAACCAAATTTGAACGCAATACCTTTTTACGCCTCACCACAGAGCAGTTAGCGGACAAGCTTTCCGTTCCCTTTCAGCAGCTTGAGCTGAACCTCAGTGAAGATGATTTACGCGCCAAAGCTAAACATTTGGCAAAGTCGGTGTTTGCTCTGCGTCGTCAGTATCTGGATGATGAATTCTCCCTTGAGCCTGTGCGCTGCTTTATCCGGCAACAAGGGATCATTCCGACAGAAGGTTATTCCCTGGCCGGGGAAATGGGACGGTACTGTGATCATAAATGGTGGTTGCGTAAGCTGAGAAAATCCCAGCGACGCAACATTGAAACTGTGTTGCATCACCTGAATCAGGTCAACAAACGCACCAGTCTGTATTGTTCAAAGCTCACCTTACAGGCCAGAATCCGGCAGAAAGCTTATCAGCATGAATATCTGTCTAACACTTTTGCCGTGAACAATCTGGGACAGCGCTTTTCATTACTGGAACTGTCACAAAAAGGTGTTGCTGACCCGAAAATCAGAAAAGGTGAATTGATGCTTCGGGCAAGAGGGTTTGAAGAGCTGGCGCAGGATTCCGGCCATGAAGCCGCCTTTCTGACGATCACCTGTCCGTCAAAGTATCACCGCAGTTATTCCAAATCCGGCGATATCAATCCCAAATGGCAGGGATTCACCCCGCTGGATGGGCAAGCTTATCTCAATAACTTATGGCAGTTAATCCGGGCGAAACTCAGCCGCCTGAATATCCGCTTTTACGGCTTCCGGGTGGCAGAGCCACAACATGATGGTACACCGCACTGGCATTTATTGCTGTTTGCTGAAAAGCACCTCTATCAGCCCATGATTGAAGTGATGCGGGATTACGCCATGCGTGAAGACAGCGACGAATCCGGCGCAGATAAACACCGTTTTACGGAAGTTAAAATCGACCCGGCCAAAGGCTCATCGACTGGCTACATTGCGAAATACATCTCCAAGAACATTGATGGCAGTGATTTAGACACTGGCCTTTATGGCGAAGACCCGCAGGAAGCCGCCGCCAGAGTGGACGCATGGGCGGCCTGTTGGGGTATTCGTCAGTTTCAGCAACTGGGTGGTTGTTCCGTTACCGTCTGGCGCGAACTGCGACGCTTAAAAGACATTACCGGGTTGTCTGACAAGCCCAAAGCGATTATTGAAGCTGCCGACAAAGGCGACTGGAAAACCTTTACCGTGCAGATGGGCGGGGTGTTCTGTGAGCGCAAGGCACAGGTTTTTAAGCCTTACTATGAATATTCTGTTGATCAGACCACTGGCGAAATAAAAAGCAGTCTATACTGTGAAAGTGAGCTCATAAGAGCATTAAAAGGTGTAGTCACTGTCGGGCGTGAATTGATTACCCGGATTTTTGAGTGGCGGATTGAGTTACAGCAGGCGACATCTTTTCACTTGGAGTTCTGTGAATAAGTGTATTTGGGATAGTAACGAATGTGATAACAACTTCGGATAAATATTTATTACTGGTTTTGTACAAAAAGAAAAGCTATCAAGGCATTACTTATGGTACCAATTACTTACAACCGTTTTAAAGCATCAATAATTGCATTTGGTAAATACCCAAGTGAGCAATATGACAATGTTATAGGTTCATTAAAGCTAGACAAAGAACTTGCTAAAGCATTTATGATTAAAGATCGGAATACAGACAAAGATATTTTTATTAGTGATAAGGCTATTAGGGCTTGGTTTAATCACATTAGATACTGGAATATAGTGGATAGGATCGAAGGGAAGCTTACTGAAAAAGGCAAAGATATATATAACAACGACTTTGACCGTTCTCTTGAAATTCATTTAAGAAAAGAAATAGAATCACAAGGTTATGATTTGGATGGCTTATTGCAATCAATTCATACTGGCCACTCAAATGAAAACAATCTTCCAACCCTTGATAACTGGTACCGCAAATGGGGTACAGATTATCCTAAAACTCGTTTTAAACAACTTGTTCAACTATTGATTGGTATGAACCGAATAGTTAAGCGGCAACACTTTCTTTTTTATGAGGTTCACCATGATAACGCATGATGAGTTCAAAGCCCTATCCTCTGTATTTGAAGCTGAGGACGCAAGTAAAGATGCAAATTTAGAGCATTACCTAATTGATCTAAAACAAATTAAAGATATTAATAAAGAGAATATCATTGTGATTCATGGGCCAGCAGGAATTGGCAAGTCCTCATTATTAAAACTGTTATCAAATACTAAAAAAGTAGACTCAACATGTAAAGTTGAATATCAACAACTTAATAGGCTCGTGGATACAATACAGAATTGGGGGATGAATGATCGTTGCAGAGCTGTTCAATATGCAATTGACTTTTGGATACTTACTGAAATAGCGAAGCGCTCATATAATAAGCTCACTAGTGGTGGTGATGCTGGCATACGGAAGATTGCAACTGAATTAGGTTTAGATCGAAGAGATACCATAGAACAAATTGCAACATTTGCCCTAGAA